>JAFDHO010000001.1 GCA_019308745.1 Deltaproteobacteria bacterium
CCCCGAGCGATAGCGAGGGGAACAGCGGGAGGGGGCAGAACTCCCCCGCAGATAAGTCGCAGAAAAGACCAGCCCGGGAGGCTCGGAACGCAAGAAAAGGCATCATCACCCCCGCTCGTCCATCACCGAGTTCTCTGAATCGCTTTTCAAACGGCTAAAATGTTACTCTTCCTCCTAGAAGACCTTCCAGTCCTCGAGGCCGTCCAGTCCAATCTTCTTGAGGGTCCGGACCGTGGGATTCCCTTTCTTGTCCCAGCCATGGTATCCGTAGTACTCGTCGAGCATCAACTCGTATCTCTCCCTATCAATGGTCTTGCCTTTGTTGATCTCCTGGCCGAGGGGTGTGGGCTCCGTGAACATGCGCTCAGGGGGATAGTCGTCTTTTCTCCCGGCGCCTTCCCTGATATTGAACAGTCTCTCTACCGTGTAAATCCTCCTCCCCACGTCGTGCATCTCTTCTTCAGTGAACTCCATGCCCGTCACTTCCGTAACGAGCCTTGCATAGTCCTTGAAGGCCAAAAGGTGAGGGGAAAAGAAGACGCTTGGCGTCTTGCAAAGACCCGTGGCATCTGCCACAGCATAACATTCCTCGTGAAAACCTATCATCTTCCCCTTGGTTTCATAGGCCTGGTAATCATTCTCCACCTCAAATCCATAAAGGTCTTCCAGTACCTTCTTTGGGAGGTTCAAGAGGTCCAAGGCAGGCCTGCTCCTGAGATGATCGGCTCCCCGTGTGGAGACGCCTATACCCAAGGCAAAGGAAGGGATGGATCGTTCATCGGAGTGGAGTCCGGACTGTCCCTTGACGTTTATGTTGTAATAGGCGGTTTCCTTTCCCAGCCTTTCGATAGCCCTCCTGGGCCCTTCCGCAAGGATGTCCCCGAACCCTTCCCTGTGGGCAACCTTGTCGAGCATGCCGAGTATGACATCCGGATCTCCCCATTTCAGTTCAATACCCCCGGTGTCTTTCTTTGTTATCAGTCCTTTTTCATAGAGCTCCATGGCCCAGGAAAGCATGGACCCATACTCCAGGACATCGATTCCATAGAGGTTGGAGATATGTCCCGCTGCCAACACCACGTCGAGCCTGGGATTGTCCACCTCTGTTCCGAAGGCCCCAAGATAGGTATATTCAGGGCCCTCTGCTACGGTCCCCTTGTACTCGCCGAAGGGAACCACGTACTTTGTCCGGCAGTGAATGGGGCACCCCACACAGGCGACCGGCCCCAGTTCATACTTCTCTTTGAAGGTCTCCGGCTCGAGGTCTCTCCCCTCGACCATCTTGTTGAGCTGAAAATTCCTGGTCCTTATTTGCCCCGCTGCGTTTGATGTGCTGTAGACAAACATGGTCCCGTAGTTTGAACAGGCTATCATGGCCTTGCTCCGCATGATCCGGTCCACGTATTCCGCCCTCAAGGCGAGAAAGTTACTTGGATCGTTGACCTCTATTCCCTTGGTCCCTCGAACTGCAATCGCCTTAAGGTTCTTGGATCCCATGACAGCTCCAATACCCGTCCTGCCACCTGCGTTCTTGGGAGGGCACAACACGCATGCATACCTGACCATGTTTTCACCGGCCTCGCCTATGCACATGGTCTTGATATCCCTGTCATCATTCATTTCCTGGATCAGCTCCTCTGTGTCCCAGGTGGTTCTGCCCCAGAGCCGGGATGCATCCCTGATTTCGACCTGGTCATCCCTGATATACAGATAGACCGGGTGCCTGGATTTGCCCCTTATGAGGATGTGATCATAACCCGCCCATCTCAATTCGGGAGAAAAGTCACCTCCCATGTTCGTGCTCCCGAAAAGGTCGGTGAGAGGTGATTTTGCCGCTACGTGGGTCCTGGCACCGCAAGGCAGGCCTGTCCCTGACAAAGGCCCTGCTCCAATCGACAGAAAATTCCCCGGACCCAAGGGATCTGTCCCGGCCTTGACATTCCTGTAGATCAAGTAGGCATCTATGCCCCGCCCCCCCAGGAATTTTCGCCGAAGCATATCGGGAATAGGTCTCGACTCCACGGTTTCCTTCGTCAGATCCACAAAGAGCAACCTTTGCTTCAATTCCATAGACTATTCCTCCTCCACCTCATATGCCTCCGGGAGAGTGTAAAAGGGTCTTATGCTTCGCCCTGCAAATAAGCCACGTCCGGTTTGGGCCAGGAGATTCGCCACTTCTTACCGCAGTAGGGACAATCAACCTCCTTGACCCCCAAGGGGACCTCAAAGCGCTTGATGCAGGCCTTGCATCTCACGTAAGGCTTCTCTCTCGCTTCTTCCTTGGACGTGGGCTCCCTGTGATCTCTTGCCATTTCCATACCTCCCTAAATCTCAATGTTTCTTCCTGTGTGCCCAAAAGAACGATCCGCCCATGATTCAGGTTGCCATATGGACTATTCCTTCACGACTGGCGTATTTCTCAAAAAGGGCCGAGAGGCTACCAAAGGCCTCCCTCTTCTTTTTCATGACAAGAACGTCCGGCTCCTCGTACCTCAAGGCCTTATCCTCACAGAACCTGACGCATTCGGGGTCCCCCTCACAGAGCTCGCACTTGAACACCTTCTTTCCAACGGGATCCACACCCATGGCTCCGAAGGGACAGGCCGTGACACAGGACCGACACACAATGCACCTATCTTCATTTCTCCTGACTATGTCGAGTGTCTCGTCTCGAAAGAGGGCGCCTGATGGGCACACGCACATACATGGGGCATCCCTGCATTGCTGGCAGATCATAGGCACCCTCACTCCCTGATACTTATCAGCTATGACCCTTATCCTCGCCAATGTAGGATTGGCGACCCCTTCGTTCTTGATGGAACAGATCAACTCGCAGGTCCGGCAGCCCGTACACAGGCTGGGATCTACAATGAGTACCTTTGGCATGATTCCCTCCTCATAGCCACCGTGATATCGAAAATGCCCTTTGGTGCAAGGGAGCCCCGAAGGCCGATCACCTCAAAGAACTCCGACGCAAAGTGAAAAGGGTATTTCTGTCTGATTCCGCCGATTTTCTATATCGAACGATCGTTTGTTTATTTAACAACAGCACCACACCTTGTCAAGAAAAATCTGGAATTTCACTTCAACGGTCCATCCGGGCCACCCTTTGGGCAGGCTACATAGTGGCCGGATGTGACCTCCTCCAGCCCCGGCTCATCCAGGAGACACTCCCGGCCGGCCAAGGCACATCTTGGATGAAAGCGACACCCCTTTGGTGCCTCTATGGAAAGGGGTATCTCTCCCCTTTCGGAGACCCTCTGTCCCCACTGTTCATCAGGCAGGAGGGGCGGTATGGCATCCATGAGGAGTCTCGTGTAGGGATGGAGGGGGCTTTTTATGACCGATTCGGCCTTGCCCAGTTCCACGATCTTCCCGAGATACATCACGGCTATGCGATCGCAGGTATGGTAGGCCAAACCGATCTCGTGGGTAATGAAGACATAGGTCAGGCCTATCCTTTGCTTCAAGTTCATCAAGAGGGATGTAACCCCTGCCTTTACACTGGCATCCAGCATGCTCACGGGCTCATCCGCCACAATGAATTCTACGCCAAGCACCAGCGCCCTTGCGATTCCGACCCTCTGACGCTGTCCTCCGCTCAGCTCATCCGGCACCTTTTCAAGAAAATCCCGGCTCGCGGGCAGATCAACCAGTGCCAGGGCCTCCTTTATCTTTTCCTCAAGGGCGCGGCCATGGGCTACTCGATGCACCTTGAGCGGTTCAGCGACTATATGGAATATGGTCTTTCTCGGGTCCAGGGAGCTATAAGGATCCTGAAAAATCATCTGTAGTTTCTTGCGCAGTTCCTTGAGCCCTTTTCTGTCAAGGGAGGTGATATCCTGCCCCTCATAGTAGATCTTGCCACCGGAAGGCTCCGTGAGACGCAACAGGAGCCTTGCCAAGGTCGTCTTTCCGCAGCCACTCTCTCCCACGATCCCAAAGGTCTCCCCCCTGTTGATATGGAAACTGACCCCATCCACGGCGTGAATATACCGCCTCTTCTTCCTGAGCAGGCTGCTTCCCTTGATGGGGAAGAGTTTTCTTAGGTCCTTGACCCTGAATATCTCGTCCAATCTAACGGCCTCCTTCGCCCACGAGATGACATGCCGCTTGGTGGTCTTCGGAGATCTGCACCAGGCGTGGCTCATCCTTTCCGCAGATATCCATTACAGCAGGGCACCGTGGATGCAACCTGCACCCGGCAGGCGGATTCAACAAGTCAGGAGGGCTGCCGCTCAAGCCCGTCAAGGCCTTTCTCTCTCCCTTTATATCCGGGAAAGACGTCAGCAATGCCTTTGTGTACGGATGGCGCGGATGTCTGAAAAGTGAATTCACATCGCCGACTTCGGCAACTTTTCCCGCATACATTATGATGACACGGTTGCAGGCCTGTCCGAGGATGGAAAGATCATGCGATATCAGCATAATGGACACTTTGAGCCTTTGTCGAAGGGTCTTCAAGAGATTTATGACCTGGGCCTGCGTTACAACGTCCAGGGCCGTTGTGGGCTCATCTGCAATAACCAAGTCAGGCTCGAGGGCCAGGGCCATGGCTATCATGGCACGCTGGCGCATCCCCCCACTGAGTTCGTGGGGATAATTAGTTGCCCTCATGGGATCTATGTCAACCTCCCTCAGCAGGCTCCTCGCCCGTTCCCACGCGCTCTTCTTGCTTGCCTCGGAATGGGCCCTTATGGCCTCCACTATCTGGGCACCCACGGAATACACGGGATTCAGCGCGCCCATGGCCGCCTGAGAAATGAGGGAGATCCTCTTCCATCTCAACTCGTTCAATTCCCTGTCTGACAGCGTCAGGAGGCTCTTATCATAGAGTTTGATCTCTCCGCCAACGATCCCTCCCCCCTTTACCAACCTGATCAAGGACAGCCCCAGGGTACTCTTCCCGCATCCGGATTCCCCGGCGATCCCGAGGGACTCGCCCTTGTCGAGGGTGAAGCTGACCCCGTCCACCGCCTTAACCTGCCCTGCCCCGGTAAAGTAATAGGTCTTGAGATCTTCTACCGAAAGGAGTCCCATTGGCCTTATCTCTTCCCTAGTTTGAGACCGAAAAGATCGTTGAGGGCCGTCCCAATGAAGTTGAAAGAAGAACTCAACAGGGCAATGCATATCCCGGGCGGGAATATCCACCACCAGGTCCCCAACAAAAACGCCCCTTGTATCTGGGCGAAATAGAGCATGACGCCCCAGCTCTTGTGAACCGGGTCTCCCAGCCCCAAGAAGCTCAGCCCGGCCTCGACAAGTATGGCAAACATCACTTCCATGATTGCATTCGCTATGATCACGCCCCACACGTTAGGCATGATGTGGCTGAAGATGATATGACCGTGACCGGCTCCTATGGCCCTGGAAGCCTCCACAAATGTCGATTCCCTCAGGGAAAGGACCTGTGATCTCACCTGCCTGGCCAAGGTCGCCCATCCCACAATGGAATAAACAAAGATTATAGTCCAGGTCCCCGGCCCGAGGTACGCGGCCATCACGATCATCAGGGGCAAACGTGGAAGCACCAGGACTATTTCGGTTATCCTCATGAGCACTTCATCGATGATGCCACCAAAATACCCGGATACAAGCCCTATCAGGGAGCCGATCAGGACAACGGCTGACGCGGCCACAAAACCCACGGTCAGGGATATTCTCGCAGAATATATGAGTTCGCTCAGTATGTCGACGCCTATATCGTTAGTCCCCAGCCAGTGCTCCCTGCTCGGCGGATTAAAGGGAACGCCCGACCCGACCTTTGGGCTATAGGGGGCAAGGGACGGGGCAAAAACCGCTGCAATCACAAAGACGACCACGACCACCGCCCCGAATAGGGCCGTCTTTCTCTGCTTGTAGACCCTGCAAAACTCTAGAATGGCCTTGCTTCTCGGCATTTCCCCAAGTCCCTAAGAGAACTTTATCCTCGGATCGAGAAACAGATACAAGAAATCAACGGTAATGGTGCCCGCGATAACCAGCAGGGAAAAAAGGAAGAAACAGCCTTGGAGCATCGGGTAGTCCCGGCTGACAACTGAATCAAAGATCAGTTTCCCTATACCGGGATAGGAAAACACGGTTTCTATGAAGACAGATCCCCCGATCTGGATGGCGAGGCTCACGCCGGCAAAGGTTATCATCGGCAGCATTGCGTTGCGTGCGGCATGTCTGTGCTTGACTCTGAACTGACTGATCCCCTTCGCCTCCGCTGTCAGCATGTATTGTTCCTTCAGGACCCCGACCATGGTATTGCGCATGATCACCTGGTAGATCGCAAACCTGGAAAAGGCCAGTGTTGCTATGGGAAGGGTGGCATGCCTCAGAACGTCGAAAGAGAACTCAAAGACGCTCGAGTAATCAGCACCCGCCGTATAGTTTCCCCCGAGCGGGAACCACCCGAGTTGAAACCCGAAGACATAGAGAAAGACCATGGCAACCCAAAAGATGGGGCTGGAAAAGATAGTGATCGAGATGGTCTGGATGGCGGAATCGAAGCGGGAACCCACACGCCAGGCGGCTGCAACTCCCAGGAAATACCCTATGATTATTTGCAATACCTGGGCGCTGACAATGATCAGGAGCGTCCAGGGCAAAGCCTGGATCATGATAGTCCAGACAGGCTTCGGAAAGTAATAGAAGGAAATCCCGAAATCCCCCCTCAGCGTGTTCACGAAATAACGTGCGAACTGCTCCCAGAGCGGCCTGTCCAGGCCGAACCTCTCCAGGATTGCCTGCCGTGCCTCAGCCGTCAATTTGACACCGCCGGTAAAGGAATCCACCGGGTTTCCTGGCATCGCCCTTGGGATGGCGAAATTAATAATCATTGCGGCAAACAGGACCATTAGGCCAGAGCCCAACCTCCTGAAAAGCCATCGCCTGCTCAATGGTCGACCTCGTTATTTTCGCCCTCCTCCCCTGCCCCGAGATCCACACTGTAGGGGCGGAGAGGAGGGGTCAAAGCATTGATCATCAATGGGATCTACTTCTTCAGTTTCATGGATACGACGTTTACGAGAGGTATCATGGAGGTGTAGACATCCGCCTTATTGGTGTTCACAAATCGATCGGTTCGATAGGCAAAGCCCATATACTTGTGGGCCAGTGGAATGACCACCATTTCTTCGGCGAACATTTCCTGAAATTTCTTGATCATCATGATCCGCTTTGTCTCATCCATCTCCCTCCTGGAGCTCTTCAGAATGATCTGCATGGGTTCATTCTCCCAAGCAAAGGCAGTGGCGTTGTACCAGGATTGGGGTGGTTCAGGGGCATACTCCCTGGCCAGGTGGTCCGGATCAGGTCTCAACACGGAACGATGCAGGAGGAAGTCCCAATCCTTCGTGCTCTTTCCACCATACACGATCCCCCCGTAAAGAGTCCGGCGATCGTGGACCTGGACATCGATCCCCACCCCGATTTTCGCCCAGTTCTCCTTGATCATTTCGGCCGTCCTGATAAAGGCGGGGTCATTCATACACTTTATGGAATAGTGGAGTTTTTCGCCGCTGTCCGCGACACGGATGCCATCAGGGCCCCTCTTCCAGCCGATACCGTCCAGTATTGCATTGGCCTTTCTGAGCCTCTCCTCTTCGCTCATGTTGAGGCCCTTCCATGTCACCTTCGGGTTGACCCACTTCTTGACAACGGGTGAGAAATATCCCATCAGGGGAAGTTGCCCGTAGCCTGCCAGGGCCACTTTCACGATTCGCTCCTTTGGGGCTGCGTAGTCAAGGGCATAGCGGAACTGCTTGTTGCGCATGGGCGTTCTGCGATAGTTGGGCGCCACGTAGAAAGTGTTGTTTGTCAGGCCGAACTTGACCTTAATGTTCTCGTCCTTCTCCAGGGACTTGAGCAGGTTTTCCGCGCCCGCCAGGTCAGGCATGAAATCCACTTCCCCTTTCTTGAGCGCAACGATCTCGGCCTGCATGTTTGCAAATATCCTGACAATCAACTCATCGATGTCCAAGGGCCCTTTCCAATAGAGCTTGTTCTTCTCAAGGGCGAGGTAATTCCTGGGTTTGAATTCCTTGAACGTGAAAGGTCCGCTGCCCACGGGCCTCGGATTGCCGTACTTGGAGACGTCAGGGATGCTTGCCCACAGGTGCTTGGGCACGATGAATCCCTGTCCTATGGTGGCGGGGAAAGCCGCCATGGGCTCATTCAACTTAAAGGCCACCGTGTGACTGTCTATCACCCTGATGCCGACGACATTCTTCTTTGTGGGGTTCCCCATGATGGTATTGTGTTCGTATGCCACCTCAAAGGTGAACTTCACGTCCTCTGCTGTTAGCGGCTTTCCGTCACTCCACCTGGCCCGTTCATCCAGATAAAAGACCCACTCCATGCTCACAGGATCATACTTCCAGCTTTTCGCCAACCACGGGATAATCCGGCCATCCCATACCTGAACGTTGAGAGGCTCGTAGATCCAGGGGATGAAGATGTAGTCAGAATGGGCCCTGGCCCTGAAGGGGTTCATTCCCGCCCCGGGATCCGCATACCAGGCAACCACGTATTTGGTCTTGGCCTCACTTACCCCGGCCGTGCCCACAACCATGCCCAAGGTCAAGACAAGCACCATTGCCACCAGCACCAAATAAGGTCTTCTTCTTGCCATGGATAAACCTCCTCTTTTCGGGTTAACACTCTATCGGACTGTTGCCGGAACAACGGCACCTGTCCCCATATCCCAGAATCCTCCTTGCACCATCCCGGACTCTCGCGGAGGCGGATTCTGGGATGATCCCATAAGCCCAGGTTCTTCAGGTCAAAACAAAGCAATCCTTCTGTAATGAACGACCCTTGAAACGATTCTAACTGATGCGCTCCAGGACCCTTCTCAAGCTCTCGATGAAAAAACAGATATCCTCTTCGAAACCCACGGTGACGCGCATCCCGTCTGGCACACCAAAGGCCCTGAGCGGCCTGATGACGACACCTTGTCGTAGCAGGCCTCCATTGACCTCGTCAATGTCTCTTCCGGGGAAGAAGAGGATGAAATTGGCATGGGTTGGGACCGGCCTCATTCCCAGTTCACTCAGCCGGTTGAAGAGGGCCTCCCTGTTCTTCTGATTCAGCTCTGCCGAGCGCTTTTTAAAGTCATCGCTCTCAAGGGATGCCAAGGCCGCTTGCTGGCCGACCCTGGTCAGGTTAAAGGGTGCCCTGACCCTGCTCAGGTAACTGATCGACTCTTCATTCGCGATCCCGTAACCCACTCTCAAGCCGGCAAGGCCATAGATCTTTGAGAAGGTCCTCAAGACAATGATGTTTTTTCTGTTAAGGGCCAGTTTTATTCCGTCCACATGCTTGTCGGAATCGGAGACGTATTCCTGGTAGTCGTTGTCAAGGACTATGATTCTGTCCCCCGGGACACTGCGAATAAAATCCAGCAGTTTGTCCCTGGGCAGCATTGTTCCGGTGGGATTGTTGGGGTTTGCAATAAAAATGATCTTGACTGTCGAGTCCATCATGTCGTACATGCGATCGAGATCATAACCGTAATCTCCATCCATGTCCGCTTCGATGATTGCCTGCCTCCCGCCGTTTTCTATGGCCGCGACCTTGAACATCGGAAAGGTGCTCTTTGCCGTCAGCACCCTTTCCCCCGGCTTCAAGAAGACCTTCACGATCATCTTTATGAGTTCCACGGAGCCGGAGCCCATGATGATATTACCGATCCCCACGCCTTGATATTCTGCGATCCTCTTCCTGAGAAAATAGCTGTCAGTGTCGGGGTAAAGCCTTAATGAAGCGATCTCATCCTGTATGGCCTTCACAACTTTGGCGGGCGGCGGAAACGGATTTTCGTTTGAGGCAAGTTTGACCACCTTTTTGAGGTTGAACTCCCCTTGAACCTCCTCCAGTGGTTTCCCGGGCTGGTACGGCATCAAATCGAGGATTTTCCCGTCGACCATGGATTTCATTTGACTAGACTTTCCATCTTTACTATGAATCCTTGCTTGGCGATGGAAGGTTTTCGGCCATGCCGAAGCTCTTAAGCTTCAATAGATTATTCAATCGCTTGGACTTGGCACTCCGAAAAACTGACTTGCTGCCCAGGAACAAAATGAGCGATCGTTAAACAATTTAACTAGAGCCGGGACCTGTGTCAAGGGAAAATAGTCGACGAGATTGTTCAAGAACATGGAAAGAACTCCGAGGAATATCCGTCCTCATTTTATGAAGGCGTAACCACTATTACAGGCTGTTGCCCGAATCGCTAGAACGATGGTGGGTAACTGAGCTACCTGATATACCCTATTCGGGGGAAAACAAACAAAAGGATTTGGGCAATAGCCTGTAATACTGGCGAATAAGACAAAGGAGGCTTTTTATGGTTTACAGGGTATTGCAGTACGGATGCGGGCCGATCGGGTGCAGTGTCGTCCGCCTTGCCATGACCAAACCGGACATTGAAATAGTCGCGGCTGTTGACCTGGTCAATGTGGGCCGCACTCTGGCAGAGGTTGCTGAGCTGACATCACCCCTGGAAGTTTCGATTTCGGACGATCCAGTAGGGATCCTGAGGGAGCATAGACCGGACATCGTGCTCCATGCCACCGGGTCCAGCCTGAAGGATATCTTCCGCCAGATCGAGAGCATTGTTGAGCATGGGGCCAACGTGATCTCTACCTCAGAGGAGCTCTCCTACCCCTTTAGGGAGAATCCTGAGCTTGCCGCCAGGATTGATGCCCTTGCGCGCAAGAACGGGGTCACGGTGCTCGGGACAGGCGTCAACCCCGGATTTCTCATGGATTCCTGGCCCCTCTTCATGACGGCCGTGTGCCAGGAAGTCCGGCACGTAGAAGCGGTCAGGGTCCAGGATGCGTCCCAACGCCGGTTACCCTTCCAGAAGAAGATCGGGGCAGGCACCAGCCCGGAGGAATTCGATCGGCTGGTCAAGGATGGCCATCTTAGACATGTGGGGCTTCCCGAGTCCGTGGCCATGATTGCCGCGGGCCTGAGATGGGAACTGGATGGCATTTCTGAGGAGATAGAACCCGTTATTGCGGAGAACGAGATATCGACCGACTTTCTCAAGGTAATGCCTGGGCAGGTGGCGGGATTGACCCAGATTGGAAGAGGGATGATAAAGGAGGAAGAGGTCATAAGACTCGTCTTTAAGGCTTACGTGGGCGCGGATGATCCCCATGATGCGGTTGTTATCGAAGGAACCCCCGGATTCAAGGCAATCATTAAGGGCGGGGTACATGGCGACCTGGCAACGGCCGCTATGGCGGTCAACGCCATTCCCCGTGTAATGGACTCGCGGCCCGGCCTTGTCACCATGAAGGACTTGCCCCCGCCGGCCGCCATCCCGTCAAAGACCCGAGGTCCGGGAAGTGAATCATTTTTTCGTTGAAATTGGTTTGATTCTTTCCTACTTTAGTGCATGAGATCCTTCACCCCTGGTCACGATATTGGCATCCAGGGGCGAGCTCGGAAGCTGAGAGTCAGGCCATCAAGGGACAGGGATGCATGCCCCGGAGTCGGAAACGAAGAGCCGTGACCGCAAGACCCATCCTAGATCGTTATACAGCCAGATACCCCAAGTCCAGGGAACTCTTTGAGCGGGCCAGCAAGGCTGTGCCGAGGGGCGTTTCCCATGACGGGTGGTTTTTGTCCCCCTTTCCCATTTATATCAAGAGGGCAGAGGGCTCCCGGAAATGGGACGTGGATGGTTTCGAGTACGTGGACTACATCGGAGGGCACGGCGCCCTCCTCTTGGGACACGCGCACCCTTCACTCATCGAGGCTGCGGAGGCCCAGGTGCGCCAGGGGACCCACTTCGGGGCCTCCCATGAGCTTCAGGTCCAATGGGCTGAGCAGGTCAAAGGCCTGGTGCCGAGCGCCGAAAAGGTGGAGTTCACCAATTCCGGCACCGAGGCCAACATCCTTGCCATGCGCGTGGCGAGGGCCTTTACCGGGAGGAGGAAGATAGTCAAGTTTCGGGGACATTTCGGTGGGTTTGCCGACCACCTCATGGTGGGCGTGAACCCGCCGTGGGAGGTCCCCGGATCAGCCGGTATCCTGCCTTGTGACATTGAAAACACCCTTGTCATTCCCGCGAACGATGAAAAGGCCCTGGAAGAGACCCTCGCTGGCAAGGACGTGGCCCTTCTCATGGTCGAGGCCGCAGGGGCCTTTTCCGGAGTCACCGGGATTGATCCGACCTTCTACAGGACCATGAGGGATTTGACAGAGATCTACGGTACCCTGCTCCATTTTGACGAAGTTGTGACCGGATTTCGATACGCCCCTGGTGGAGTCCAGGGCGCACGGAGCGTTGTTCCCGACATGACGAGCCTAGGAAAAATACTGACCGGTGGTATGCCGGGCGCCGGCGCCCTCGTGGGCCGCGACGAGATCATGGACCTGATGCAATTCAAAGGAGATGATGACCACTGGAACCACTTCAAGAGGGTGGCACATACAGGGACCTTCAACGGCAATCCCCTTTGTGCTGCCTGCGGGATCGCGACCCTCAAGACCATCAGGGACGGGAGCCCCCAGGAAAGGGCCAATGATATTGCGGAGAAATTACGCCAACGTATGCAGGAGGCCATCGACGATTTGGGAATACCGGGATGCGCCTACGGGGAGTTCTCCGTCTTTCACCTCTACTTCGGGGAATGTGAGATGAGGGGTTCCTGCGACAGGCGCATCTGCCTGAATGAAGACAAGGAGAGATCACTTGCCATGGGCCGCCTGCTTGCCATGAACATGGCACTCCATGGTGTTCACACGTCCAGTCGAGGCTGCGATGGCTTCATATCAGCCGTCCATGATATGGGCGACGTTCATGAAACAGCGGATGCCTTCAAGCTCAGTCTCGTTGCCTTGATCAAAGAGGGAATATTTGGCACGTCTTGAGGGGAAGGGACATGGCTGATCCTGAGAACAAGAAGCAACGAATGGTTAAGGTCTCCCTGGTGCAGCAGGGGCCGAGCACGGAGAACAAGGGATCTATTACAACGGTCTCGTGATGCTGGGCCCCGATGGTAAGATACACGAAGACCCTATCTCTATAAGCTCATTATACAGGAAGACCACGGTCTCTGAACAAGATGCCCCGCGGTCGCAGGATATCTGTCTGACTTACAATATGAAGATGTGGGCCCGGTTCTCGACCCAGAAGTTTTTTCTTGACAAAACCACCATGCTCTCAATAATTGAAAGGATGACAAGAACGATCATTCATTAGAGAAGGGAGGTGTTAAAGACTCTTCTAACAGAACCGAAGACCCTTTTTATGTTGACCTTTCCTGAAAGAAAGGAGCAAACAGTGATAAAGAAGATTCTGCCCATCTTTTTGGTCCTTATGTTCCTGTCCCTTGTCCTGACAGGGTCGTCTTTTGCCCAATCCAAATCAGAGCCCATAGAACTAAGGTTCAACTATTCCATGCCTGCAAGAGTACCACCGGCCAACGGCTGGGAGTGGTTCGGCCGGGAACTGGAACGAAGGACCGGCGGTAGAGTTAAGGTGACCTATTTCTCCCACGGTTCTCTGTTCAAGATAAGGCAGGCGGTTGAAAACATCATCGCAGGCACAGACTCAGGCCCATGGGGGTGACCTTTCAGGAACTCCTAGAAAACGGGGGCTTTGCCGCATGGCCAAAACAGGAAAAGAAATACGAACCGGGAGGATTCGGAACACCAACGGGGAGGGTGGAGCTCTGCTCGGAGATTCTCAGGAAATTGGGATACGACCCGCTCCCCGGGTTCCGTGAACCACAGGAGAGCCTTTACAGCCGCCCTGATCTTGCCAGGAAATACCCCCTTATACTGATCACGGGTGGCCGGCATTACCCCTTTTACTATTCAGAGCACCGGCAGGTGCCTTCCCTCAGGAGACTGCACCGCGACCCCATTACCCAATTGCATCCCGACACTGCGTCAGAGCTGGGAATAGCGGATCGTGACTGGATCTGGATCGAATCCCCCAGAGGAAGGGTCAAGCAAAGGTGCAGGCTCTTTGACGGCATTGATCCAAGGGTCGTGCACGCACAGCACGGCTGGTGGTACCCGGAGATGCCCGGGGAAGAGCCCTGGCTCCACGGGGTATGGGAGTCCAACATCAATGTGGTGGTGGACGACGAGCCGGATCACTGCAATGCCATCTCCGGGGGTTGGCCCCTCAGGGCAGGGTTGTGTAGGGTCTACAAGGTCGCGGACTAACCTCTCTCCTGCAGTGTCTTTTGCATCGAACAGCATGGCCCTATTGCATATTTTTCCTTGACAAGACCCGCGGAAAATAATAGAAGATATCAAACGATCGTTTAATGTATCCGCGCTAACCCCAAGAAAATCTTTTGATATCCTACAGATAGGCTAGATTAGTATCCTTAATGTGTTCATTTATTCACAGTAGCCTTTAGGAAGGATCAGATCCCCGAGGATTTTGGAGGGGACCGGAGGTGTTGTTAACCTTTTTGTAAGGGGGAGAAAAATGAAGAAAGCGTACATCTTTGTCCTTTTGTTTGCCTTTTCAATCTCTTTCATGGCACTTACGCCGGGCCCAGCAGTCTCAAAGCAAATTGAGTTGAGATTCAATTACTCCATGCCGGCTAAGGTCCCGCCGAGCACTGGCTGGGAATGGTTTGCGCGGGAACTGACGCAACGGAGCGGAGGGAGGGTCAAGGTAACCACCTTTCCGCACGGTGCTCTTTTCAAGATCCGGCAGGCATGGGAAAATACCATTGCAGGCACCGCAGATATCACCAATCTCAGCGTCAGGACCTTTGCCAAACGACTGCCCCTGACCTCGGTGACTATGCTCCCCACCATCTACTGGCCGGACACGGTGCAGGGGACCGTGGCGAGTGGCAGGGCCATAATGACCCTCTACAAAGAGTTCCCGGAAATCCAAAAGGAATTCAAGGACCTCAAGGTATTGTGCTTTAACCAGCTGGCCGCCTATCACCTCCTGACCAAGAAGCCCGTTCGCAAGCCCTCTGATCTCAAGGGCATGAAGATCGGGGCCGGCGGGATCATGGGCGAGTTCATCCAGAGCCAGGGGGGTAGCTTTGTCGCCATCGCACCACCCAAGTCCTATATGTCCCTCAAGACCGGAGTTATAGACGGCATGGCCATGGCCTGGAGTTCCATGGGGGTTTACAAGCTCTGGGAAGTGGCGGGCTACGTAAATGAAATCACCATCGGCCGCGTTCCCCTCCCGGTGGTCATGAACAAACAGGCTTGGAATTCCCTGCCCCCTGATCTACAAGACCTGGTTATGAAGCTGGCGGACGAACAAATGGAGTACGGAACCGAGACCCTGTATGATAATCTGGTCAGGCAGAAGAAGAACATGATCAGAAACGGGGTCGAAGCTTACGTTCCCACCGGGAATGAAGCCAAGGCCTGGATCAATGCCTTTGAACCCCTGGAAACGAGGTGGCTGGCTGAAAGGGAAAAGCAAGGTCTCAGGGTAGCGCCAAAGGTCCTCATGCGGTACATGGAGCTCGCGTCAAAGGCAGGGGAGTAGAGGTACATCCCTCGCGGATAAGCGGTTCGATTCTCCCGCGGATCGGGGGAGGTTTGGGAACCTCCTTTCCTTTCAAGGATGGAAGGGCCACCTCCCCTTTTCCTTTTTATCGGGGGGCTTTGGGGTTATTGCCCCCCGGGTTGGCGGAATCCTATTGCAGCTCGGAGAGTAAAGATGGCAGAAGGAGAAACCCGCGCAAAAGGACCATCTGGCGCTATTGAGAGAGGACTCTACAGGGTAAGCATATGGATCGGTGTCCTCTCGGCCACCGCCCTGTGCCTGATGATGCTCGTCACTGTCGTGGATGTGGGTGGGCGGTATCTCCTTAACAAGCCCATATACGGGGCCTACGAACTGATCGGGATGCTCCTTGTTGCCGCCGGGCCACTCGGCATGGCCCTCTGCCAAAAGGATCGGAAACACATCGTAGTATCCCTCATTGTGGACAAGCTCCCTGCCAGGACCCAGACCCTCATAAATGCCGTCACCCTGTTCCTGAGCTTCTTTACCTACGGCATCATCACCTGGCAGATGTCCAGACTAACGGTTCAATATTGGATGAGGGGGAGGGGCGGAGTCTCGCCCGACCTGGGCATATCCCTGGCCTACGTCTCAGTCGTTTTTGCTGTTGGAGCCTTCCTGTTCACTCTCGTGCTCTTGTTGCACTTCGTTCAATCTCTTCGGGGCATGGCAAGGAGGTAACTGCAGTGGATCCGGCTGCAATTGGGCTCATCGGCATCTTTTTCCTCGTTGTCTTCATTTTCGCGGGGGTCCCCGTAGGCGTGACCCTTGCCCTCATCGGGTTCGGCGGTTTCATCGCCATCCTGGGGCCTGATAGGGCCCTGTCAAACATGGCTCTCATCCCCTTTGAGACCGTTAACCGCTATTCCTTTGCGGTGATACCGCTCTTCCTTTTGATGAGCACCTTTGTGGGCCGTAGCGGCATCGGCGAAGATGCCTACAGGGCAGCCCGGGCGTGGGTGGGGCACATCAAGGGTGGCCTTGCCATGGCCACGGTGGTGGCCTGCGGCCTCTTCGCCGCGACGAGCGGATCAAGCCTGGCCACGGCCGTTGCAATGGGGAAGGTCGCTTACCCTGAGATGAAGAAACTGCGCTACGACCCCAGGCTGGCCATAGGCTGTATTGCTGCCGGCGGATCCCTGGGATTGCTCATTCCGCCCAGCATGGCCTTTATCCTCATCGGGATACTCACGGAGGTCTCCATAGGAAAGCTCTTCATGGCCGGTATCATCCCGGGCATCCTGGAGATCGTCTCCTATGCCGTCGCCATTTACATCATGTGCAGGCGGAACCCTGCCATGGGCCCGGCGGTTGCCCCCGTCTCCATGCTTGGAAGAGTGAAATCCGTCAAAGACACCTGGATGGTGGGTGTCCTGTTCGTGGGGGTCATCGGCGGGATCTACGGCGGAGTCTTCACACCCACCGAGGCAGGGGGTGTGGGGGCATTCGGTGCTTTGGTCATCGGGCTGATCACGAGACGCCTCAACAGAGAAGATCTCAAGTTTTGCTTCATGGACACGGCCCGCCACACCGCAATGATCATCGTCATGCTGATCGGTGCCTTCGTCTTCATGCGATTCCTTGCCTATACCAGAATTCCCAACCTCGCCAGCGAATGGGTGATCTCCCTGAACATGCCACCCATACTCATCGTCATCGTTATTCTCGTCAGTTTCCTATTCTTTGGCATGTTTTTCGATATGTACGCCGTGGTCATCCTGACGTCCCCTATCCTGTTCCCCATCATGATGGACATGGGATTTGATCCGGTTTGGTGGGGCGTGATCATGTGCAGGATGATCGAGATCGGGATGGTGACGCCCCCCTTTGGCATAAACCTTTTCGGGCTGGCTGCATCGGCTGAGGTGCCGGTTGGCACCATGTACCAGGGGATCATACCCTTTGTTATCGCGGATATATTCGTGGTGGCGGCCCTTGTTGCCTTTCCCATACTTTCAACCTTCATACCATACCACCTGATGTAAGAAACGGGGGTCAAAGGGCGTGTCAGCCCGCTCTGAGAAAAAGGATTGCGACAGCCGCAGCGATCAGTGCCCCTGGAACCCCAATGAATATCAGGCCCATCCATGCGGCCCTGGTCTCCATCTCCTTGTAGGAAGCGACGAAATTCTGGCCTGCGAGGGCAAAGAGGGCAAGGGCGCAGGCCCCAAGGGGCCAGGCATACCAGGCAACCTCGGTGCCCCCCTGTCGGTCCCACATGAGCAGCCTCATTCCACCCGCCCCGATGAGCAACCCGTACAAAAACCACCACATTGCCGTGATATCTCCTTTCTATTCCAACAGGGTCCTTTTCGTGTCGTTGATCCCGTGGGGCGGCATATCCAGCCGCCACCAGGCTTCGAGGTCTCGTTGCCTTTGATATCCGAACACGCCGTCCATCTTGGTAATAAACCCGTTCACCAGACCCGTAGCGAAGGGGTTTTTCGAGATGGTGGCCTTCACGATCCTATGCATAAAGGACCTGTCCTTCTTGCTGAAGGGGCAGACGGCAAAACAGGTGGAACACCCCGCCGTCGAAACGGACCACCAGGTCCGGCAAAAAGTAGAGTTCTCATACCACGTCCTGTGCCCGGGATTGTTCCAGGGCCCTACCGGTTCCCAGAAGGGCTCTGTCTCCAGACTCAATGTCCCCGCAGGGCATTTCTCTGCGCACACCTTGCAGGTCTTACAGAAACGCAGGATCCCGGCATCGATAGGTTTGGTGGGGGCAAGAGGAAGGTCCGTGACCACCTTGAAGATCCTCTGGAGCGGCCCGTACTCCGGGCTGATCATCCTGTTCAGACGGCTCATCTCCCCCAAACCTGCCATGACTCCCAGTGCCGGGGCAATGCCGAGGCCGTTGAACCACATCCCCATGAGCCCCTGGTAGCCCAGGACATGAAGGAAGGTCTGGAGCCTGTCCATGATGTTTCTGGCCCTCCCATAGGCCGACCCGCTCGCAGAACTTGAAAAGGCAGTGGGTGCCAACCCGGATCGCCTTTTGATCAACTCCTCAGACATCTGGAGGGAAAAGACAATCACCCATCGTGCCTTTTCCGGGATTACCCTCTTGTCCTCCGTCTCGTAGGCCTTGTCAACGCCTTCGAATTCGAGCCGCTTTCCGTCCAGGGCATCCACGGCATATATCAGCTTACGGTGGCGCTCATCGAGCTCCACAAAGCCCACCTGGCTCGCACCGAAATGCCTGAGGGCTGCCCGTATCATTCTGGAGTTCTCTTCGGGCCTGCCTTCATACCTCGGGATCCCCAGCTCTTCAGGGCTCAGGGGCCTCGGCCTGGCCGGATCGTGGAGCCTTGAAACGGTCACATCCCTCGTATAGAAGTGCCCCTCCTCCTTTGTCTCGGAGATCGTGTTCGCCCAGGTGCCCAAGAAGGTAACCGGCACGGAGCCCGACTGTCCGTAAGATATGTCAAGGGCCCGGTCCCTGAGGGTGTATCCCGGCTTGTTATCCAGGATCCACTGTTTGAACTTCTCCTCCCGTTCCCTGTTGAGTTGCTTTGCCTTTTCCTCACCCACATACCTTCTCCAGGACACCTGCTGGATCTTTGTCGCATCAAACCGCTCCATTCCTTCCCAATCCACCTCCATGGTCGGCTCATCAACCCAGCTCACCCACCAGGGCCGTCGCCATTCCCCTATGGGAGAAGCCATGACCTCGTCCAGGTCGTGATAGATCCTGGCCCCGTCCCGTTGATTTCTCTCATCCAGACCCAGGTTCTTCATAGTGGCACGCCCGCTCACTGTGCTGCGCTTCTTCATGATTCTCCCTCAGCCTCAGAGGTCTTGTGCAAAAGTGCGAAATCTGGTAATTGTTTCAAAAGCTTCCTGAAAAAAGGAGAAACACATTTTAATGATCGTTTGTTCCTGATAGCATTAACATCCGTTGCTGTCAAGGCCAATTTCTTGCCGAAAGGAGACCTGTTCCATCATCGATGCGGTTCCATTCCTGGAGCGACATCGCATGCTTCATCCTTCGCAGGCAAAGCCTGGCAGCCACAGCCGTTGTGCATTGAGGTGAATGACGTCTCTCATGCCGAGTTACATGTAGTTTTTTATGGTGAAGGCGAATAAACTTGACAGGATTCCGGGTGGACTATAGAATTTCTAATCGATCGTTCAGTAAATATTTTCCGGCGGTGGAGGTACATTGAATCTGACGACGCTGACATACGAGAAGAAGGATCGAATCGCGTTCATCTCTCTGGCCAAGAGGATCGAGGAGGCCGGGTTGGCCCTTACCTTTGCGACGGAACTTTCCGAGGTGTGCTCGGACATCCAGGCCGACAAGGACATAGGGGCAACCCTGCTATTCTGTGAGGAGAAGGATGCCCTCTCAATGGACGGCCATGTGCTGAGAGAGTGGCCGTGGCAATTGGAAGGTGGCGAGGAAGGGCCGGTTTCCCTGGCCGAACCCGTGGCGAGACTGGAACAGCCCGTGGTCGCGGGAATACCGGGAGATGCCGTAGGTCCCGGCCTTGAACTGGCCCTGACCTGTGACTTGAGAATTGGGTCTCGGGGCTCCGGTTTTGGACTCCCCCATGTCAGATACGGTCTTATGCCCTGGGATGGAGGCATCCAGAGGCTTTCAAGGTTGATAGGGAAAGGCAAGGCCATGGAGATGATTCTCACCGCTCAAAGGATAGAGGCACAGGAGGCTTACAGGATCGGCCTGTTGAACCGGGTGGCCTCTGAGAATGAACTCAAAGACCTGGCCCTCAATATGGTGACTGAAATGGCTTCAAAGGCCCCCCTGTCCATGGCCTATGCCAAAGAAGCCGTCAACAAGGGCATGGATTTGACCCTTGAGCAAGGATTGCGCCTTGAGGCGGATCTCTACTTCTTGATACAGACGTCGCAGGATCGCACTGAAGGCATCAAGGCCTTCCAGGAAAAGAGGGCGCCCCATTTCAGGGGAAGGTAGCGGGGAGTCTTCTCTATGGACAACGCATTCAAGACCTTGATCTACGAAAAGACGGAAGAGGGCATTGCCTACGTCACCCTGAATCGCCCCGGGGCATTGAACGCCTACAACATCCAGATGAGAGACGACCTCTACGAGGTCCTCAGGGCCATAAGGGATGACGATGAAGTCAGGGCCGTCATATTCAAGGGTTCTGGAGAAAAGGCGTTCTGTGCGGGCGCAGACCTGGAGGAATTCCTGACCGCCCCCTCCCCCACTGTTGCGCGCCGGGTACGATTTGATCGGGATGTCTGGGGGTTGTTCCTGAGTCTTCCTCAACCCCTGATTGCAGCCTTACACGGGTACGTCCTGGGCTCGGGCATTGAAATGGCGCTGTGTTGTGACATACGAATTGCCTCTGATGATTCCAAGTTCGGCCTGCCGGAGATGGGCCTAGGTATCATACCCGCGGCAGGGGGGACCCAGACCCTTCCCCGCACCATAGGGCGCTCGAGGGCCATGGAGATGCTCCTCACCAATAGGTGGATCAGTGGGGAAGAGGCATATCTCTTCCAGTTGGTCAACAGGGTCGTTCCCAGGGACCAGCTTCTTCCCACTGCAAGGGATATGGCGAGGAGGATTGCGTCCCAAGACCCGAAGGCCGTGAGGTTTGCCAAGGAGGCCGTGAACAGGGGCCTCGACCTGTCCTTGTCTGAAGGGCTGCGTTTGGAAAGGGCCCTGTTCTTGCGGTTGACAAGGGGTCGTAACCAGGAGGGTACGGATCACAGAACAACAAGGGAGGCGTGAAAGAATTGACAAACAAAGTTGGAGAAAGATATGTGTGCAAGAAGTGCGGGGCTGAGTTCATAGTGACCAAGGGCGGCAAAGGGTCACTCGTGTGTTGTGGCCGGCCCATGGAGATCAAAAAATAGCCCTAGAAAACAACCCTTTAACGTGACATACTCTTGGAGGTGTTCGTACATGGCCCAACTCGGCAAGCGATACAGGTGCGAGCTATGCGGCACGGAAGTACTCTGTACCAAGGCTGGAGAAGGAACTCCCCTGTGCTGTGACAAGGAGATGGTGGTTCAAGAGCCGAAACCGCTTCCCTCATCTGATTGAACTCCCCGGAATTCCCCTGGCAAGCTTGAGCAAAGTCCTATTGTGTGAGGGGTGATTATCAAGTCCCATGCCCTTTGATCTGGCAGAGGAGGCCCTTGTTGCCTCGGGTCTTGGGGATGACCGAGAGGTCACCCGGTACCTTGATAGGCTCGAGCAGTTGCATTCGAGATTTCTGGCATCATCCGGGGGAATGGCCTCTTCTTCCCCGGCCGAAAAGGCGGGGAAGCTCTTTCGCTTCCTGTGGAGAGAAAAGCCCTTCCGATATGGGAGAAACGGCCCCTTCAGGTTTCATACCGTTATCACAAATCAGCTAAGCAGGGATAGGTCTGTGGTTGGGAACTGCCTGGGACTGACGCTTCTTTACAACAGCCTCCTCCTCAAACTTGATATTGATGCGAAGGCCGTGTATCTTGAAGACGCCTTTGGCGAAGGGCCCCATGTCTTATCCCTGATCATCAGGGAGGGGGAGCCCCTGGAAGTCGAGAATATATTCCCCTGGGGCTTCGACTATAGGGGCCATCTTTCAAATCCTTCCAGGGTCCTGTGGGACAGTCAAGAACTGGTGGCAGACCTGTACCTCAGCATGGGGAATCGGTACTTCAAGGACTCATTCCTCGATGAGGCGTTGACGGCATATGATATGGCCCTTCGCCTGAATCCCGGCTATGAGAAGGCCCGCCTCAATAGGCTTATCCTTCTGGAGAAAAGGGCAGGGAAGAACTGAGAGAAATAGCCCGTTGCAGAGAGAGGGATCCAAGTCTTACTTGGTTGCCCTATAGGATTCGCTTCATGGATGAAGAATACAGCCATTGTGCCCTGCCGCTGGCCAGCTTGAGGATCCTGGACCTTGCCCATGGGAGGACCGGGTTTTGCACCAGGCTCTTGGCTGACCTGGGGGCGGAGGTCATCATGGTGGAAAGGCCGGGAGGGGACCCCGCACGAGAATGCGGGCCCTTTTTCGAGGATTCGCGGGGCAAGAGGGGAAGCCTCTCCTTTTTCTACGGCAACACCAACAAGCTCAGCATAACCCTCAACCTGCAAAACCCCAAAGCCGGCTCCATTTTCCGGGGTCTGGTCAAACAGGCGGACGTATGCGTTGAGGCGTTTGCCCCGGGATATCTTGATCGGCTCGCGCTTGGTTACCAGGACCTTCGGCGCCTAAACCCGAGACTCATCCTAGCCTCCATATCCGGGCACGGTCAGGATGGCCCTCGGAAAGGATACAAGACCTGTGACCTGGCAGCTTCTGCCTTCGGCGGGCAGATGTATGCCACGGGGTCTCCTTCAAAGTCGCCATTGAAGGCCTTTGGCGAGCAGTCCTATTTCTCCGCTTCCCTATTCGCCGCCCTTGGAATCCTCATGGCTCTCAAGGTGCGAGACAAGAGCGGCAAAGGAGACCACCTCGACATCTCCATGCAGGAGGCGGTCGCCGGGACGCTGGAACATGTCCTGCCCAGCTATCAGGGGAATGATTCTGTTCCAGGAAGGAGGGGACCGAGGCACTGGAACAATTCCTTTGCCATACTCCCATGCAAGGACGGATTCATCCAGCTAACGCCCCTTCTCCAGTGGGACACCCTCGTGGAGTGGCTCGACAGCGAAGGCATGGCCGAAGACCTGAAGGACGAAAGGTGGCGTGACCCGTCCTATCGGCTCTCGCACGCAGATCATATTGTTGAGGTCCTGAGTCGATGGACCTCTGCCCACTCCGTAACGGATCTCTTTGAGAAAGGACAACTCATGCGCTTCCCCTGGGCACCGGTGCAAACCCCTTCGGAGATAATCCGCTGCCCACAGCTCAGGGCCCGGGGATTCTTCGTCGCGGCCGGGAGGACGGGTAAGGAGAGACATCTGGAAGCCCCTCGATTTCCTTTCAAGTTCAATCCTCCCCTCCCCCTGACCCATCTCCCTCTTCCTGAGCCAGGGGAGCACAATATGCGAATCTACGGCCAAATGCTTGGCTTGACCGGTGAGGAAATAGAGGAACTCAAGGAAGGGAGGATAATCTGAGCGACCATGGATAGGGGAGCCTTGACAGGGTTGAGGGTCATTGACTTGGGTCGTGTTCTGGCAGGTCCCTATGCAACAAGGGTTCTTGCCGATTTCGGGGCAGAGGTCATCAAGGTTCAATCCCGGAAGACCGCGACCGGCGCAGAGTCCAATGGATCCGCCTATTTCAGGCATTGGAACCGGAACAAGAGGAGTGTTACCCTGGATATGAGCCATCCGGAGTCAAGGGACCTCCTGCTGAAACTCATATCCAAGTGCGACATTCTGGTAGAGAACTTCTCCTCCAGGGTCATGGCAAACTGGGAACTGGACTATGAGGTGCTCCGCAGTGAGAATCCCGGGCTCATCATGTTGAGCATGTCGGCAGCGGGACAGACCGGTCCCTGGAAGGATCTTGTCGCCTTCGGCCCCACGATTCAGTCCCTGGGTGGTCTGTCGTACCTGACGTCCTATTCCGGTGATCATCCCACGGGTCTCAGCCATTCCTACGGGGACATCATTGCGGGTCTCTATGGTGCAATCGCCGTGCTCGTGGCCCTGGAGCACAGGAAGGTTACCGGCAAGGGAATGCTCATAGATCTGAGCGAGTATGAAGCCCTGTGCACGGCCCTGGGCCCAACCCTGATGGATGCCTCTGTCAATGGGAGCAGAATACGCCCGCGGGGGAACCATGCGGACCACATTCCCGCCGCCCCCTATGGGTGTTACAGGTGCAAGGGAGAGGATAGGTGGTGTGTCATTGCTGTCTTCAATGAGGAGGAGTGGCAGGCCCTGTGCAGGCTCATGGGAAGGCCGGAATGGTCAAGGGAAGGCCGATTCTCCTGCCTATCGAGGCGAAGGGCACACAGGGACGTGCTGGACAGACTTCTTGAAGAATGGACCGCTCGCTTCCCCGCGGAAGAACTTGTCGAACTCTTGCAGAGATCCGGGGTCCCTTCGGGGATCGTTCAAGGCCCCGAAGACCTCCTTGAAGACCCCCAGCTCGCGGCACGGGGATTCTTTTCGACGTCTTCTTCTCATGACGGGAGGAATATCTTTGTTGACGCCTACCCCATAAGATCCAGGAATTGGAAAAAGGGCCCGGTAAACCCAGCCCCCCAACTTGGAGAAGATAATGACTACGTGTTCAGGGAATTGCTGGGGCTCAAAGAGGAAGAGGTTTCCTACTATGTCACCAAAGGCGTTATTGGCTAGCCTGTGTCCCTTTACCAATCGGGAGCCAAGGGCGTTGGGAAATGCGCTTTCCGTACATTGACGTCCGGTTGGGATTTTGCAAAATGACTCCTAAACCAGATTGTTGTGCTCAACTCGTAGCTCAGGCTGTTGGCACGGCCCGGGAGTTGTCCGAGGGCCTCTTTTTGCAAAACCCCGACCGGGCGCTACAGATTTCCAAATGGATTTGCGCATTTCTAGTGAACTGAAACCAGCGAAATTCTTCTTGACAACAAGTGGCGGTGGAAATAGCATTATCAAACGATCGTTAGGTCATGTCTTGTTGGGTTCCTCACTAGAATCCGTGGGCTGAAAACTACCTGATGCTCGCCCTCAAGAGGGTTGGGATGTCTTTTCGGAGTGACTGCTGGGAGGCGCCTGAGGCGCTTTGGGAATTGTAAGTTCTTTTTGAAGCTTGGAGGGAGCAATGAAGGAGTGGAAGGCCGAATTCGAGAAAAAGTTGATCACGGCCGAGGAGGCCGCCAAACTGGTCAAGCCGGGTGACAGGGTGTCCTTTACCCTCGGCCGCGAAGCCTTTTCCATAGGGTTGGCCATTGCCGCCCGCATAGGGGAGCTGCGTGATGTGAAGGTATTTCAACCCTTTCCGGGTTATGACTTCGGCTGGTACGATGCAGGCTGGGAAGAGTTCTTCCAAATAAGCATCCTGATGCCCACGGCGGTCTCCCAACAGATGATAGATGAAAGGAGGGGCGACATCGAAGTCAATGACATCCTGTGCTGGAGCGAGAGCACACTGTGTCAATCCGATGTCGTGATAACCGAGGTCTCCCCGCCGGACGAAAAGGGGTTCTGCAGTTTTGGGGCGGCGCTGTGGAACAAGAGAAAACACATCAAACAGGGAAAACTTGTTCTTGCAGAGATCAATGACCGGCTCATAAGGACCTTCGGTGATAACTTTGTCCACGTCTCCGAGATCGACTATTTTGTCCCTCACCAGGAATCGGGCGGAGTGGCATCCAGCGGCAGTCTGGGGGGCAGGGAAAAGAAGGAACCGGCCCAGTACATGAAGGATATCACCCGCCACGTCTCCGGCCTGATAGGAGACGGGGACACGGTGCAGATCGGCATCGGGAGGGTCTCGGAACGACTCGTGGAACTCGGCCTGTTCGATGGAAGATCCGATATCGGCTGGTACTCCGAAGCCACGCCGCCGGGCGTGATCAAGCTCGTGCGGGAAGGCGTGATCAACGGCAGGAAGAAGAATTTCTTCCCCGGTAAAGTGATTGTAACCACCCTGGGTGGGGCAACAAAAGACGATATGGACTGGGCCAGCAACAACCCCCTCTTTTGGCTGGCCGATGTGGACTTTCTCTGGGATGTGAGGAATATCTCCGCAAATGATAATATGGTGGCCATCAACCAGGCCCTCACCGTAGATCTCTCCGGTCAGGTATCTGCCGAAAGCATCGGGCACAAGATATTCAGCAGTGCAGGAGGGCAGACGGCATTTGCCTACGGCGCCCTCCTCTCCAAGGATGGAAGGGGAATTACCGTACTGCCCTCCACCGCTAAGACGAGGGACGGAAAATTGACTTCAAGGATCGTCCCCGCCCTCGAGCCCGGTACCGCCGTCACCGTCCCCCGTAACTGCGTTGACCACGTGGTCACGGAATATGGCATCGCAAGACTCAGGGGCAAATCCCTTCGTCATCGGTGCGAGGAGCTTATCGCCGTGGCCCATCCCGACTTCAGAGAGGAACTCCGCGACTCCGCCAGAAGGCTCTACTGGCCCTGACAGTTCTTGCATTTTTCCGTGATCAAGGGCCTGTGCCACCGCCCCGGTCAATATCAAAGGTCTCCTCCCTCCAGGCGATTTCTCCGTCGATCAGGGTCATTTCCACGTGAATATCTCTCAGCTCTTCAGGGGGTACCCTGGTGGGGTCGGTGCTGAGGAGCACCATGTCCGCCAGCTTCCCGGGTGTTAGGGTACCCTTAACTCTTTCTTCGAATCCCACCCATGCACCATGGACCGTGTACATCTTGAGTGCGTCCAGGGTGCTTATGGCTTCTTCGGAGATAACCGGGGCGCCGCTCTTGGCCCTCCTGGACACCGCAGCATACACCCCTATCAAAGGATCTGGCGGGGCCACGGGACAATCGGAGCTCCCGGCGACCACGATGCCTGATTTCATAAGTGTCCCGGTGGCATAAAGGCCCTTCAGGACTGGAATACTCTCCAGGTAGCGGTCGCCATTATAATAAACAAAACAGGGCTGGGTAACCACCGCGATACCCTGCTCTGCCAGGCGCCTCGACAACGAGGGCGTGCAGAGGGAACAGTGCTCGATGCGATGCCTGTGATCGGGTCTCGGGTACTTCCCGAGGGCATACTCAATGGCCTCGCAGGCGGATTCCACTGCGTGTCCTTCGATTGCGTGTATCGCCACCTGCATGCCCATTCGATGGACGTGGAAGACCTTTCGGTTCAACTCCTCCTGCCCCGGATGCAATCGCCCGGTTGTCTCATCCAAGATCACCTTCACTCCCCCGAGACTGACATGGTTGTCCCCGGGAAAATCCTTCGGCGAAAAGTGTTTATCCCCTTCAAAGGAATCAGTGCCCAGCAAGACCCTGGCCCTGGGCAGGAAGGCCTTTCCCCTCTTCCACCTCCGAATCCTGTCCAACTCCTCCAGGCCGTTTCCCTGGGAGGCTTCGTGGATGGACGTTACCCCGCAGGACAAAAGCCGCCTGTTGACCTCCCTTATTCCCCGCTCCAATTCCCCGTCTGACTGGGGAGGCATCCTCCTTGAGAGATACTTTCCCATCTCATAGAGGACACCGGTCGGCTCTCCTGTCTCCAAATCCCTTTCGATCAGGCCCCCTGGCGGATCCGGTGTATGCCTCGTAATCCCCACCAATCGCAGGGCCATGCTATTCAGGACGTGTGCGTGTCCTGTACGATGGGTCAGCCTTATGGGGTGCCGTGAAGAGGCCCTGTCCAGATCCCACCTTGTCGGATGTCGTTTCTCAGCTAGATGGAACTCGTGGTACCCCCTTGCCCTTATCCAGTGTCCCTTTGGCAAAGAAGCGGCCTTGGCCTGGATCCCCTCTATGATGTGTTCAATCGTGAGGAAGTCATCTCCACCGGCGAAATCCATGCTGAGCACAGCCTGTGCGGAGGCTCGAAGGTGGAAGTGGCTATCGATGAATCCCGGTACCAGGGGTTTCCCCCCGCAATCCACGACGACGGTGCCAGTAGTCTTGGACCTTTGCCAATCCTGTCCCCCTTCGAGGGCAAGGATCCGTCCGCCAGCCACAACAACGAACCCTCTCTTGATGGGTGGTCCGGCCATGGGAATGATATGGGCATTATGGAGGATCAAGTCTGGCGCCTGTCGTCCCATAGGGCCTCCCTGAAGAAAAAAACACATCCTATTCGGCCGGGGCTGACCCGTCTGCACCCGGGCTCCTGGATATTGAATGTACACCATAACTTCTGGATCGGCAATTCCAACATTCTTGCTCGACCCCGCTCCCAAACCATCGACGTGATCGTTTGAGTCCTGCCCGAGACGGCAAAGATTCTCCCCTCCTTTTTCAGACCCCGGGGCAAAGCCTTGTTTTTCCTTGACACCGCCGCTTTGTGCGCCATACACTTTTTTCTCATGGTTGCCGGGTATCTCATCTCCTCCCGGGACCGGTCGGACAAAGATGATCCAAATGAATAAACCCATTCATGGACAATGGAAAGGGCCGAAAGGTTCGCAAAACCCGGATTGACTTCCCTCTACGCCCTAGTGGCCAAAAGAATCACCGGGGACTGGAGAAACCGAAGCTCACTTCAAACAGCCGAAATGACCCTTTGTGGGGGCGAAGCATATCCTGATGAGATGAACACGCCTGCTAAGGATGGTGACGAGGTCTATATCATTGTGGGGATGGATCATGTAGGGTAATCATGGTTTGGGGAGGCACAGGATTTGGGTATTAAGATAAACATACACCCTGTCCTCTTTGGGGCTACGAATGATCAAGAGGTCGTGGAAGTAGATGGCCGCACGGTCGAAGAGTGTCTCAGGAATCTTGCGGCCAAGTTCCCCGGCCTCGGAAGGAAGCTCTTTGACAGGGATGGAAGGAAGTTGCTCGGCATCTTTGACATCTGGGTCAACGGGGAGAGCGCATACCCTGAAGAACTGTCAAAGGATGTCAAAGAAGGAGATGAGATACACATTACCACGGTCATTGGGGATGGGTAGACTAACTTGCTAGATAAGCATCTGAGGTCTACGTGGGGTTCTGGTTTTGACCATGATTTCAGCTCTTGAGCGCCAAAGGTATCAAAGGCAAATAGGGATCAAAGAGGTCGGTGAAGAGGGACAAGAAAGGCTCAAGGCCGCAAAAGTCCTCGTCGCCGGTGCTGGCGGCCTTGGCTCCGCATCCCTGCCCTACCTCGTAGCAGCCGGGTTTGGCGCCATCAGGATCATCGATCAGGACCTGGTAGAGCTCAGTAATCTTAACAGGCAGATATTACACTGGACCGAAGACATCGGCCGACCGAAGACGGCATCTGCCATGGACAAGCTCGGGAGGCTCAACCCCGAAGTAGACATGGAGTCATTCCAGGAGAAGATTACGAACAAGAATGCCGATGCCCTGGTAGGTGACTGTGACCTGATCGTCGACGCCTTGGATAACCTGTCAACCAGGTATATCTTGAACAGGGTAGCCATCGAAAAGGGCATACCCTTCTTCCATGGGGCTGTTTCAGGCTTCGAAGGCCGGGCCATGACCATTATACCCGGCAGGACTGCATGCCTCCATTGTTTTTACCGGGGGCGCCTCAAGGGCAAGAAGACGCCCGTGATAGGCGTCACCCCCGCGATCATAGGGATTATCCAGGCCACGGAAGTCATAAAATACGTCCTTGGGACCGGCAAACTCCTCACGAACACCCTGATGGTCTACGACGGTTTGAGCGCCACCTTTAACAAGTTCAAGATAAACAGGGATCCCAACTGCAAGGCCTGTGGCCACCTCCCCTCCTGATGGCACGGGCCCCAGTCCTTTCAGCCCTCCTCCAACTCCTGTCGACCCACAAGAGCCTATAGACAGGGCGCCAGAGCCCAAAAAAATATCTTGACAACATATCGCCGCGCCAATAATATGAACAAACGATCGTTTAGCATCTTTGCGGGATGAACGGAACCATGAAGACAGAACCCGGAATAAACAGACTCCTGGAACCCTTTGAAGTCCTGGACCTGACAGATGAAAAGGGAAGTTTCTGTCCCTACATCCTGAGTCACCTGGGGGCCTCTGTCACTCGCTTGGAGAGCAGGGAACCCAAGAGGGATTTCTGGTGGTGGGCCTATGACAGTCAAAAGAAGAGGCTCGAGGTCGATATTGAAAGAGAACAGGACAAGGCCCTCTCACTTGTGAGAAGGGCGGATTTTCTGGTTGAGTCTTTTCCTCCCGGGCATATGGACAGAATTGGCCTGGGATATTCTGCCTTGAAGGAACTCAATCCCCGACTCATCTACACCTCCATTACCCCTTACGGACAAACAGGCCCCTACAAGGACTATAAGGCCTCTGATCTTGAGATCATGGCCATGTCTGGCGTCATGTATGTCCTCGGGGATCCGGATCGCCCTCCCGTGAGAATCAGTTTCCCCCAGTCCTATCTCTTGACTTCGGCGATAGCCGCCGTGGGGACCCTGATTGCCCACCATTGGAGGGAGACGACCGGTCAGGGGCAACATGTGGATGTCTCCGCTCAGGAAAGCCTTTATGATGTGCTCATGCAGGCCCCCTATTATTACAAATGGTTTGGAAACGACCCCGCCAGGACCGGGCCCTATAGACTTGGTGTCTCTGGCGGAATCTTTCTCCACCCCATGATCTGGAAATGCCGGGACGGGCACGTCGCGTACATGATGCAGGGCGGAAAGCTGGGGGCCTATTCAAACAGCACCCTGGCGAGGTACATCGAGGAGGAAGGGATCCTGCCGGATCATGTCCGCCAGATCCGGTGGGAAGAACTGGACATGGCCCAGATGACCCAGGAGAAGATGGAGGAGATCTGGAAGCCCTTTGCCGATTTTTTTTTACGCCACACCGTTGAGGAAATCTACCGGATTGCCCTAAAGGAGCGCATTCAGCTCTTCCCCGTGAATACGGTCAGGGACATCATCCATGACGAGCAGCTCGAGGCCCGCGAGTACTGGGTTTTCAAGGACATCCGTGAGCTTGGAAAGGAGCTCAAGTTCCCGGGCCGCCTGGCTAAGTTATCATTTCCTGATCAAGGGGGTGAGAGCGGGGAAAGAGCCGGCCCCAATGAAAGCCCTGAAAGACCCCCCTTTGAAGGCCTCAAGATTGCTGATTTTTCATGGGTCGCAGCCGGTCCTTGGGTCACCACGTGGCTGGAAGGTTATGGCGCCGAGGTCGTCAAGGTTGAATCCATAAACCGTCTGGACGCGACCCGGGTCTCGGGACCTTACTTGGACAACAGGCCCGGCCCCGATCGTTCGGGGATGTTTCTTGTGTTCAACGGAGCGAAAAAGAGCCTTACCCTCAATCTCAATACTCCGGGCGGAAGAGAAATCGCACGCAAATTGGTCAAGTGGGCGGATGTGGTGGTTGAGAGCTTTGCCCCGGGACAGATGCGCAGATGGGGTTTGAACTACGAGGAGCTTTGCAAGTTAAACCCCAAGCTCATCATGCTGAGCGCATCCATGATGGGTGCGACAGGACCCCACGCGGAACAGCCCGGGCTGGGACTCCAGTTAACCTCCCTTGCGGGGTTTACCTACCTGACCGGATGGCCCGATAGGGACCCCCCTTATATATGGGGCGCCTACACGGACATTCCTGCCTCCAGAATAGGGGCCAGTGCCCTTCTGGCGGTCCTTGATTACTACCGACGGAGCGGAAAGCCATGCTATATCGACCTTTCCCAGTATGAGGCCAGCCTCCATTTCCTTTCGCCCCTGATCCTTGAATTCCAGGCAACCGGTAATCCAGGCAACAGGATGGGAAACCGTTCCCCTATTGCATCTCCCCACGGCGTATTCCCCTGCAAGGGAAAGGACCGATGGTGCGCAATATCCGTGTTTAGCGAAGAGGAGTGGCAGGCCCTTTGCCAGGCCATGGGCACACCGGAAACGGCGACAAACACCCTCTTTTCGACCTTCGAGAAGAGGAAAGAGAATGAAGATGCCCTTGAAGATCTTATTGCATCGTGGACAAGGGGACGTCCGCCTGAGGATGTAATGACCCTTCTTCAAGATGCCGGAGTCAACGCCGGTGTCGTGAAGACCAGTGGAGATCTCTTTGCTGATCCCCAGTTTAAACACCGGCGCCACTTCATCCCCGTGTCCCATCCTGAAGTGGGAGATTACGAGTACTTCTGTCCCGGTTTCAGGCTGGCCAAGGTCCCTATTAGGGCCGGGAGGGCCCCGTGCCTGGGAGAACACAACGAATACGTGTGCACCAAGATACTCGGACTGACCGACGATGAGTTTATCGAATATCTCACGTCCGGGGCCCTGGAGTAGTAAAGGCCCTGGGAAAGGGATAGGTGCAAGCACGCAGGAGAATGGAAGTAGTGGAATACTGGAAAACCCATCCCGCCATTCCACGTTCCCCATTGAGTCAAGGGACAAAGGCCACGATCATGGGCGTTTTACAGGTATTCACCGGCTTTATTGAAAGAACAGCATTATCGTTTGGAAATAGGAAAAGGAGATGAAGACGATGGAAAAGGATATTTCCAGTATGCGCAGTTCCCTGGAGTTCTTAAAGGCAGAAGGCGACGTCATGGAAATCAAAGAGGAAGCGGATCCGATCCTCGAGATCTCAGCGATCACCAAGTCTTTCGATGGAGGCCCGGTCCTTCTCTTTGATAAGGTGAAAGGCTACCCCGGCGTGAGGGACGTGTCCAATGTCATGGCCAACGAGAGTATCTACCCGAAACTTTTTGATGCATCAAATGACAAAGAGATGATGCGTCGTGCCCACCACGCCTTGCTCAATCCCATTCCTCCCAGGGTGGTTGAAGAGGCGCCCGCGCAAGAGGTGGTGATCAAGGAGGATATCGACGTCTTCAGCACCTTGCCCATTCTGCTTCATACGGAAGAGGATGCCGGAAGGATCCTGGGTGGCCTCAATGTCCTCATTTCCGGCAAGTACTTCGATGGCGGGCATGAGATATCCTTCAAACGGACCCACTTCCAGGATCGGGATTGGGGAACCATCATGGCGGGCGATTCAACCCACATCGGAAAGATAATCAAGAGGTTCAGGCCAGAACCCATACCGGTGACCCTCAATCTCTGCACGCCGCCGGCGGTTCTCCTGGCTGCCGGAGGGACCTATCTCCACGCCATGATTCCCTTTGGATCCGATGAACTGGGTTTTGCAGGAGGCCTCCAGGGATATCCCGTGGATATCGTCAAGGCCAAGACGGTCGATGCCTATGCCGTTGCCCAGGCCGAGTGGGTGGTGGAGGGATACATCGAGACGGCCCCTACCCATTGGGAGAGTGAAAAGGCCGCCCAGGCAGGCAAGTGGGAGGTTGCCCCGTTCTTCCCCGAGTATACCGGCTACCTTGGTGGCTCCGTCAAGACAAGCGGCTTCAAGGTTACTGCCATCACGCACAGGGAGGACCGTCCGATCTTCTACTCTCCCCTTGCCCACTCCTTCGAAGGAGAGAACCTGATGCGTCCCTTCCGTGCAGCGTCCATGTATGAGTGGGCCCGCCGGATCACGGATCCCGCATTCATTGCCGACGTCAACGTACTCCAGGGGCAAAAGGGACTCCTCGGGGTTGTTTTCCAGGTGAGCAAGTCCAAACCCAGGTTCGAGGGATACCAAAAGACGCTCCTGTACAATATCCTGACCCTCCCCGAGGCGCCTCAGGTCGGTATTGCGGTCGATGAAGATGTGGACATCTATTGCGCCGAGGACGTCATCTGGGCCATGACCACGAGGGTCAACCCGGAAACCGGGATTGTCAGGGGCTGGGGTGACAGGCACAGGCAGGGGAATCCCATGGAAGACCTCTCCCAAATAAGCGGCCTCCAGGGGTTTTACGGCATAGACGCCACAGTCCCCTTTGATCACCCGTTGAAAATGGTCTTCAGGCAGGGGAAATACCCCGTGGATAAGATTGACCTAAAGAAGTGGTTCACAGAAGAGCAGATCCATGCAGCCAGGAGTCGCCAGTGTGAATATGCCAAGGTTATCGCAAAACGAGGTTCCTGATCGCTGCCGGCATCCTCGCATCAGGAGGGGAAAACGAGGTATCCGCCTGTGACCCCGTGAGCAATGCCCCCCCTCACAGGTCCGACGATGATTCCTTTCAGCGGGGTTCATTTCGAGCCGACCCTGTGATAGGATTGCTACTGGAGGCACTATCCCTCGGCCCAACCTGCGGGCCGTGCAAACAAATTATGGAGAAAGGGGGACCCTATTCATGACTAACGCCAAGAAAGCAGAGATGATGGTCAGGTGTAAGAACTGCATAAAGCGGTTTGAAGTGAAGCCCAAGGCGGACAAGGCAAAATGCCCCCATTGTGGCGTGGAGTACCGCATATCCTGGCCGAAACCCGACCTGCCCTACATCAGGGGACTGGCCAAATAGGCCCCGCTATCCCTAAGGAGGATTCGGATGCAAAAACAGAAGATTGGTTACGTTGACCTGTCCACGGGCGAAATCCAAACGAGGGAGATTCCTGAAATCATGCGCAGAAAATTCCTCGGGGGCCGGGGTATTGATATGTACTTACTCTACAACCATGTCAAGCCGGGATGCGATCCTCTGGGACCTGACAACGTATTCGTAGCCAGCGCAGGGCTCCTCAGTGGGACCCTTGCGCCTTCCTGCTCCCGATTTCACGTGGGTGCCAAGTCTCCCCTCACCGGATTCATAGGCAGCGCCAACAGCGGAGGGTATTTCGCCCCAGAGCTCAGGTTTGCCGGGTTCGACCATATCCTCGTCAGGGGAAAGGCCAAGAACCCCGTCTATCTCTTCGTAAATGATGGCACCATTGAGATCCGAGATGCCTCCCAGATCTGGGGACACGACACCATCGAGACCCAGGAGCTGATCAAGGAGGACCTCAATGACCAGCAGGTGAAGTCCATCTGTATTGGTCAGGCGGGAGAGAATCTTGTGCGATTCGCCAACGTCAGGACCGGCCAGAAGAATGCGGCAGGAAGGACGGGCATTGGCGCAGTCATGGGATCCAAGAACCTCAAGGCGATAGCTGCCCGCGGGACCCTCGGGGTTGAAATCGCACACCCGGATGAGGCGTTCGAGGTCTACGAAAAGATGCTCCAGGTTGTCCTGAGAAGTAAGGCCACCCGTGCCATTCAAGAATACGGGACCATGGTCACCTTCAACACCTCCAATACCTCGGGTCAAATAAGGGTAAAGAACTTCATGACCAACACCCTGGAGGACTCGGAACAGCTGGAACCCGAATACTTCTACGAAAACTATACCATAGGAATGGCAGGGTGCTTCGGGTGCCCCATCCACTGCCGCCACAAGTACATTGTGCCGGAAGGCCCCACTGCGGGCACTTACACGGAGGGCCCTGAGTACACCACCCTTGGCGCCTTCGGCACCGAGCTCTACTGCAAGCGAATCGAGACGGTCCTCAGGGGGAACCATCTCGCCAACATGTATGGATTCGACACCCTGGAGTTCGGCAGCATGGTCGCGTGGGCCATGGAACTCTATGACAGAGGGTTCATCGATGACAAAGTGACCGGGGGTCTCAAGCTGGAATGGGGCGACGAGGATGCCATATTTGAACTGGTGGACCAGGTCACATTCAGACGGGGCTTCGGAGACATCCTTGCAGAAGGACCCAAAAGGGCCATTGAAAAGCTCGGGGATGAGACCGCCTATTATAACATCAATATCAAGGGCATGAGCAATTTGCACTCCGATGAGAGGGCTATCCCCTCCTTTGCTTTGGGGATCGGAACGGCCACTAGGGGTTCTGACCACCTGAGGAACCGTCCCGTCACCGATCTCTTCAATCTTCCCAAGAAAGTGTTGAAAGATCATTATGGTTTTGATGTGGTCAATGACTATTCTGCCTACGAAACAAAGGGCAAGGTCATATGGTGGCATGAGACCTACAACCCGATCACGGACTCCGTAGGCATATGCAGGATTGCCACGATCACCTTTAGCCTTAACAGGCTCAATTTCAAGGAATATAGCGAACTCATCCGCGTCATGACAGGTATGGAATTCACGCCCGAGGAATTGCAGCAGATCGGGGAGAGGATCTATACCACCGAGCGTCTGTTCAACATTCGAGAAGGAGCGACGAGGAAGGACGATTATCCCTCCGAGCGCTATTTCAAGGAACCAACTCCCGCTGGGCTGCCGAAGAATCGGGGCAAGACTATCGACCGGAAGAAATACGACATGATGCTGGACGAGAACTACGCAATGCATGGCTGGGACAAGAGGGGAGTGCCCAAGAAAGAAACCCTCCAGAAACTGGGGCTGGACAAAGAGCCTTCTCACATCATCTGAGAGCGAGGAAAGCGACGATGGAAAAGACTATTCTTGTAGATGCAACCAAGTGCACGGGATGCAGGACATGCGAACTGGTCTGCTCGGTCAAAAAGGAGGGAATCGCAAATCCTTCAAAGGCGCGAATCACGGTGATCCGCTTTGAGGATATCGTGTTTGAAGTCCCCATGATCTGCCAGCAATGCGCGGATGCGCCGTGCATGGCCGTATGTCCGGTAAAAGCCATTGGTCGCGACACCGATTCCGGGGTAGTACATGTGGACGATGATCGATGCATCGGGTGTAAAGCCTGCATGAGCGTATGCCCCTTCGGCGCCCTGGGTTTTGACCCCGTTGACAAGCGGATGTTCAAATGCGACCAGTGTGAGGGGGATCCGCCCTGCGTGAAGTTCTGTGAACCCGGGGCCTTGCAATATGTCGATGTTTTTTCTGTGAGGGCCAGGAAGAGCTGGGACAGGGCACGAAACCTCTCAGAGATCGCCCGGAAATTCCATCCGGAATCAGCGCGCATGGATCTGCCTTAGGCCGCGGGATGAGTAAGGATCCGGGGTCCAGGGGACCAGGCTTCGGGCCACTCTCTGAAAGGGCTATGGTCACCAGCAACTGACAGTGTAGAGAAGCCAGAATCCAGAAGCCAGGAACCAGAAGAACCTTGATGTCCCTTTGCTTCCGCATATTCATCATACTGGGCTGAGCGTTGGCGAAAACATTATTATTCTGGATTCTGACTCCTGGATTCTTCAACGGAGTATTAGGGGGAGACCATCTTCTTTGGCTCCAGGGGAACCGGATCTTCGGCGGTCCCAGGGGGCCCTCCCTACATCAGTGTCCAATTATGTGAGGCAGGCCCATGAGAGAGATCAGGATACACGGCAGGGGCGGACAGGGAGCAGTAACAGCCGGTGACATGATCGTTACCGCGGCCGTGCTTGAGGGCAAATACGGCACCAGCTTTCCCCTTTACGGGGATGCAAGACGGGGCGCTCCGGTTGTGACCTTCCTGGCCATCAACGATGCACGGATAAGGCAAAAGACCAAGGTCTACAATCCCGATTGCCTCATCGTGCTCGACCCCCGCCAATACAAATGGCCTCAAACCTATGATGGTATCAAGCCGGGTGGGGTCCTTATACTGAACTACGGGGATGAGCTTGAAGAGCAACCGCACCCCTGCATACAACGCGCCGGTGCGGTGGACGCCACGAAAATAGCCATGGAAGAGATCGGCATCCCTGCCTTCAATACCTGTGTTCTGGGGGCATTTGCCGCCACGACGGGGTGGGTCAAGCTTGATGCGGTCATCTACGCAATAGAGAAGAGCTTCTCGGGGGAGCTTGCGGCCAAGAACATCACGACGGCGGAAAGGGGCTACCGGGAGGTGAGGATCCGGGAGTGGGCCCTGAAGGACAATACTATGAACCAAAGAGGAGCATAATGGAGTTTCGGAGCAAATACGAGAATTCCTGGTTCAAGGCGGGGGAAACCCTGGGAAGGCCGGTGAGCGGTTGGCGATACACCCGGCCCTACCTGGACAGGGATAAATGCAATCGCTGCGGCTGGTGTTACCTCTATTGCCCGGGCGGATGTATCCAGGTACAAGAGGACCTTTATGTCATAGATTTCGACTTTTGCAAAGGATGCGGAATCTGCGCCAACGAATGTCCCAAGAAGGCCATAACCATGGTGAATGAGGAACAGGAACAATGAGCGTTGCCCGTGAAATGAAAAGGAATATAGAGGTATGTGATGGTAACAAGGCAGTGGCCTACGGGGTCTTACTCAGCCGACCCGACGTGGTGGCCGTGTATCCCATCACTCCCCAGTCCGCAGTGGGTGAATGGCTCTCCCGCTGGTATGATGAGGGGAAGCTGGACGCTGAAGTGGTCCGCGTGGAGGGTGAAAATTCCTCCATGGGCGTCTGCTGTTCGGCCTCCTTGACAGGAGGGAGAGTCTTTACCGCCACGTCATCTTGGGGACTCCTCTTCATGACCGACGGGCTTCATTACGCAGCCGGCTATCGCATCCCCGTTGTCATGACCAATGCCAATCGGGAGACCCCGGGAATCTTCACCATCGGCAACAGTTCTCAGGACATGTGGTCCATGAGGGACACCGGATGGGTGCAAATCAACGTGGAAGACAACCAGGAGATTCTCGACTCCGTGATAATGGCCTACAGGATAGCAGAAGATCCCGAGATCCTCCTCCCTGTCATGGTCTGCTATGACGGCTTCTACCTCTCCTATCGAAAGGATCCCCTGGAGATACCCGAGCAGGACCTCGTGGACAAGTTTCTGGCCCCCCTGGGAAAATCCAGGAGGATGGTCATCACGCCTGATGATCCCATGATCTTTGGCGTGCCGAGTTTCTTCCCCCAGGACCAGGGAGAAGGTTGCACCGAGTTTCGGTACAAGCATAGCGCCGCCCTCGAGAGGGTCAAGGACAAGATCGACAAGGTGGACAGGGACTTTGGAGGCATTTTTGGCAGGAGTTACGGCGGCCAGGTAGAGGGATACAGGACCCGGGACGTCGAAACGGTCCTGGTAGCCACCGGCAGTTGCGTGGGAACTGCAAAGGTGGTCGTGGACCAGATGAGAGAGGAAGGCCATAAGGTCGGGCTTATCAAGGTGAAGTTGTTGAGGCCCTTCCCCAAGGAAAGACTGGCGCAGGCCCTGAAAGGGAAAAAGGCCGTAGGGGTCATTGACCGAAGTGTCTGTTTCGGATACCATTGCGGGCACCTCTACATGGAGACGAAGGCCGCCATCGCTTTTGGCTCCATCCCACCCGACGTGCCGACGCTGAATTTTATAGGTGGTCTTGCCAACCTGGATATTTCATCCGATCACATCAGGAGGGCGATAGACCTTACAAACGCCGCATCCCGCGGGGAGGTTTTCAAGGAAGTTACCTGGCTCTCCCTTGAGTAGGGGATAGGCCCATTGAGAGGGTAAACCATGAAAGGTGTTGCCAAACGCATAGCCAGCCATTTCAAGGAGGATCTGTTGGCCTCGGCGACGTCCCTGTGCCCCGGATGCCCGGCCGAACTCGCCGCAAGAGTCATGCTCAGGGTGCTGGGGAGAAATGTCATTACCTTCCGCACGCCCGGTTGCCAGCCCATTTTCATGACCAGGGTTGCCGGTATACCCTGCTTGATGACCAACATAGCATCGAGCATGACCGGTGCCAGCAGGTACCTCCGAAAGACGGGCAGAGAGGATGTCATATGTGTCTGCTTTGTGGGAGATGGGGCCACCGCAGATGTGGGTTTCCAGCCCCTTTCGGGGGCCGCCGCCAGAGGGGAGCATATCCTCTACATATGCAATGACAACGAAGGATACATGAACACGGGTATACAGTGCAGTAGTGTGACTCCCCAGGGTTCCTGGACGAGCACCACCTGGATAGGGGAAAAGAGCCGCGGGAAGAGCAACGAAGGCAAATACATGCCCCTGATCATGCTCATGCACGGGGTGTCCTACGTGGCAACCGCGACCATGGCCTACTATGAAGATTACGTCCTCAAGCTGGAGAAGGCAAAAGAAGCGGTAAAGCGCGGTATGGCCTACATCCACCTCCACACCCCCTGTGCCACGGGGTGGAGGGCTCCCGTTGAAAAGGGGATAGAGATGAGCCGCCTGGCCGTTCAGACCAACTATTTTCCCCTCTGGGAGGCGGAAGATGGCAGGTTACGGTTGACCCACCGCGTCAAGAGACCCAATCCCCTCAAGGATCTTCTCAAGATGCAAAAGAGGTTTTCCCACATCACGGACCGGGAGCTGGAAGCATTACAACAAACCATTGATAAACGACTGGCCCTTCTAGAAAGACTGGCTGAAGATTAGGTCGTAGTGGGCCGCAGGGGGTTCCGCGGAATGGATGTGATCTCAAAGGGTAGTGTTAAGGAGGATAGGTGGCTCCGGACCATATGCACGGGATGTTATGCCCACTGCGCTGTCAGGGTCCATCGCATTGATGGAGTCGTGGTCAAAGTGGAGGGGGATCCTGAATCCGTGAAGGGGGCCAAGGGCGGGGTGTGCGCCAAGTCCTCCTACATGATTCAAATGCTCTATCACCCCAAGAGGTTCAAGTACCCCGTGAGACGAACCAATCCCAGGAAGGGGGTTGGCACGGATCCGGGATGGAAACGCATAACCTGGGATGAGGCCCTTGAGGAGATCACGGGGCGGCTCCTTAAGCTGAGAGATGCCGGCGAGACCTGGAAGATGCTCACTATTGGAGGTGTCGGCGCCCTCCCCCTGACATCGCCTCTTTTGGGCCAAACAGGCTGGAGGAACCTCTTCGGTTCCATTAGCGGGGGGGCAGGACACTCTGTCCATTGCGGACAGGCCTCTCATCTTGGCGCAGGCATGAACCACTGCGCCTGGTCCGTGACACCGGACTTCAAATACTGCAACTATGCCATACACTTCGGGGCGAACAAGGGACTGGGGAGTGGCCATTCTGCAGCGATGTTGATGAGCCTCTCCGCGGAAGCACGGGCACGAGGTATGAAGGTCATTGCCTTTGACCCAATGTGCCACTTTGCAGGGGGTAAGGCCGATGAATGGTTGCCCCTTATTCCCGGCACGGACGGCATTATTGCCCTTGCTATGGCCAACGTTATCGTCAATGAATTGGGCGTCTACGATGTCGACCATCTGAAAACGAAGACCAACGCCCCTTACCTTGTCCTGCCTGACGGGCGCTATGTGCGTGATGATACGGGCGAACCCATGATATGGGATTCCCCGGACCGTGTGCCCAAGGCGTGGAAGGATTCTTCAATAAAGGACCCTGCCCTCGAGGGTTCCTTTCAAGTCAATGGCCTAAAGTGCCGAACTGTGTTCTCTATGGTCAAAGAACACCTCACCCAGTATACCCCGGGCCAGGCTGAAGGAATCAGCACTGTCCCCGCATCGACCATAAAGCGCATTGCCACCGAGTTTGCTGAGAATGCCCGCATAGGCAGCACCATTGAGATCGAAGGGATAAGGTTTCCCTACAGACCGGTTGCCGCCTTCATGTTCCGAGGGGGCCAGGGCCATACCAACGGCTTCCACAATTATCAGTCCGTGGACTTCCTGAACCAGCTCGTGGGGGCAGCCGATGTGCCCGGCGGCGCCCTCGGGTGGCCCGCCAGAAGCCTGGGCTATCCGGGCACAGGCACGACTGCCTTTGAACCTGTAGCGAGTAAGGACGGTTTTCTCTTTTCCACCGCCTGGATGCCCATGCACGGCACGTGGCCGCACCCGGAGCCCAAGGAACCCGGGGACCCGGCCCTTTATGACATTTTCACGGCAGCCCCTCCCATGTCTACCATGCCTCTCAAATCGGACGCCCCCGAGATATGGAAGAAGTTTGGTTTTCCGGATGAACCCTTCGAATTCCTCCTGACCTTCTGGTCAAATGCCGCCATGACCGCGGCGAACTTCGAGGTGTGGGAAAAGAGGTTCAAGAACCTGTATACCGTCTGTTCTGCTGCCGTGCCCACCGAGACAACCGAGTGGTTCGGGGATATCGTCCTTCCTGACGTGGTCGGCCTCGAGCTCGACAATTTTGTGCCTGGCGAGGCATACGTATTCAGTTACCCTATCGGCATGCTGGACTGGGAATACCATCCCATGCTCAGGATTGTGGAACCCGAGTACGAAAGAAGGTTCATCGGCGACACCTGCCTGGAACTCTGGGATAGACTCGACCTTCGTGACAGGTATATGGACGTCATTGCCAGGTGGCTTGGCAGAACCGCCTGCCCCCGCCCTTGGCAGGCAGGTGAAAAACTCTCGTGGGATGAAATGACCGACAGGGTCTTGCGGGCGCGATTCGGGGATGAGCATGATCTCGAGTGGTTCCGCGATAACGGCTTCATGCGCTGGAAAAAGAGACCCGAGGAGGCTTACTGGCGATGGCAGATCAATGCCAGGGCATCCATCTATCATGAGTGGCTGGTGGACCAGGGCGTAAAGGTGAAGAACATCTGCCAGCCCCGGGGCTACGAGCTGGATTGGAAACAGTATGTCCCTCTTATCAGCTATTTCCCGGCCGCCTCTCACCAAGCCAAGAGCGGCGATTTTGACCTGTTTGCATTCGGCTACAGGGATATATTGCACAACGCGTCCACGACCCAAGAAATCCCGTGGCTCTTTGAAGTGAGCGAGATGAATCCCTTCACCTTCAACGTGGTCATGAACAGCGAAACTGCCCGGGAAAAAGGCATTGAAGACATGGATGAGGCTTACCTGGAGAACGAGGCAGGCCAGAGAATCAAGGTGAAAATCCATACCACGGAGGGCATACATCCCCGTTGCATTGCCATGGCCCACGGCAGTTGTCACTGGCTTAAAGGGCATCCGGCGGAAGGAAAGTCCGGCCTCCTCAACGCCCTTTTCATGGTCGAGGACAAGTACTTCTGTCCCATCTCCCAATCAATTGAAACGTCCGTGAGGGTGAAGGTATACAAGGGGGTGCATAGATAATGAGATGGGGCATGGTGATAGATCTCAAGAAATGCGTCGGCTGCTATTCCTGCACCGTGTCCTGTAAGGAGGAGCACTTTTTGCCACCGGGCATTTTCTGGAACAGGGTTCTGATTGCCCACAAGGGGAAATACCCGGTGGTTACCAAGGAGATTCTTCCGGTCCTCTGCAACCATTGCAAAGAAGCGGCATGCGTGGAGGTATGCCCCACCGGGGCCAGCCACAAGAGGGAGGACGGAATCGTGCTCGTGGATTCGGACATGTGCGTGGGTTGCAAGGCCTGTATCGTTGCCTGTCCTTACCAGCACAGGAGTTTTTTCAAGTCCTATATGCCCTATTTTAAAGACAGCGGCTATACCCCGCCCGAGGAACTGGGCATGCGTCTTCAGCCTCTCCCAGAGGGCACTGCCGTGAAGTGCACCTTTTGCGTCGAAAAAATAGAGGATGGAATGAGCAAGGGCCTGATGCCGGGAGATGCCTTTGAGGCAACTCCCGCCTGCGTGACTGCCTGCCCAACCAACGCAAGGGTATTCGGAGATATTGATGATCCCGAAAGTGAGGTATCCAACCTGATAAGGGCCAGAAAAGGAGTCCCATTCCACCCCGAGTTTGAAACGGAACCATCCGTATTCTACATAGAGTGACCTCTTTGGCTCTGGATCCCAAGGACAGGCGCCCAAGAGCCTTTTGATCATGGAGGATAGCGAATATGCCAGGACCCCGATCCAATGGCGTAAACATAGAACAGGATGAATGGATCAACACCACTTGCGGTTGTTGCTATTGTGGCTGTGCCATAAGGGTTCGTCGTGTAAATGGTCTGCCCGTCAAGATAGAGGGGATCCCGGGCAGTACTATGGGCAGCCGAGGGATATGCGGGAAGGGGGTTGCCGGCCTCATGTATCATTACGACCCCAACCGCCTGAAAAAACCACTGAAGAGGACCAACCCTGAAAAGGGCCTGGGTGTTGACCCGAAATGGAAGGAGATATCCTGGGGCGAGGCCCTGGAAGAGATCTCCGAGAGAATGAAGAGAATAATCCGGGATGACCCCTATAAGATCCTGATCAGCAACCAGACCCAGAGGGCGAGTGACGGACCGCACAATCACGTGATCAAATATGCCCATGCCTTCGGCCAGGATCCCCACATAGCCAACGGTTGCATTGTAACGGGAGGCTCAAGCCTTCATTGCGGCAATGCCGCCCACATGATGGGAGGCCTTATCCATGCCTCATGGTCCGTGGCACCGGACTGGAGGTATACCAGGTATGTTATCAAGTTCGGGGCCAGCAAGGGGACCGGCTCAGGGCATTCGGCCATGACAAACGCCCGTTTGCGGGCAGAGGCCTTGGATCGGGGGGTCAAGGAGGTTGTCTTTGATCCCATGTGCAATTTTGCAGGAGGAAAGGCCATGGAATGGGTGCCGATTCTGCCCGGAACAGACTCTGCCGTGGCCCTTGCCATGTGTAACCACATCCTCAATGTCATGAAGCAATACGACCTTCTTTATCTGAAGGCCAAAACAAACCTGCCTTACCTGATAGGCGAAGACGGGACTTATGTCAGGGACCGGGACTCCGGTAAGCCACTGATCTTTGATGAAGGAGAGGGGAAAGTCAAGGTCTTCGATGATCCTGTGGAAAGGCCTGAAGACTATGCCCTGGAAGGGGACTTTGACGTCTATGGCCTCAGATGTCGCCCGGCTTTCATGGCCTTGAAAGAGCACCTTCGGAACTATGAAATCCAATGGGCGTCAGAGGTGAGCACGGTCCCTGCCGAGACGATACGGCGTATAGCGGAGGAATGGGTTGAAAATGCCCAGATAGGCAGCACGATTACCATTGATGGCAAGTCCTTCCCCTACAGGCCCGTTTCTGCCGTCCTGTTCCGGGGCGGACAGGGTCATTCCAACGGGATCCACCAGGCCGCCGCCGTCGACCTCCTCAACGAACTTGTTGGGGCCGAGGACGTGCCCGGCGGAACTCTGGGGTGGCCTTCTATTCGGAGGGCCTATCCCGGGGGACACTATGAGAGGAGATCAAGGGTCGGCCCCGACGGCGTGATTATTCCCGGTGTCTTCTACGGCCATGATCCATGGCCCCCGAGGAAACCCCGCGTTCCCCAAAAGAACGTGGGGTGTGTGGATTTCTGGCCCCATGCCACCTGTCCCCACATCGGCTATGTGAGGGAGAGGGAGGAGATATGGAAGAAGCTCGGAATGACCACAAAGCCGGAGATGATCATAGGTCCTGCCTCCAATTTCATCATCAGCAATTGTGACTGGGAGGATTCCGTCGCGTATTTCAAGGATATGTTTGTGGTCCTCTTTGATATATGGGTCAATGAGACGGACGAGGCAGTTGGTGATATCATCCTCCCCGACGTATGCTACCTGGAAAAGGACTGCTGGAGCAGCGGTATTGACTCCTACTTTTTCAGCCAGAGCCCTTCCTACGAAGATTGGTATGTCCATATGCAAAAGGCAGTCGCGCCACCCCCGGGCGAGGCAAGGTTCTTCATGGATGTCCTGCTTGAGATCGCCAAGAGGGCGGGGTTTCGGGACAGGTACTATGAAATCATGAACAGGCACTATAGCGTGGAAGATGAGGACTTAAAACTCAAGCCCGGTGAGGACCTTACCTGGAAAGAGATAGGGGAACGCTTCTTCAGGTGGATATATGGCAAAGATGCTGAAAAGGTCTGGGAACAGGGTTATGCCACCTGGAAGAAGCCGGTTGAGGATGTCTATTGGCGCTGGGAGATACCCTCAAGGGTCCCGGTTTACATGGAGTTCTTGATCCATTCAAAGCGCGAGGTCGAAAAGGTCTGCCGGCAAGTGGACCTGAGATTGCACCACGAACAATACACCCCGCTGCCCTCCTGGTTTTGGCCTGCCAGCTACATGGAACTTGATGAGGAATTCGACCTGATCGGCTTTTCCTACAGGGATATCCTTCACACAAACAATACCACCTACCAGAATCCCATGCTGGACGAAGTGAGCCATCTGTGCCCCTATACCTACACGGTGACCATCCACCCCAGCCTGGGGAAAAGGAAAGGAATCAAAGAGGGTGACCGGATCTGGATGGAAAACAGGTACGGCGCAAGGGAAAGAGGCGTCGTGAAATTCATGGAGGGTCAGCATCCCGCCACTCTCGGAATAGCGGGCCAGGGAGGTCTTGTAGCCAAAGGAAGGCCCATCGCAAAGAGAAAGGGCAGCAACTTCTGCAAGATCCTTCCCAATTACCTGAAGCATTATGATCCTGTGACGGGCAACATTGAAACGTCTGTGGCTCTCAAGATTTACAAGGAATCGTGAAGCACCCCGTGCTTCTGCACGGGGCATTTTGGCGATGGCGAGTGACTTCCGGAGCGTCTTTTTACACCCGGACCCGACTTTGTCTCGTGAGGAAAGGAGGCACTAATGACCTTTAAGGTGGTAAATACCTTTGTTATTCCCGAAATCGATTACGGTGACAGCCTGCTGGACTCCGTGGACGCTGACATTGAAAGAGGCCTGTGGACTGCCGAGGAAGACCTCATTTCCCATTGTCAAGACGCGGACGCGATCATATGTACGAGTCCCGCACAGGAATGGTCTGAAAAGGTCCTGGACTCTCTCGTCAGGTGCCGCATCATTGCAACCACGTCCATCGGGTATGACCGCATCCCCTTGGAGCCGGCCACGGAAAGGGCAATTGCGGTCACCAATATCCCCGATTACTGCGTGGACGAGGTCTCGAGCCAGGCTATCGCCCTCATGATGGCCCTGGCCCGAAAACTCTTTCCCCTGGACAGGGATGTCAGGGAGAGGCAAACTCATTTCACGCCTGGAAATAGGGAAGCAGTCAGGGATATTCTCCACCCCATCCTTAGGACCCGGGATCAGGTCCTGGGAATAATCGGATTTGGGAAGATAGGCACTGCCGTGGCCCTCAAGGCAAAAGGGATAGGCATGAGGGTCATTGCTTACGACCCTTACGTGTTTGGTGCCGTCATGCAGACTCACGGAGTCCAGCCTGTGGACCTGGACACCCTCCTGAGAGATTCGGACATCATCAGTATCAATGCCAATCTCACAAGTGAAACCCGGCACATGATTGACGAGGAGGCCTTCAAGAAGATGAAGCCCACCTGCTACCTCGTCAATACCGCAAGGGGTGGAATCGTTGACCAGGACGCCCTGATCAGGGCGCTTCAAGAAGGGATGATCGCCGGGGCCGGGCTTGACGTGCTTGCCGTTGAGCCTGTTCCGGCACAAGATCCCCTCCTCAGGATGCCCAATGTCATTCTCACGGGGCACTCTGCCTGGTACTCCACGGCCTCCGACTCCGAAGCCGAATACTGGCACAAGGCCATGGGTCAGGTCATCATGGCCCTGAAGGGCCGCTTTCCCACCTATACCGTCAATCCGGAAGTGAAAAAAGAGTGGCTCACAAAATGGGGAACGACTTGAACACCCCAAGCGCCTCAGACGTGCCCGGCCTTCATTGACGGGAAGCCTGCTCTCTGACCCCTCTTTGGCCCAATGGCCCTGAGCCCGGTCGAAGAGGAAACGGACGCACCAGATTCCCGCGGCCCTTCCTTGGGCTGCTTTTTCCGGCCATCCGGATGACTCAAACGGGCAGCTTACTCCCGCGGCTTACATATTATTTCGAGTATCCGTGTGTCAAAGAAGTTATGCGTGTTCGCTGCCTTCAGGACAACGGCCGTATCAGCCCCCTTGGCGCTGCCGCCTATGGCGATGACTTCCTTCCCCGAGGCTACCAGTCCAGCGTCCACCGCCATGCACGTGACCTCGCACCCTACCTTCACACCGGAGCCAAAGAGCCTCAATACTTGGGCGATCAGTTCATCCACCTGGATGGCTCCGAACTTGTTTTTGACCGCCCTTCCAAGCATCCCGAAGGCATGACCCGCAAAGATGATCTTCCCTCCGTTTTTCTCGATCACCGCACGGTTCTTGTCGAGCAATCGAACCTTGTTGGGCTCCCTGAAACCGACCACCCCTGCCACAACCACGAAGTTGTATCCCTTGAAGACCTCGGATGCCCTGGCCCCGGTATCTCCACTCAATGAAGCAACCACAACATCCTCGAGCCCAAGGGCATCCGCCCGCTCCTTTGCCAGTTCCAGGGTCCCGACTGTATTCTCCGGACCTCGCTTTTCGAAATATACAGTACGTACTTCCATAGACTTTAGCCCCCTTTCTTTTCTTCATCTCCCATTATTCCCACGCATCGAATTTATGAATTCGCAAAAGGTCAAAATTGAGATGGCAAAGTAAAGAGCTTCAAGCAAGGTTCAAGTGGAGCTTGCGCAATCCCGTTATCGGGAGCGCGCGAATCTCACGTGATCCCCGCCGAACGAACCGGGAAATCACAACGAGATGAAGCGTAACGCGGATCACCAGACCCGCCCTGCGAGGAACTGGACCTCTTACGAAGCCGTCAAATTGGTTGAAAATACTTCTCTCTCAAACCCCTTTTCTATCTGCTTGCTTGTCCGTGCTAATGAAGGCCATTTGTTCCATGTCATCCCAAGTGGATCCCTTGGAGACCTATACGACGAAGCGGTAAAAAAGTCAAACGCAATGGAGCAGGATCCAAGGCAACAGGTTGGTTGCCGACCGACAATTTCATCTTTCTATGCATCATTCTTGAAATACCAGAGACGCCCATCTCGCCTTGCCTTCTTGACATCTGCAAAAAAAGCCTCTAATGTGGACTCCCACGGGCAAGCGCGTGGCACCACTTAGTTTCGCCGAATTGCGTCGCGATCGGCGGGACTTGGTGGTAGGACATCCCGCTCTTAGCCGCATTCATCCACGGCTAAAGCCGTGGCTTTCTGCGGGCGGGATAAATCAATCTCTACCTGGAGATAGAATACATGCCCTGTCGCTACCACCCTGATCGCGAAACTTATATTTGCTGCCAGAAAATGGACATAGGTTACTGCCGGGAATGTCTGGAGAATTGCGAGGCATGCACCGATCCGTGCACCTATTGCAAGTTCAGGCCACAGTGTATTATTTGGGAATTGTGCCGCAAGAGCCAAAAGAGATACCGCCTTGAGGAAGAAGCAAAAGGCCCTAAGACCTCGGAATAGTATGAGTCCTGCGTGACAAAACATGGTTCCATGGTGGCGAAGCTTGGTAGCCTCCTAGAAGACCCAAAAGGCCCCAACATGGATTACACCCCCCGGCAACTGAGAGAGGCCGAACAGAAGGTCAGGATTCTCCATGAGATTACGAGGTTCGTCTCCTCTCTCCTGGATGTCCAACTCGTGCTCGACGCCATTGTCGATCTCCTCGTGAGAGAATTCAGGTTGGATACCTGCTCCATCCGCCTCCTGGACCCGGACGGCAAGCTCAGAATAAAGAGCCACAGGGGCCTCAGCGAAAAGTTCGTGAGGGAGGCAACCTCTGCTCCCAACAATGAGACCTATTCTGGGGAGTGCTTTCTTACCGGTCGGATAGTCATTGTCAATGACAGTGAAGCCATGGAAAAGCATCAATTAAAGAACCGTATCGTGCGCGAGGACATCCGGTCGTTTGCAGTATCCCCCATAAAAGTCGAAGGGGAAACCATTGGCGTCCTGGTAACCGCCAGCCGCAAGAGGGACTACTTTCACGAGCGGTTCAATGACGTCATCTACACCATAACGAACCAGATCGGTATCGCCATCAACATGTCTCGGCTCTATGAAGAGATCTACCAATTGAATCGAAGGCTGGAACAAAAAGTAAGGGAACGAACAGCCGAACTTGAACAAAAGACCCAACAGCTCATCCGGGCGGAGAGACTGGCCACGATCGGTGACCTTTCCCAGAGGATCGCCCACGAACTCAGGAATTCCCTCACGGTCGTAGGGGGATTCGCCCGCAGACTCTACAAAAAATCCAGGGAAGATGACCCAAACAGGGAATACCTCCTAACCATGATGGAAGAGGTCAGGGTCCTGGAAGAAAAGGTCTCAAACATCATCAAGCTCGCCAATGGCGAGGTGACGGATGGATGACCCCCCTGCGCTTCACCACGCCTGATGGCTGACCAGGGAAAACCGGGACTTTACCAGGTAATTCCGTGTGGTACGTCTGGTAGGATGGCCTCTCCTTCGGCAGGGGGCAGGGATGCAAATTGAGGGCAGTAGTCGGGGGCATACCTGTAAGCCCTGAATACCCCCCACATGATCCTTTTCCCCGCCGACGGGGTGGGCCGCACATATTGCCAGACAAGCTCCTGTTCCCTGGTGATTTCCATGAACACACCGTTCTGGCCCTCGCAGAGCAGCGTGTTGCCGTTTGCCAACCGCTGCGCATTACTGATAAATGGAGAGAAGTGGTTTCTGCCGTAGACATAGGGCACGGGACCATGATCCTCTGTTTGCCACAGGATTTCGCCTGTCTTGATATCCACCTCTATGGCCCGGGACCCGTAAACATACATGCCGTTGTCATAAACCAACATGTGCCCGGCCCCGGGGAGGCCTTCCGGGATCACGTGGGCCGCGTGGGGTCCGCCCATGGTCCTGGGATCTTTCACGTTCCCGAGCAGTACCTGCCCCTTGTCCCTGTCATAGTACGCAACGTTCCCCCATCTCCACAGGATAGAGCCTGTATCCTTCTCCACGATGAAGGCACTGTCCATATGCCTCGAGCTGCTAAGGACATTTCCGTCCGGCATGATATCGATATTGTTGATATGGGACCACTCATTCCTGGCATGAAAGGGGCTGATCACGTCTATGTCCGGGTCAAGGTGCTCAAAGGCGTGCCACTCCCACAGGATATTCCCTTCAGGATCGATCTCCCTGAAATAGTCGGAAAAAATGGTTCCGTCGTGATGCTCCGTTCCAGGCAGCCCGCCCCGCACCCTCGGAGCCATGTCCCGTGGGATTTTTTCCCAGCCCACGTAGATGTAATTGCCGTTGGCCAGCTTGGCCATATCATGGTGGCTGCAAGGATCATCCCACTCGAAAAGGACATCCCCTTCCCAGTTGTATTCCACGATCAAACCCCCTGCTCCACCCATATGGTACCCCTCCGCCAAGGGTGAACCTTCCGACACACGCCGGAGCATGGCAAACATGTTACCATTAGGGAGCAACCTGCCATAGTGTACCGGAAACGCGGTCCTCCATGTGTGTAATATTCTTCCAGCCATATCCATGAGGTTGATCACGCCGGATTCCTCTTTGACCTCGCCATCTGATGCAAGGGGCGCCCAGATCGTGTAGCCGTTGAAGGCCCTTTCAGGATCATAATAGGTGGTACCGACAGGATGAGTCACTGGCCAAACCACTTGTTTCCCTCCTCGCGAGTTGTCTTAGAATCAGACGCCATTTCGTCTTCTCATTCAATTCGAAGTCTTGGAGACGTACCTGGCTGCGAAGAGAGGATATCGGAAGTCCGATGTTCATGTCAATATGAATGTCGGTAGGACTTTACGCCAAAGAGCTTAGAACCTGGAAATCCTTCCATTCTCATGACTTTTTTTTGGATCCGTTCACCCACCGCGTACCGGAAAGCTCTTGTGTCTTGTGAAAAGGTCCCCTAAGGCAGCACTCTACACACTCTGCTCCGGAAAAGGACAGGCTCCAAGATTTCCTTTTGCATCTTCGCGCCTAGAATGGTATGGATGTGTGTCTTCAATCCTCATTTCACCGCTTACAACAGCGTGTTGAACGAGAGGCTCAGATTCTTTTCAGAGGTGGAAGGATACCATGGATGAAGAAATCATAAGAACCGACGTCTTGTGTATCGGCGGAGGCATTGCCGGCCTCATGGCAGCCATCAGGGCGAGCGAACTCGGGGCAAAGGTCGTTGTTGCAGAAAAGGGTAGTGTGCTTTACAGCGGCTGCGGCAGGATGGGAAATGATCATTTTGAGACTTACATCCCTGAGGTCCACGGTGAGGATAAGGACGCCTGGATCGAGGAATTGATCAAGACCGCAAAGGGTGAGATCCTCATTGGCAAAGACATCCTCAGGGCCCAGTTCGGCAAGGCCTTTGACGTGGTCAAGCTCTGGGACGAATGGGGCATCCCTATGAGGTACAAGGGCAGATGGGAATTCGCCGGACACTCCTTTCCGGGCCACCCCATGACCCATATCAAATATGAGGGCCGTTTCCAGAAAAAGGTGCTCGCCAAGCAGGCAAAGGATCGAGGAGCCACGCTCCTAAACCGTGTCATGGTCTTTGACCTTCTCAGGGAAGGGGATCGGGTCACCGGGGCCATAGGGATCAAGACCAGAGAAGACAAGGCCGTCCTCTTTCAGGCCAAGGCGATCATCCTGGGCACCGGCAAATGCTCCAAGCTTTATCCTCCCCTGACTCCGGGATGGATCGGGAATGACCCCCACGGAAACGTCCAGACCGGTGACGGCAGGGCCATGGCGTACCGGGTCGGCGCGGAGCTACAAAACCTGGAGATGTCCCAGAGGCACATCGGCCCGAAGTATTTTACAAAGTTCGGCCAGGCCACCTGGGTAGGGGTTGTCCGCAACTGGGACGGCAAACCGGCAGGGACCTTCGTGGACAAACCCGACAGGAGGTACGGTGACATGATCTGCGAGGTCAACAAGCTCGCACCCGAGCAATACATGAAGGAGGGGAAAGGACCCCTTTACATGGATTGCACCGGTATCTCCCAAGAAGACTACGAATACATGATGCACTGGATGGTCCACGAAGGAAACGTATCACTCCTGGAGCACATGGAAGAAGAAGGGATGGACCTCAGGAGACACCCCATTGAGTTCGCCACCTATCCATTGAGGGGCGGAGGCCTGATCGTGGCCAATGAAAGGGCCGAGACCACCATCAAGGGGCTGTATGCGGCAGGTGACGAGGCATTCGGCGATATCTCCGCAGCAGCCACCTTCGGTTACATAGGCGGCGAGAGTGCCGCCCACTATGTCCAGGGTAAAAGGTTCAGGAATATCGAGAAGAAGAGGCCGGTCATTGATACCAGGAAGAAAATGCTTGCCGATTTGAGGGGGAGGGAGAGCGGGCCTGACTGGGAAGAGACCACCGTTGCCATGCAACAGACCATGCTGGATTATGCCGGGCACGTTCGTAATGAGACCCTGCTTAAACAGGGCCTCTTCCATCTCCGGCGCATCAAAGAAAAGGCCCATAAGGAAATGGTAGCACGCAACCCCCATGAACTTTCCCGATGCCTCGAGGTCCTGAACATGCTCGATCTCGGTGAAATCACCTTTGTTATGGCCATGGACCGAAAGGAGACAAGGGGGCTTCATGCCAGGCCGGATTATCCCTTTACCAATCCCACCCTCAACAAGAGACATATCATCTGCAAAAGGGATGGGAGAAACCTCATCTCCTGGAAACCATACTAGGGAGGGAAACCATGCCACCGGTCATTGATAAAGAGAAGTGCAGCCGATGTGGTAAATGCGTCGATATTTGCAGCGAAGACGTGTTCTACGGGTCTGAGAAAGGAGAGATCCCGTCGGTTACGTACCCGAAGGAATGCAGTCACTTTGCCGGCTGCGTCCACATCTGCCCTGAAGGGGCCATTCGTTTGAGGATTCCCCTGCCTATGCTCCTCGCCTACAAACCGGACAAAGAAGTTGTCCCGTAAGCAATGAAGCTGAGGCACACACTCGGAAGGATTTTGAGCGGCATTTTTTCAGTGGAATAATCCCCAAAATGCGTTATTATCTGTAGCAAAAGACCTAACCAATGGGGGCATGTACAATGAAAGCAGGGAGAAATATCTTAACAATCTGCTGCGCCTTTCTGCTCCTCTTTGCCTTTTCCTGCGGCACGGCCTACAAGGCCAAGCCGCTTCCATTCAAGACCCCGGCAGCCTACCCCAACGCCACCCGAGCGGCAGGAGCCCTTATCGCCGCCAAGGCATTCGCCGACCCCTCAGAAGCCAAGGAGGCCTTCGGCTTTGATGTCCGGGGGGCCGGGATGCTGCCCGTCCAGGTCGTCTTCGACAATCAGGGCTCTCATACCCTTGAAATCGATGCCACCCAGTCTTTCCTGGAGGACTATGAGGGCAATCTGTGGCCTATCCTCTCCGAAGACATGGCCTATGACAGGGCCACCAAGTACGCCCAGACAAAGCAGGTTTTCAAGGAAGGGGCCTATGGAGGATTCATGGGGGCTGCGGCCGGGGCCGTGATCGGGGCTGCCGTGGGGATCGTGACCGGGGAAAACGTTGCTGAGTCCGCGGGAAAGGGGGCTGCGGCAGGTGTTGCTGCGGGTGCCACCCTTGGCGGTGTCAAGGCCTACGGCTCGGACGATGCTAGGTGGAAGATCATCGAAGACCTCCAGCAGAAGGACCTTCAAACCAGGCCCGTTGAGCCCAGGAGCCTGGCCTATGGCTTCCTGTTTTTCCCTGGCGAAGCCAAGTCGGCCAAGAGTCTCCGAACAAGGATCAGGGAGAGGGATACCGGTAAGACCCACAACCTTATCCTGAATTTCTGATCCGCCTTACCTGAAAATCACGCAGAAGGCGCCCTTCACGCGGGTTTGCCTGTGAAATCTATCTTTATGCGTCCGGACAGGACATCATCGATGGTGACCTTGTCCTTTTTGAGATACTCGTCTCCGATATCCTTGTCGATGACCTTTTCCTGGTATAACTTTGTTGTGACGTAGGCGCGCAGTCTCCGTTTGTCTATCTTGTTTACCGGGGTAAGAGGCCACCCCGAAACTATTTCAATCCTCTCCGGCAACTGAAATACGGCCATGCCCTTGTCCTTGAGGTAGTACACGATCTCCTGGAAATCGACCTCTTTACCCTTCACGGGCTGGACCACAGCACACATCTTTTCCCCCAGGACCATGTCCGGCATGCCAACGGCCGCACAGTAGGCCACCTTGGGGTGCGACTTGAGCTGATCCTCCACCCTTTCCGGGTAGACGTTCTCCCCTCCCCTAAGGATAGTGTCCTTCTTCCGGCCCTCCACAACGTAACACCCGTCTTCCCTGAGGGACATCAAGTCTCCCGTGTGGAAAAAACCATCCCGGTCAAAGGCCAACCTATTTTCTTCCTCTGCCTTGAAGTATCCTCTGAAATTGAGCGGCCCCCTCACGACCAGTTCCCCGACCTCTCCTCTTTTGACCTCCCTGTTCTGATCATCGACGAGTTTCACCTCCACCTCGGGATCTTCAATGATGGGTCTTCCCACGGTATACATCTGAACATCCTTGGGGCTGTCCCACCGGGTGGTAATCTGAGGGCCTTCGGCCATGCCAAAGGTGTTGACAAAGTTGACCCCGAAGGTGTCGATACACCACTCCACGACCTCGGGCCGGGATTTCTGTCCCCCTGATGCCAGGACCCTGAAGGAACTCAGGTCGTATTTCCTGGCAATGTCGAAGGCATCCTTCCAGTAGAGGACCAGGACAGGCACGATCAGGGTGTGGGTGACCTTATACTTTTCGATCATTTGGAAGCTGTTTTCAGGCCTCGGGGAGTTACAGAGGACCATGGAACCTCCCCGATATATGACAGGGCCACAGATGTTTTCCATGGACGCATTGTGGGCAACCGGGATGGTTACCAGGCCCACGGAATCATCCGTATAGCCCGCTGTCCGTCCCACAAAGTCCCAGCCGCATATGTAATCGTTGTGTGTCCTGGGAATGCCCTTCGGGACACCTGTCGAACCACCGGAGAGTTGTTCTATGCAAATGTCGTTGGGATCCGGCCTGAACCGGTAAAGGTAGTTCTTGGGGTAATCCTTTTCCGCGGGTTCCTGGAGCAGTTCTTCAACGGCCTTCCATCCTCTCGGCCCCTCTCCTCCGATGGTGAGAAGCACCTCGAGTTGTTCGTGCCGCGGCCTGAGTTCCTCTATCATTGCCACGTAATCAAACTTCTCTCCAACCGGCACGCAAATGCCTTTGGCTTGATGGACGCGCAGTTCGTGGTCAATTTCCATGCGGCGATGGCGGGGAAGGCACATGACCGGAATGGCCCCGATCCTGTTGAGAGCAAAGTAGAGGACAAGGAATTCGACGACGTTCGGGAGCTGCAGCACGAAAAAGTCTCCATTCCCTATCCCCATCTTCAAGAGATGAATGGCCACACGGTTGGTCTTCTCCCGGAGTTCTCTCCAGGCCAGTCCCTTGTTTTCGCCTGCCACGGCCAGCCTGTCGGGCCGGAGATCCGCATTCCGATCCAGGCAGTCGCATACCGTGATGTTATGGAAAAACCCCTTGGCCGCGTACCTTTCTATTTCCTCCCGGGTAAAGGGATGCCAGAGGCCGTCCAGTATCTCTCTGTGGGTCTTCCTCTGTGCCGCCATCTCTTCTCCCTCCTTATATGGACCGAGCCGACCGTGTCGGCGGAAACTCTTCCCTACCGACTCTTTCCCTTTATGGCCTTCAGGACCTCCTCCGGTATAATGGGCAGACGCCTAAAGCGCGTGCCCACCGCATCAGATACGGCATTGGCGATGGATGCCAGGACAGGTGCGCTTGCCCCCTCACCTGCCTCCTTGGCACCGAAGGGGCCCTCCGGATCCGGTATCTCCAGGGAGAAGAGTTCCTGGGACCCGGGTATATCCTTAAAGGTCGGCATCTTGTAGTCCCTGAAAGACGTATTGAACGTGTTTCCCTTCTCATCCCGGATGAGTTGCTCGAACAGGGCCTGGCCCACATGCATGACCGTGGACCCTATCAGCTGTCCCCTGACCAGCATAGGATTCAGTTCCCGGCCCCCGTCGTGGGCCATCCACATGTTGCAAATGTCTACTAGGCCTGTCTCCGGGTCTACCTCTACCTCGCAGACCTGGGCGTAATAGCTGTAGGCGGCACTGAAGTTTCCCGTCCCCTTTGAGAAATCCAGATTTCCCACCGGCGCATTGTAATACCCCCTGCCCATAATGGTCATGCCTTTTCTGTTCTGGCAATACCGGACGAGCCTCGCAAAGTCCATACTCTGTTCCGGGTCGTTCTTGACCGACACCTGCCTGTGCTTGAAGATAAGGTCCTCCTCCTTGACATCGAATACCTCCGCAGCTACCCGGCCGAGTTGCCTCTTTGCGTCCAGGGCCGCCATCTTGGCCGCGTTGCCGGCATAGAAGGTCACCCTTGACGACCAGGTCCCCCCGTCCATGGGAGTGAGGTCGCTGTCAATCAACGCAAAGCTCACATCATCCGGCTCGATCCCCAGCACCTCCGCCACGATCATGGGTAGGACCGTGTCGCAACCCTGTCCCACGTCCGTGGCCCCGCTCTGGAGCGCCACGGTCCCGTCTTCAAGCACCTTCAACATGGCCGAACAGGCCGACATCCCCATGATGTTGGAACCGCTGATAAACCCGGTGGAGGCCACGCCAATGCCCCGGTACTTGGGCAGTTTGCCCCTCTTTTCGTCCCAGCCGGACATTTCCCTGGCCTTGTCCAGGGCCTCTCTGAGCCCGCAGGTAGTGATCTTGAATCCGTTGGGGGCCTCGTAGCCCGGGGTCATGGCATTCCTCTTTCTGATATCGAGGGGGTCCATGCCAAGCTCCTGGGCGATCTCGTCCATGAGCCCTTCGAGGGCAAAATTGATCTGTGGGGCGCAGTGTCCCCTGAGGGCACCGCAAAAGGACTTATTGGTGTACACCCGGTAGCCCCTGTAACGGGCATTGGGGATCTTGTAAGCCATCATCATGAAGGCGCTGATGAGGTAGATGCTCAACTGGCCGATGCTGCTGTGGGCACCCCCGTCCGCGATAGCGAAGCAGTCCAATGCCTGGATCAAACCCTCCTTGTCGACGCCCAGCTTGAGGCGGATCTTGTACGGATGGCGCATATGGCCCATTAGCAGGACCTCTTCCATGGTGTGGGAGATCTTGACGGGCCGGCCTGTCTTCTTGGAGAGCATGACCGCTGCAAAGTCCATGGGCAGGGCCTCCTGCTTCCCCCCGGAATTGCCGGCTCCCACGAAGGTCTGCTTCATGCGGATCTTACTGGGTGGGACCCCCAGGCCCATGGCAAGCTGTCTCCAGGCCGTGTAGGGGCTCTGCTTACACGCCTCCAGGGTAATCCTGTCAGTGGCATCCCAGTATCCGATGCAGGTGTGCGTCTCGAGCATCCCGTGCTTTATAGCCTGGGTCTCGAAGGTTTCCTCTTTGATGAGGTAAGACGCCTCGAAGCCCTTCTCCACATCCCCGAAGGCCCACTCGGACTTGGAACTTATATTGTTGGGCTTATCATCATAGAGCAGGGGCGCCCCCTCCTTCATGGCCTCTTCAGGGCCAAAGACAGCACGCAGGGGCTCGTACTCCACCTCAATAAGGTCCAGGCCCTCATACGCCATGTCCTCGTCTATGGCCGCAACCGCTGCGACCTCCTCGCCTATGTACCTGACCCGATCCAAGGCCAGAGGCAGGTAGTCCCTCGTGTGGATAAAGTTGCCATAGGTGATCCCGGGGAAGTCCTTCCCCGTGATCACCGCCTTCACCCCCGGGAGCCTTTCTGCCCTGGAAGTATCTATGCCCAGGATCCTTGCGTGTGCGTGGGGACTCCTGAGCATCTTGCCGTGAAGCATGCCCGGGACCACCAGGTCCGCCGCAAATTTGCATTCCCCCGTGACCTTTATCCTGGCGTCTTTCTTGGGATAGGGCTTGCCTATGACGTTCAATCCCGTCGCCTGATCTGCCATCAAAACACTCCTTTCCTCTCTCAACTCTGAGCCATCTGCCCTGCGGCCGCCACGACCGCCTCGATGATCTGGACATAGCCCGTGCAGCGGCAAAGGTGTCCCGCCAGGGCCTCCTTGATGTCTTCTTCCTGGGGATTCGGATTTTCTTCCAGAAACGCCTTGGTGGCCATGATCATACCCGGCGTACAAAACCCGCACTGCACTGCCCCGTGGGTCACGAACTTCTCCTGGATCGGGTGGAGCTCCCCTCCACTGGAAAGCCCTTCTATGGTCTGGATGTCCTTTCCGCCGGCCTCAACGGCCAGCATCAAGCAAGAGTTGACAGCCTCGCCGTCTACGATCACGGTACAGGCCCCGCAGTGCCCTTCCGCGCAACTCTGCTTGGTCCCGGTCAGGTTCAAACCATCCCGAAGGGCCTCCAGGAGGGTCCTCCAGGGCGGGATCTCAATCTTGTATGTCTCGTTATTGACCCTGAGTTCGATATCGTGCTTCACTTGACGCCTCCATCTAGTAGCAAGAGTAGTCCCTTTCCCTGATGATCGGGATAATGTGAAGTTGGAGATATTCCATCCCCCATTCCTCTACATCAACCATTCATAAAGTTTCGGGAATGCCGGATGACCGCTCCCACCGTAGCGAACGGTACTGCCTTTACCCCACCTTTTCCAGTGCCCTTTTGATGGCCCTCTTGACCAGCACGGGGATCAACTCCTTGCGATACTCTTCTGTGGTTCGCCATGAGGAGCGCGGCGAGCACTCCCCGACGACAATGGTCGCAGCCTCCGAAATGATCTCCTCGTCGGGCTCTTTGCCTGAAAGCACTTTTTCGGCCCCCTTTGCCCTGATGGGCGTGGGAGCGGCGGTTGCCAGGGCAAGCCTCGCCTCTGTGCAGCTGCCGTCTCCCGGATCGAGGGTGAGCAGGGCGGCCACCCCGATCATGGTTATTTCCATGGCCCGCCGCCTCCCGAACTTGACGTATTCGCCTCCGCTGTGCGGCTTCACGGGCGGGACCTCGATCCTGGTGAGGATCTCGTCCTTTCCCAGGCAATTCTCTTTCGGCCCCTTGAAGAACTCCTCAAGGGGCACAACCCTTTCTCCCTTGCTGGTGGCCACCACTGCCTTGGCCTCGAGGGCCAGGAGCGAAGGGGGCATGTCAGCCGACGGCGCCGCGGTGCAGAGGTTCCCTCCTAGGGTCGCCCTGTTCCTTATCTCCTTTGAGCCCAATACGGATGCCGCCTGTGACAAGATAGGATAATGGGCCTTGATCAAAGGGGATTTCTCAATCTGCGCTATGCGGCACATGGCCCCTAGCTTGAGGCCGGTCTTTTCGCCGAACTCCATGATGTCGAGTCCTTCGGCCTGGCCCAGGCTCATGACATATTCGGGCCGATGTTCTCCCCATCTCATCTGGGGGATGAGATCGGTGCCCCCGGCGAGCATCCTTGTCCTGTCTCCGTTCTCCCTGAGAAACGCCAGGGCCTCCTCCAGGGTGCCGGGGCTAAAATATTCAAACTTGGGTAAAGTCCTGAACATGGTTTTCTCCTTCGTAGTACCTCATTCACGGAAGTCTCTTCTTCGTCAAGGCACGACCATGGGATCGAAGCATAGAAGACCAACCTCCTCAGTGTCAAGGAAGAACTGGAAACCCGAACTGCAGCTCTATATGGAAATATCCTGGCCCAGAGGACCGGGCTTTGGTTATCCCAAGAGCGCATTTGCTCTATCGGAAGTTCACTGTTTCATTCACATCCCAAATAGCAGATCCCAAATGCCAAACAATTCTCAATGACCGGAATTCCAAACCCCAAGCAATGTCTTCTCGCACAGGGTTTTGGTCATTGGATATTGGAATTTGAAATTTGCCTGTAATTTGGCACTTGGAATTTGTGATTTTGGACACAAAGCACCAAGGCAGGGCCATCATCAATCAAACGCTCCTCCAGTCGACGTCCTGGTCGCGATTCGGGGTTTGCCTGTTCGGAATTTGGAATTTTGGTTTCCGCCCATGTCCTCGCCTATGGATCGAGCTGACCGTGTCAGAGGAACTCCCTTATGTAGTAAGGCGACCGCATCGCCGTCCAGAGCGTAACACGGTTACCTCGTTCCAAAAGCAAAGGAAGGCCGATCACCTTAAGGTAGACGAGAGCCCGGATCCGAATCCCGCCTTGAGAAACTCCTTCCGACATGCCATAATGAAATCATTTCAAGTAGTATGGATGACTCAGGGGAAGCTGCCCATGTCTTCACGGTTTCAAGATATCGTCTTTATCGTAAACCCAAACGCCGCAATGGGCTCTGTTAGACGGGGACGTTGATTTGTAAGTAAGTATCTTGGCCCCTCAACCCGGCTCGCCTTTATGCTTCTCCCTAGAGAGACTGAATCAAGACCGAACATCCATCACGATTTCTTTCCTGTCATGCTTTCCACATCAAGTCTCAGGACATTAGTCTTTCTCAAAATATCTTCATCGTAGGAATAGGACCCTTTTGCCCCATAGTGAGCCATGATCACGTCAAGGCCCTTCCGCCTTTCTTCCGGGTCTTGAACAATACTTATTCTCCCATACCCGATGACGCTTTGGTACTTCACGCCCCATTTACAGGCCGCATCCGCTTTCTTCACTTCCACGTCAATATCCATCTCAAAGCAGGCCCTCGGATTCTTTTCCAGGATCTCAAGCTTTCTACCCTTTAGGCCCGTATGGAAATATAGGGTGTTGTCTTTGTAGCCAAAGCACAGGGGCACCACATAAGGATATCCTTCGGCAAGCATGGCGACTCTGCACACCAGGGCCCGCGAAATGATGGCTTCGATTTCCGCCTGATCCCTTATCTCCTTTCTTGTCATGGAAACTCCTTTCCAATCGCTTCATAGAGGGCGGCCCTTGCCAGGAGGCGCGTAGAATCAAGGGTCGGCAGGGGGCAATCCTTAGGGTTCACGATCAGAGGCAGTTCGGTACACCCCAGCACCACTGTATCACAACCTCCTTCCTTGAGCCTCTCGATAACATCGTTGAAATAATGCCTGGACTCTTCCCGGAAGATCCCGTTGACCAGTTCCTCGAAAATCACCCGGTCGATTCTTTCCCGGTCCTTTTCATCGGGGATGCTGAAAAGCATGCCAGCCTTCTTAAATACCTCGGGATAAACTGGGCCTGTCATCAGATACTTCGTGCCCATGATCCCGATGTGAGCATATGACTTCTTTTTCGCCTCCTTTGCGACCGTTTCTGCAATGTGGAGCCAGGGAATCGGGGAGCGAGAAATAACAAACTGAAAGGCTTCATGAATCGTATTGTCCGGGCAAATGGCGAACTCCGACCCGGCCTGCACCACCTTGTGTGTTGAAGAAAGCATGAGTCTGCCCACTTCCTCCCACTCACCCTTTCGGATATGCTCCATGTATTCCGAAAGGGGGTGGGTGTGCATGGTGATCTCGGGGTGGCTGTGCTCCCCCATGAACTGAGGCGCCTCCATGCAGATCGTTCTGTAGCAAAGGGCCGCGCCTTCAGCACTGCATGCGACGATGCCAATATGCTTTGCCATAGGAAATCTCCCTCCTTTAGGCAGGGACGTTGATTTGTAATTCAGTAACTACTCCGGCATCACGGCCTATCCTTTTGATGGCCTCCCACTACTTCCCATTACTAATACCACATTAGTTCATTCCTACCGTTTAATCAATCTCTTGTTGCCCAGATCCACAAGCTGCCGGTAACCTGCTCATAGAAAACCTTGATCGGTGGTGTATCAGTCTCCGACCCGCACATACATGAGGATAGACAGAGTCCCTGCAAGCCATCATGCCCCATGCCGAAATACTGAATTACAAATCAACGTCCCCAGGAGGATGGCTGCCCATGCAGAGGCTCGGATGAGAGAAAGGGATCTCTTAATGTCGCTGGGTTCCGGGTCAGGGAATTCGTCTCCCAGCCACGGCTTGTCCTTCATGCCGCCAGCATACCGGGTAGGACCTCCGAGGCGAACGTGAAGAGCGCCCGAGACGAAGCTCTCTCCATGCGCCGCGTTGGGGGAGTCGTGCTTCAGCCTGTCCCTGAGGAACGTCCTCAACCCGCTTCCCAAATCGCACCCTGTCAGCATGGCACTTATGGAAAGGGGCGCCACGGAAAGCCGCGCGGGAATGAAGTTCATCAGGTCATCCATTCTGGCCCCTGCCCAGCCGATTCTCAGGTAGGGCTCGTGCCTGTAACCCAGCATGGAATCCATGGTGCTCGTCACCTTGAAGGCCGTCATCAGGCAAAGCCCCGAGAGAACCGGACTGACGTCTAAAGCTTCACCCAGTAACGCTCCAATTACGTACCAGAAAACGGGTGACAAGAACCCGTCTACGAAGTTCTCTGCCAGGGTCTCTATGGCGGCCCTGCATAGCCCTGGTCTATCCAGGAAGGTTACATCACGTCCCACGACAAGAGAGACGGCCTTTCTTGTGCCTTCCAGGTCTTGTTTCTCGAGGGCCTCAATCACCGGTCCTATGTGATTCACAAGATCCTTGAAGGCAATCAAGGAATAGCACACAAAGAGGGCGAAGGCGGTCTCGATGACGGGGTGGACGGCCTCCAAAGTCTTCGAAAGGAGGAACAGGATACAAAGGACAACTGACTGGGACAGGGAAAAAAGGATTACCCCGCCCAGCCTGCTGTCCCAGCCGATCCTTCTCGTCGTGTGTTCAAGAAAAGATACCAGGCGACCCATAAGACGAACTGGATGGAAAGGATAGGCCGGATCGCCCATCACAAGATCCAGCAGGAAGGCAAGGACAAGAACGAGGAAGGCCTCGATCATCATCAGGCTCCGGGCGCTGAGGCCAAGACCTCGAGCAAGCGGTCATTCTCAGCCCTGCGGCGCACCCCAATGCGAAAAAAACCTTCTTCCAGGCCCGGGAAATTCCTGCAGTCCCTGGCATACAGGCCATTGACAAGGAGATGTCTCAGGAGGTCGTCCAGGTCCTGTCCCGCTTCCCAGCGGCACAAGAGGAAATTGGCCGTGGGATTGCAAGGCCTGTATCCGGGGCCTTCTTTGAGCTTTGTGTAGACGCGGTCCCTTTCTTGGGCTATGACCCTACGTGACTCCTCGTCATAATCCCTCGCCCCAATGATCAAGGTGGCAACCCTATCTGCAACGGCGTTCACGGTCCAGGGTTCCTTGGCCTGCTTCAGGAGGGAAATCGTTTGTTCATGGCCTACCACGGCCCCCAACCTGAGCCCTGCCAGGGCGTAGAACTTGGTCAGCGAGTGGACCACGAGCACATTTTTCATTGGTGGTTCTAAGAGAAGGCTCTCCTCCTGCCATTCCTCCAGGAACTGGACAAATGCCTCGTCCAGGATGACCCATTTGTCAGGATGCCTTTCGGCCAACTCCACCATATCTCTTTTGGGGGCCAGGGTGCCGGTGGGATTATTGGGTCTCCCCAGCCAGATGGCATCTGCTTCTTCGAGGGCACGGGAAAGGACCGCCACGGGAAGGGGGGCGAAATCCTCTTCAGGTGAGAGCCTGAGGCGCGTTACCCTGGCACCGGCAAGTAAGGTGGCACGCTCATAGTCATGGTAGGAGGGTGTAACCACCACCGCGTGTTCCACACCCAGGACCCTGGGAATCATATAGATGAGCTCGGTTGAGCCGTTTCCGGGGAGGCATCGGGTCCTTGGGATACCGAACCTCTCCTCATAGAAGCGGGTTACGCCGTCCCCTTCAATGGCCGGGTAGTTTCCTATCAACTCGTAGAACTCGGACCAGCGCTCCCGTACGGGCGCAGGAGCTCCCCTCGGATTGATGTTGACACTGAAATCCAGCACAGGTCCGGGATCGAGACCCAGCCGGATCATGTCTGCGGCCGGGCTGCCCCCGTGCCTGTATCCTTTGCCTCTATAGTTCATTGTCCCCTGTTCCGCCATCATTGGCGAAGTCCGATGGCGCCTTCAAGAGGGCTCCCCGAGCCTGGAGTGCGCTCCAAATCCGCTCGCTTCATGGTTCCTTGTCTGATCCATACTTACTCAAGTATCCCCTTGGAGTGACCATCTTTCCGGCCACCAGTCGTGTCTGTGAGTTTCCCACAAACACAATGGAGAGCATGTCCACCCGTGACAAGTCCGCCTCCGATGCAGGACCTACCACCACTTCCTGGCCGTCCCGCATGGCATTACGAACGATGCCCACGGGTGCATCATCACCTCTCCACTCACGCACCAGGTCCATTATTCTGCCCAGTTGCCAATCTCGCTTCCGTGAGCTTGGATTGTAGATGACGAGGACGAAGTCCGCTTCGAGGGCCGCCTTCGCGCGGCGCTCGATGATCTTCCATGGAGTCAGAAGATCACTCAGGCTAATGACGGCAAAGTCATGCATCAACGGGGCGCCCAGTAGAGAGGCTGCCGCGGTAAGGGCTGGTATCCCGGGGACCATTTCCACGTCCAGATCATCCACGAGCCCCTGTTCAATCAGAAGATCCATGATCAGCCCGGCCATTCCGTATATCCCGGCATCTCCGCTGCTAACTATGGCCGTGCTCCTTCCTTCAAGGGCCTTTTCTATGGCCCCCTTGCAGCGCTCGATCTCCTTGGTCATACCTGTTGATACAACTTCTTTCCCCTTCAAGAGCCCTGGTTCGATCAATTGGATATACCCTTTGTACCCCACGATGACCTCGGCACCTTCCAGGGTCTCCTTCGCCCTGGGAGACAAATGCTCCGGGCTGCCAGGGCCAAGTCCGACGACTCTCAAGGTGCCACGGCCACGGCCAGGGCCACGTTGCCCGATATCCGCTTGGGAACGATGAGCTCCCCGCCCCCTGCCCCCGTTATGGCTGCTGCTTCGCATACGCTTCGTGCTCCCACATATCTTTTTGCCATGTCAGAAGGATTGGGCACCTTCACCCTATCCAACTCCTCTGCCGGGAAAAACCTTATCTCCGTCCCCAGGGAAGAGGCCGCCTCGAGCAGTCCCTCCTCATCCCTCTTGAGGTCAATGGTGGAAAGGCACAGGATGCTCCCGAGACCTAAACCCTCGGAACCGAACAACTCCCGGATCACCCGGTATATCTCCCGAGCCGTGGTGCCCCGGTTGCATCCCAGACCGACCACAAGACATCGAGGGTGGAGGACCAGTTGTTTGGCAATCGGCACCTTTTCCTTCCAGGTGACCCATAGGCCGGGAATGCCCGGCCGCCAGTCCCCTTCCCTGACCACTTCTACAACCTCTATCGCCGGTATACCCCTTCTTAGCCCCATCCTGTCTTCAGGATCAAAGACCTGGATCGGACCCCCCTCAAGGAGTGCCGCGTTGACGTGCTTTATTCCGTCCGTGTTCCCTATGGACAAGCCCCTTTCAAGGGCCAGGACGTCTATAGATGGGAGGCCCTCTTGGTCCGTGGCTGTAGTGATAACCGCCTCCCCGCCCGTGATGCCGGCGATTCTCCGGGCAAGGTCATTGCCTCCCCCGAGGTGGCCCGAGAGCAGGCTGATGACATACCGCCCCTCCTGATCCACCACCACAACGGCCGGATCCGTGACCTTGGAACGGATGAGGCGGCCAATGGTTCGGACCGCTATCCCCGTGGCCCCAATGAACACATGGGCACCGTAGTCCCCGAACCGGGATTGGACCAAGGGGGCCACCGCTGAAAAGGGGATCGCGTCGAAGTCTTCTGCAAGCCTCCGGGGCAGGAATAGATCGCCCCTTAACGCCTCGCAAATCCGCCTCCCGAGCGTCGCCCCCTTTCGTGTGAATGCGTAGATGGCTGTCCTGCCCGGCGACATGCCGCCCTAGCCCCCATCCTTCTGTGGCCCGGTTTTTCCGTGCCTAAACCCGTGGGAAAAGGCCGCATCATAGAGCCTTGAACGGGCCTCTCCCTCCTCTCCGGGAAGGACCAGGAATACCGCCTGTCTTTTTATCCCCTTGTCCTTCACCTCGGCTGCCAATCGGGACAGGGTCGTGAACAGGATGGTTTCATCTTCCCATCCAATCCTGTGCCCCACGACCACGGTAGTATGGGGAGGGTATCCTCCATCCAGAAGGCCCTTTGCCACTTCGTCCACCCTGGAGGCGGAGAGGTAAAGGACTATGGTGCACTGGTGAGTCGAGAGGTTTCTCAGCTCTTCCTTATCGGGAACCGGTGTCCTGCCTGCTGCCCTGGCAAAAATGACTGTCTGGGTCGCTTCCGGCACGGTGAGAGACACCTTTGCTGCCGCCGCCGCAGCAAAGCCCGCCGTCACCCCCGGTATCACCTGATAGGGAACCTTTTCCCTGTCCAGGAGCTTCATCTGCTCTTTCACGGCGCCGTAAAGGGACGGATCACCCGTGTGGACCCGGGCAACCGTTCCTCCGGAACGTACCACGTCCATGACGGCCTCATGGATCTCCTCCAGGGGCATGGACGATGAATCCAGGACCCTGGCGCCCTTCTTGGCGCATGAGACCACTTCCCTTGGCACCAGGGATCCGGCATAGAGGACCAGGTCCGCCTCCATGATGCGTCGCCGTCCCTTCACCGTAATCAATTCGGGATCCCCCGGCCCCGCGCCCACAAAGGTAACCGGACAGGAATTGTCTTTGATCGGTCTCCCCTCTTTCACGATTGCCCCTTTGCTAGTCCTTCGGTTTCTGAGCACTCAAAACAAAGACCGGATTGAGCCCCTCGAGCCTCAGGTCGCCTGACGTCTCCCTGGAGCGGGCCACGTGGACCTGGGTGATGCCAAAAGGCCATTTGAGGGTCTCCAGGTATCCCTTCACCTGCCACAGAGACCCCATGAGGACCGCGTTGACCACCATCCTCCCCCCGGGCCGAAGCCTCTCTGCGACCGGCTCCAGGATCTCCTGACCATGCCTCAGGCCTCCCCCCAGGAAGACCCTGTCAGGATCGGGGAGCGAGACCAGGCATCCCGGCATTGTCCCTTCAACCACCTCGACACCATAAGCGCCCGTCCTCCGGATGTTCTCCCCGATCTGCTGCGCCCGTTCTCTGTCCTTCTCAACCGCGTAGACCCGTCCTTCCCTGCTAAAACAGGACGCCTCGATGGCAACGGAACCACACCCGGCCCCTAGGTCCCAGACCGTATTCCCCGGCCTTACACGCATCAGCGCAAGGGCCACGACCCTTATCTCCCTCTTGGTGATCATCCCCCTTTCGTGGACGTAGGAGTCGTCTTCGATGCCCAGCCCGAGAGGGATCTCGGGTTGTCTGACCCGGCGCAGCAACAGGAAGTTGAGGTGCGAAAACTGGAGTTTCTCTGCCTCTTCAAGGGAGACCTCCCTGACCTTCTGGCCTTCCCTGCACAGGTCCTCCAGCACGGTCATGGCAAAGGTCTCTATCCCCCTGTCCCTCAAGACGCGCGCCACGAGTGCTGGCCCTTGAGCATCCCCCGTGTAGACCCCGACCCTATCGGAAAAGGCAAGGGCCCTCAGGAGGGGCCGGATGTCCTTGCGGCCATGGAGGGAGACGGTCCTTATATCCTCCCACGGTATCTTCAACAGGGATGCCGCTACCTGGAGTGTGGTGACATTGGGGTGGAACTCGACGCGGTCTTTTCCCAGGAAATCCATGAGCCTTCTTCCTATGCCGAAGAACAGGGGGTCTCCGTCTGCCAGCACCACCACTTCCCTGTCACGGTCCGCCTCTTCCTCTATCCTCTTGAACACCTTGTCCAGGTCGCCCTTTACAGGGATCGCCTCCCCCTTGAAATCCTGGAAAAGGGCAAGGAAGCGCCCCCCTGCAACCAGGATGTCCGCACCGTAAATCAGATCGTTGAACCCCTCGGGCATGTTCCAGGGATCCATCCCCGCGCCTATTATGCGCACCTTCTTCATGGCACCATACCTTTCGTGCGAGCAATCAGGCTTTCCAGCCTCTCCAAGGGCGACTGTTGCCAATGGTTTGGCCCGCCGCAGGACTTTCCCTTGACGTCCCGGCCATCCGGAAGGGGCTATCCTCCCGGGTCCCGATCCCTGTCCTCATCTGTCATTTCTGCCAACAGTTCCCCTTCCGTGGAAAAGACACAGTAGGTAATCCGGGGACCTTTTCCGGCAAAGCCTCGCGCATGGAAAAGGGCTTCTCGGATCACGCGCCTCAAGATCCCGTCTCTAACCCCCGAGCCGCTGATGATCTCCAGGGCCTCTCTCGCCGTATTGGCTCCCTTTATCAAACCTGCGGTCTCATCATCCATCCCCTCTTCTCTGGACCAATGGGACAGGGATGGCAGGTCAATGGTGGATTTCCTCGCATGGGTGCAACCGTGGCCCCGGGCCATCTTCAGGAGTTTTCCGAAGAAACAGGCATAGGCGATATGCCTGAAGGACCTCTGAGAGGCCTCTTCCAGGGAGAACCTGAAGAAATCAGCTACCTGAATAAAACAGACCTCTGGAAGATCTTTGCGGTGGTTTCTCATGAACCGCTCGCTCCTGCCTCCGGTACTGAGGACCATGGTATCGGATCCCTGGGCCTGCGCCACGTCCATGGCGAGGGTGATGGTGGCCTTATAGGCCTGGTTGGAGAAGGGGATGACCGTGCCCCTGGTCCCCAGGATGGATATCCCTCCCACAATGCCCAGCCTCGAGTTGAGGGTCTTTCGTGCCATCTCCTCTCCCCGGGGCACCTCTATCCTGACGGTCACCTCTCCCTCATGGCCCGTCTCTCTCAAGCCTTCCAGCACCGCCTTGGTTATCTGCCTCCGGGGCGCCGGGTTAATGGCCGACTCACCCACGAGTACGGGCAAACCAGGTCGCGTCACCCGGCCTACGCCCCGCCCTCCTTTGATGACAACGTGACCCGGGGCACCCCCCTTGTTCAGGGTAACCGTGCACCATATCTGAGCCCTGTGGGTCACGTCAGGGTCGTCCCCCGCGTCCTTGATGACGAGGGCCCTGGCCCCAGCGCCTTCCCTTTCCACGTGTCCCACGGGGATCTGCAATCGGCCCTCTTCCGGCAGGGGTATATCCACCGAACTCGGCCCCTCCTGTCCTCCCAGCACAAGGACGGCTGCCTTGGCTGCCGCAGCAGCCGATGACCCGGTAGTGAATCCTGTACGAAGTTTTCTCCTTCTTTTCCCCATTCAGACCTCTGCCTCAAGGGATCTCCTTTTGGATCCTCTCTTTCGCCAGGCCGGCAAGGGCATTTATCACGGTCGCGGCCAGGGCGGATCCCCCTTTGCGGCCCCTAATGGTTATATAGGGCACCCTGCCCTGTTCCACGAGCCTTTCCTTGGATTCCGCCGCGTTAACAAACCCGACGGGCATACCAACCACGAGGGCAGGCCGGCACAGGCCGCTTTCCACGAGGTCCAGGAGCCTCATGAGGGCGGTGGGGGCATTGCCTATGACATATATCCCGCCGTTGATCCTGTTGAAGACCCGGTCCACGGCCGCACTGGCCCTTGTTATTCCCTCTCCTCTTGACCGCCGCACGACCTCCTCGTCACCGATATGACATTCCACGGTGCATCTCCATTTCTCAAGGCGCCTTGGGCCTATCCCGACCTTTACCATCTCCGTGTCCGTCGCCAGGAGACAGCCCCTGGTTATGGCCCCTAGGCCCGCTTCAATGGCGTCCGGATGAAAATCGACCAGTTCCAGCAATTCGAAATCAGCACTCGTATGGATCATTCGCCTCACGATGACCCACTCGTCTCCCTCAAATGGCCTGGGCTCAGGCACCTCGGCATCAATGATGCTCAGGGACAGACGCTCTATTTCCGAAGGCCCCGGCGGGCCGGTCCTGTTGTTCATGCTCTTTCCCCCACAGCCTGCTGCAATTTCACTTCCCGCAATACTCCACAAAGGACCCGGCAATATCCGGATTGCTCCCCCAGTGAAGATGGATATAAGATCCGAGGGTCCTTTCCAGCATGAAGCCCTCCGGCCTGGACCCCGGATGCCTCCTGTCTCCCACCTCATACACGCGCCTTACGGAAGAGGGCATGTCCTTCACGTCGGAGTAATGGAACTCGTGCCCCCTGGAGACGGTCCCACGAGAACCCAACAGGGTCCTCTCCCTGGTCCTGACCTCCCTGTACCCCAGGGCCTGAAGCTTAGGCCTCATCTCCGCATTGGCGGGAAAGAGGCCGACCAGACGGTGTTCTCTGCCTTCTTTGTCCGTGATGCCGTTTGTGAGAAGCATAAATCCCCCGCACTCGGCGTATACGGGTCCTCCTGACATGGCAAACTCCTTGATCTCGCGAAGCATCTGTCCGTTGGCAGCCAGATCCCGGCAGTACAATTCCGGATATCCCCCCCCCAGGATCAATCCCTTGACGCCATGGGGCAGGCCCGTGTCCCTCAAGGGCGAGAAGGGGACAAGCCGTGCTCCTGCCTCCCGCAGGAGCCTCAGGTTCTCCGGATAGTAGAAGGTAAAGGCCCGGTCCATGGCAATACCTATGGGTACGGAGCCCTGTTCTGATTGACGGGGAATATCCTGTTGCAGGTCAGTCCCCCGGGTGGAGCCGTGCACCCTTGTCTCATCCAGGATGCGATCAAGGTCAAGAGCCCTCTCCACCCACTGGGCCAGCCTGTCGATACCCTCCTGGTCTAGGGGATTGTCTTCATCCGTTACGAGCCCGAGGTGCCTGGAGGGGATCTCCAGGTCCTCTTCCCTCGGAAGCCCGCCGAGCACGGGAAGGTCCGGTAATGCACTGTCCATAGCTCGCCTCAGGAATTCCCTGTGAGCATCGCTCCCCACCCTGTTGAATATCACCCCCTTCAGGGGAAGCTCGGGATCAAAACTGCTGAAGCCCATGGCCAATGCGGCGCATGAGCGGGCCATGGATCTGGCATCTATGACCAGGATCACCGGAATTCCCAGGTGCTTTGCCATCTCGGCCGTGGACCCTTCCTGGCTCTCGCCGGACACACCATCGAACAACCCCATGACCCCTTCCACCACAGCCGCGTCCGCATCCCTGGTGTACCTGGAGAATATGTGCTCGCAATACTCGAGCCCGATCATCCATCCGTCAAGGTTGTGGCAGTCCCTTCCCGTCACCCGTCTGTGGTGTCCGGGATCGATGAAATCAGGGCCCACCTTGAAGGGCTGAACCCTCAAACCCCTCCTTACGAGTGCCGCCATTATCCCCAGGGAGACGATGGTCTTGCCGCACCCGCTCTGGGTCCCCGCAATACAGACAGATGAAATCATGACCTCAATTGTCCCTTTCTTATTGCCTTCTCTATTATTTTTTCGACATCGCAATGCCTTTCAAAATGATCTGCCAGCCTGTCATACTCCCTGAAGCGAGCGAGCCTCCCCTGCCTGGGCTTCCTGGGCCGCAATCCCTTGGCCCTCCTCAACCGGTTCAGCAGGTGCCCCCTGATTTCCGGTGAGTCCAGGACGCCATGGACATAGGTCCCAATGACCCTTCCGTCTTCACTCACCCATCCGTCCTCCCACTTCCGCCCTTTTCCGGGTTCCTTCAGTAATGCAAAAGGCCGGCCCGTGCTTCCGACCGGAGTACTCCTTCCCATGTGGATCTCGTAGCCCTTCAGCTTACACCCGTAAAGGGGACATTCCCCGTTGACCCGCCTCACCACCTTGTCCTTGTCCAGCCTCGTCTCCACCGGCAGGAGGCCCAGCCCTCTCACCTCGCCTCGCCCCGATTCCACCCCGTGGGGGTCCTCGATCTCTTTCCCAAGGAGTTGGTATCCGCCACAGATGCCAAGCGTGGTTCTTCCCTGTGCCGCAAAGTCCGCAATTCTCTTCTTCCAGCCTCTTCGGCTTAGCCAGGCTGCGTCCTCCATGACATTCTTTGTGCCGGGTATAACGAGCAGATCGTACTCTGAGCTCAGCTCACCGGATCGGGTAATATAGTTGACCACCACATCGGGCTCCCTTTCCAGGATCTCCAGATCCGTGAAATTAGAAATCGCCGGGAGTCTGAGGACGGCAACGTTCACCGTTTCCTTTCCCACCGCCCGAAGCGCCCTCTTATCCTGCTGGACCGCCACGGAGTCCTCGGTGTCCACAAGAATATCTTCAAAAAAAGGGACAAGTCCCAGCACTGACTTGCCGGTCTTCTCTTCCAGGATCCTGATCCCGGAATGAAAGAGACGTGGGTCTCCCCTGAACTTGTTGATCAAGAATCCGATGGTAAGATCTTGTTCGTCCTTGTCCATCAAGTCATAGGTCCCAATAACCTGGGCAAACACTCCTCCCTTGTCAATATCCGCCACAAGGACACAGGCCGCACCGGCGCTCTTTGCCATCCGGAAATTTACGAGGTCATTCTCCTTCAGATTCATCTCACAGCAACTTCCGGCCCCCTCCAAGACGATCACGTCATACTGCGAGGAGAGCCTGTCGTATGAATCCATCACTACCTGCCTCAGTGTCTCCTTGTACCCATGATACTCCATGGCGGTCAATTGGGTCGCCACCCTCCCCTGGACCACCACCTGGGCTGCCTGGCCGCTTGATGGCTTGAGGAGCACCGGGTTCATGTGGACCGAAGGCAGCAGACCCGCAGCCTCTGCCTGGGCCACCTGGGCCCTGCCTATCTCGCCCCCCTCCACGGTCACATAGGAGTTATTGGACATGTTCTGGGCCTTGAAGGGGGCCACCCTGTATCCCCTCCTCTTCAGGATGCGGCAGAAGGCAGTGGCAGCAATAGACTTCCCTACGTCACTCCCCGTGCCCAGGAACATGAGTGTCTTGGCATCTCGCTTCATACGCCTATGATTCCCATGAAAAGAACATAGAGTGCTCCGGCTACCAAAAGGCTCCCAACCCTGAAGGCCTGTGTCAGGACCATGAGGCGGATCCCGGTGCCCGGTCTGAATATGCCCATGTAATAGGGCATCTGGTGCCTCAGGGCTCGTATCGGCGCGGCCATGATATTTCCCGCGAGAAGTGCAAGGACCGTCTGGGACAAGGTCAAGGCCCCCGAATCCAGCATTGCGCCGGCAGCCGCATACCCGGAGGTAAACTCTGCGACCAGAGTGAATATGACCACAGACATGGCCTCAACCGGTATCAGATCACTGGTAAAAAGACCGGCAGCGCTTCTCCTGAGCCACAGGAAAAACCCCGCGTGGGAGGCCATTGCAATCACCAGGTACACGGGCAACACAATGAGCAAGATCCGCCTGATACGGGCCGCAAATTTCTTGGATGTCTCAGAAAATACCGTTTTCCAATGTTTCCTGGTCCCCGGGTCCTCCTGGTAAACGGATACCGCCGGAGGTAGCTTGAAGTGGGAGTAAGCCAGGACAGAAACCAGCCTTAAGATCGCAGCACCCAGGGTGACAAGGAGGTAAACGAGCCCTGCCTTTCCCACCAGGGGCAGGAGGACGAAGAAGGTCGTCGGCAGATGCACGAAATAGGTCGGAAAGGAATTCAAAAGGACCGACAGGGTAACCTCCCTCTTGCTTGCTCTTCCCTCCCCGTAGAAGGCCACGACCATGGAAAGAGAGGCCGTTCCGGAAAAGAAGGCGGTGGTGAAGGCTGCACCCATCTGACTCGTGAGGTGTCCCCAGCGCATGAATGGGCGGGCCATCACGGTCACTTTGTTTGTCCAGCCTGTGGCCTCAATGATCTGACCAACGAATAGCCCCATGGAGATGAAGAAAGTAAGCCTTATGAGAGGACGTGCCAGTCTCCCCCACAGAAATTCGGGGTCCACGCTCGGACCGGGGCCCTGGCCCGAAACCCTCGACATTATGATGAGCACCAGGGTAATCCCCAGTAAGGCATACAGTGCATAAGGGTGCCTCTTTGCCTTGTCCTTCATTTTGTGAGTCGGCCTTTCCGGACAATCAGGGTGGTCAGGTACGGGGGCCGGTCTCCGTTGGGCCCCCGCAAAGATTGCACGATCCGCTCTCCCTCTAAGCCGCACCGGCTTACCAGCACCGAGTCTTCTTTCAGTTCCAGCTCCTCCAGGGCCTCCAGGATCTCCCTGTAGTTCTTATAGACCTTGAGCATGACAATGCTGTCTGCCGCATCAATGACTTCCTTCAGTTTCCGTGCCCCCATGGCCCCGGATATCACCGTGAAAGACCCCTCGGCCTCGGCGAGGATGCTTCCGCTCGCGGCCGCGGCAGCCTGGTAAGAAGATATTCCGGGAACTATTTCAATGGACACATCCGGTGCAGCGGACCTTATGGTCCGCATTATGTAGCCGAATGTGCTGTATATCATGGGATCACCCAGGGTTACGAAGGCGGCATCCTCCCCCCGGTTCAGCCTGTCCAAAATGGAGTCCGCGTTCCTCTTCCATGCGCACTCCAGTTCCTCCTTTGAGCGAGTCATGGGAAAGTCCAGCCGCACTACGGGCGTGCTTGGCGGAACATGGGGCGATATGATCTCCTTGGCCAGGGAATAGTTGTTCTTGCTCGAATGGGCAGCAAAGATCACGGGCACTTGATTGAGGATTCTCACTGCCTTCAGGGACAGAAGTTCCGGATCACCGGGGCCCACCCCAACTCCGTATAATGTTCCTCGCTCTTTCATCAGTCTTTCTCCTACTGTAATGATTCGGGTCCAAAGGACCCGGCTTCGGGCGAGCCAATGAACTACCCCGCCCCAAGCAGCGGGGTATCAAGAATTCAGAAGCCAGAATTCAGGAGACAGAATAAGACAACCAGACAAATGGCTTGATATTAGCCTTGTTCTTCTGGGTTCTGGATTCTGACTCCTAGATTCTCCGCCGGGATGCTAAAGCATAGCCTTTCGCCTCTGACTCCCGCTATGCGGGGAGGACCAGGTTTTCCCATGAGCAACAAAATCCCTTCCCAGGCCCCCGCAGCCATTCCATTGGCCGACAGCTAAAGCACTATTGCCCGCCAGGCCCGAAGTACTCCGGATACAGTATCCGTGCAATAGACCGGATTCCCTTCAACAGGTGGGGCGTGGGCCTTGACACCATCTTTTCGTCAACCAGGTGTATCCGGCCCGTCCTGACCGCCTTTATGACCCCGAAGCCGCCCTCCGCCCGAATGGCATCAATGGTCACCCGGTTCATTGGACCCTGCTGGGCCAGGTAGACATCGATCTCATCGGCCCTGGCCATTATCCTCTCCTTGCCGTATTCGGCTATGTTCGTATTGCGAACCGTAACAGCATCCGTGGCCACATTTACACCCCCCGCCGCCTCAAGACAGAATATGGCGATGGAAGAAGGAGAAAAGGTCTTCATCTTGCTGTGAATGGATTCGAAGTAGACCCTCTTCCTCTTCGCGGCCGGCATCCGGGAAAGGACGGATGAAATTTCTTCCAGTCCTTGTTTAAACCGGGCAATCATCTCTTCCGCCTCTCGGGATTTTCCTATCAAAAGCCCCAGGGCCCTCCAGTATTCGTACATCTCCTCCGCCGACCTGGGCTGGAGAGACGCCACGGTCACCCCGGTCTGCTCCAGCTTTCGGACCAGGTTCGGGTAACCCCTGTCTATCATGGGCCTGATGAGTACCAGATCAGGAGCAGCCGCCAGGAACCGCTCCGGCCCGTCGTGATAGGTGAAGACCGGCCTGGACTTCAGTTGCTCCACGGTCTTGTCAGCCCTGGTGATGCCCACTAACTCACGATCGACGCCCAGTTCCAGGAGGTTGACCGTGTGGGCGCCGTATAAGGATATGATCCTCCTGAAAGGCCGCTCAACCGGGATGCGACGACCTCCCTGGTCCAGGACGACCGCTGACCCTGCCAGCGAGCTCGAAGGCGCCAACAAAACCGGGACAACCAAGAGCCACGAGATGCTGGCGAGCCTGAACCACATATCGCGCTCAATGGGCAGTTTCACTTCTCCCATTGGTCTTGAAGAAGACCTGTTTTGTCCCGTCAATGGGGTTTGTCATAATGGTACAGGGCACGCCAAAGGTATCCATGACATTTTCCGCGTTGAGCACGTCCCTGGTTTGGCCCTGCGCCACGGCACACCCTTCTTTGAGGAAGACCATCCTGTCGCAGAAGCCTCCCGCCAGGTTGAGGTCATGGAAAGTGGCTATTACCGTGCGCCCGTTCTTTTCCACCTCCTCAGCCACGCTACGGAGACAGAGGAATGTATAGTATATGTCCATGTTCGAGGTGGCCTCGTCCAGCAAGAGGATGCGCGTGTCCTGGGCAAGGGCGCGGGCAAAGATCACCCGCTGTTTCTCGCCGCCGCTCAACCGGGTGATATACCGCTGCCGGAAGGGCGTAAGTTCCAACCTCTCCATCACTTCCTCTGCTATCTTCCTGTCCCGCACAGAGGGTGAAGATAATCTGCCACGGTAGGGATGCCGCCCCATCAGGATGATCTCCTCCACGGTAAAGGTAAAGCTGATATGGTACTCCTGGGGCACCAGGGCCAGCTCCCGGGCCAATACCCTCCTGTTGTAACCGCCCGCCTCTTTTCCCCTTACGAGCACGCTCCCTGACACAGGTCTCTTGGCTCCCAGTATCAGGTCCAGAAGGGTGGTCTTGCCGCACCCGTTGGGACCAACGAGCCCGTAGAAGTGTCCTGCCTCCACATCCAGCGAGACTCCCCTCAGGACCTCCTTTGGGCCATAGGAAAAACGAAGGCCACTTACTCGAACAATGTTTCCCTCTCTACCCATTTTGTGCCGTGAACTGATAACGCTTCTTGAATATATAACAGAAGATCGGTCCGCCGATCATAGCTGTCAGCACCCCGATGGGGACCTCACTCGGCAAAAGGGCCCGGGTTACCGTATCCGCTGCAAGGAGCAAGATCGCACCTGCCAGTGCGGAGCACGGGAGCAATCGCCTGTTGTCCGCGCCCGTGAAAAACCTCAGGAGGTGAGGGATAATGAGTCCCACAAACCCGATGATCCCGGAAACCGACACACAGACCGCCGTCATCAAAGAGGCCGTTATGAGCAAGGTTACCCTCAACCGGTTGGCCTTTACTCCCAGGGACACGGCTGATCTGTCCCCCAGGGAGAGGATATTGAGGTCCCCTGCATAGAACAGGCACACCAGCCCTCCCCCTGTCACAAAGATCAATGTCATCAACACATCCGACCAGTTCTTGGATGCAAAGCTCCCCATGAGCCAGAAGATGATCACTGAAACGTGTTCGTCCGCAATATACTTCAAAAAACTTATGGCCGCGGAAAGTATGGCCGCCGCAATAATGCCGGACAGGATCAGGCTGTTGGACGACACATCTCCACCCTGGGCAGAGAGGAACACCACGGCGGCCAGTGTTCCCACCGCGCCGAGAAAGGCGAACAGGGGTACGGAGTATAATCCCATGAGGGTGATGTTAAACAAAAGCGCCACGGAAGCCCCGAAGGCAGCCCCCGCGGATATGCCCAGCGTGTAGGGATCGGCCAGAGGGTTGAGCAATATCCCCTGGAACACCACGCCTGCCATGGCAAGGCCGGCCCCCACTATCACGCTGGTGAGTATCCTGGGCAATCTCACATCCAGTACGACGTAGGGCAGCACCTTGTCTATGCCTCTGGGCAGTTCCTCACTCCCTGTCATTCCGGCTATCATGACCCGTACAACGTCCACCCAGGGGGCCTTTATGAACCCCATGCCACTGGAAAAGATCACGGCAGCAATAAGGCCTGAGGACAGGACAGCTATTTGGGCCCCAAACCTCCTCGAGTATCCTGGCACCTCTACGTCATTCATTCCCTAGGGATACCCCGTTGTCTTCGGCTGTTTCCCTTATGTACCGAACGAAGGTCCTGGCAATGCCCGGCTTCTCACCCAGTCCCTCCAGGCGTGTAATGATCCTGATGCCCTTCTTGCTGATCACGTTCTTCCATGATTCTTCATCATCGCCTGCCATGTCGTTTCTGGCGTGGTCACCGGCAACGATCATGAAGGGCTTTAGGAGTGCCACCTTCACCCCGTGGGACACAAGCCCGGAGACCACGTCATCAAGGGACGGAAATCCTTCTACCGTGCCGACGAAGACGGGCACGTCAGGGTATCTCCTTCTCATGACCTGCTGAAATTCGATGTAGGCGCCCGTGGAGTAGAACTCGTTACCGTGGCCCATGTATACCAGGGCTGCTCCTTTTTCTCGTGCTTCGGCAACGTCCTCTGCCAGGATCTCTGCCACGGCCTCCAGGTCTCCGTGATAGTCGTGTTGATCACCCCATGTCCCGAGCAGGGGACGGCTCAGCACGAGTTTCTCAAAGGGCCTGTACCTGGGTTTAATGGTCTTGATGGAGTTGAGACCAGCCACGCAGGAAGCAAGATCCGTGTATTCTTCTCCCGAATAGATGTGCGTGGGCTGGACAATGATCGTTCTGTACCCCCCGTCCTGAAGATCAGCTATCGTTGCCAGCGGACCCTTGACATAGGCGATTTCCCTGGGAATATCCTTGTGCTCTGAGAAGAACTCCTCATCCCCCCGGCGCTTTTCCCATATCCCCCTGATGATATCAGAGGTAAAGGCCATCCTCACCGTTACCCCGGGGAATGCCTTCTCGACCTCCTTTGTGATGTTGAGAATCCCCTTCAAGGCCGCAGGATAGGATGTCCCGAACGAAGCAAGAACGATAGCCCTCTCGCTTTCCCCGTGGCCCATGGCAAAGGATGAAGGGGTGAAGACCAAAACTACGAATAGTGCTGCGAACCAAAGAACCAATTTCCTCATGACATATCCCTCCCTTTAGATTTTCTCCAGGTGGTCCAGGAGCTGAGGCAAAAGGAACAGATTGGTCTTGAACCCCGGGCACAAGGTCAGCGACTTCTTTCGGCACCATTTCATGTATTCCCTCAAGACAGAGGGATCATGAAACACCAACGTCTCTCCCAGTTCTTCCAGCTCGCCCATAACCCGCCAGTGGAGCCCCACGGGCAACCCCCTGGGACCACTTGGTTTCGCCGAATTGCTTCGCAATCGACGAGACTTAGTGGTACGACATCCCTCCCTTAACCGCATTCATCCACGGCTAAAGCCATGGCTTTCTGCGGGTGGGGTAGATCTGCATGACCCATTCTCCTCTCTTGAGACCGCCCCGCAGCACGCTTGAGGGATCGAAGGGGATGAAGCCTCGCGGGTAATCCTGCGCTCCCAATGACATGAGCCTTCTTCCATTTCCGTTGTGACCCGGGCATCGCTCTGGTTCGAGCCACGGCACACGGAAACACGCTTGGTGCATATGCCCTTGCCTTTCCAAAAAGGCGAACAAAAAAAATCCCCGGACCGATCCGTGTCGATCCGGGGATGTCCCTTTTTTATCCGCCAAATCGGGTAGTTTCACCCTGTCCGCGAGGGTTACACCCTTTCTCCAGGCAGGTCTTCTGACTCGTGGATCACCCTAGTCGCTGCGCCTTCCCGTCCTGCGCTCAACCGTGCCGCTCTGGGAACCTTGCTTCAGCACCTTTATTCTGCCTCCCGATGCAAGAACCTCTTCGGTCTCCAGTCCGTTACCTGATGTTGAGCGCCCGGCAGTGGCACCTTGCAGCTTTCGTCCTCACTCACAGCCGCGGGCCGGCCCGGGATTCTCACCCGGTTCCCTATTAAGCCTCT
>JAFDHO010000033.1 GCA_019308745.1 Deltaproteobacteria bacterium
GTGCGTTCTCAGACCCCTTCTCGTGGCAACATGAAAAAGCAAAGGAAAATCACAGAGATGCAATTTTTTTGAAAAAAATTCACTTTTTCTTAATCCTTATATCGGAATTCCAGTTTCAGCTCACACCATTCCTTCTCAGATCCTGGCTTCTGTCTCACGGAATCCTCGAGACGCAGGGCCTGTTGGAGAAGATGGGGAACCAAAGGCCAATCCCTCAGGAGAGGGCCGGTTTCGGAAAGGTCTGCACCGGGCGGGACACTTTCCTTTGGGAGACGGAACTGGAGCCAATAGCCGCAAAGTTTTTCCATTGATACCATTCCTCGGGGTAGGAATAGATGTAGTTCTCGAGGTGCTTTAAGAGAACCTCGCCGATGGAAATCGGGATCTCCTTCACTCCAGAAATCAAATCTTGCCAATTTCTAATTATCAGTCTGTATCTCTCGATACTGTATCTATGAAGGATGCCGAAGATGATTTCGGAATCTGTGCGTTTCTTGAGCACGGAGATTGTCCTGTCAATGCCCACCATCTTTTTCAGAAACACCATCCTTTCCCCTTGAGAAGGCTTCCATTCTTCTATCTCGTCGCACTCGAAGAAGAGGATTCGATTGGCCCTCAGTTCGCGGATTATTGAACCCACCAGGGATCTTTGCTCACGGGCGTCTATTATTCTCAGCCCCAGCCCCTTTGTCTTTTCCTGGAGCGTTTGCTTCAGTTGCGGGGTAGCAAATTTGGCCACCACTGATATGGGATAGTTGTTTAAGGCAAGAAAGATCGGGATATATTCGATACCTCCATAATGGCCTGTCACAAATAGGACCCCTTTCCCTGACTTCAGGGCCTGGTCGATCTTTCCGAGGGATCCGGTTTCGATATTCCTTTCAAAAAAGGATTTCAAGACATCTATTTGGACGTAAGCATTAAAGATCTTTTCGTAGTAATGGGCCATGATCCCCCTGAAGACCCTGCCGGTAATGACCTTTACCTCCTCTTGATTCCTGCTTTTACCGTACAGTTCTTTGATCGAGCCGGCAATCGTCCTCTTTTCTTTTCTGTTGAGTGTGAAATATAGGCAACCAAGGAATTGCATATAGAAAAAAGCCATTCGCCATCCCAGATGCCTGTAGAGGAAGACATTGGGCTTCAATTGCAAGAAAGAGCTCAGTTTTATCTTCATCGAGTTATACCTCCTTGTCTGTCACTCCGCAGGAGCGCAGGGCTGCATACTGCAACTTTGGAAAGGTCCTAAAAGACCTTCTTTATTCGCCTTCGCCAGAATACCCTGCTGCTTGCTGCGGGGAGCTTCATTAAACAGAAGTGTTACAGAGTGAACCCGGATCTGGCGCTCCGACCATCTTGGCAAAGCGTTTCAACGGGCTGAATGGCACGTTCCTGTGGGGTTTTGCGACCGGAGCACTACCTGTTTGGCCGGAATTCTAGGAGTGAGAACGAGGGTGAGGAGTTCGCTGCAGTTGTTGTCATCGGTTGTCGAAGGCCGGATCGAGTGTCATTCCTTCACGGCCTGTTCATTTGCTACCGACAGGGTCCCATGGATCCCCAACCCTGTCATGCTCGAGCGTGGCCGCCCTCCCTTGGGCCTCGCCCGCCTTATAGGGGGCGCCATATATCTGGGGGCTGTCGCGGACCCTATGGGGAATGCTGGAATCAACCTTCCCAAAGGTGTCCAAGCCGTCCATTTGAGTTCCCCGGATCTCTTGGCTGAGAGCACAGGGGGTTGTTTGGCCTGACAAGGGGAGAGGGCCCGGGATCAAGCCCTTATAGTTTGCGGGAGCAACATAGGATGTCATCTCGCTTTACTCCGGTCTGTAGGAGTTGTTCAAGGTCCCTCAGATTCATGGGTTTGGCGATGAATTCGACGTGACTGTCGAGGTGCGTAAGATAATCGCTATCTCTGTCCATACCGGACATCAAGATCACCCTTGGCGAGGGTATGATTGCCTTCGCCCTGTTGAAGATTTCCATGCCATCCATATCAGGGAGCATAATGTCCAGAAGGACAATATCAGGGGCATCTTTGATCCTCTCCAGGGCCTCTTTCCCCGTACCGGCGGTACACACGTCGTATCCCCTGTCTTCAAGGAATTTCTTGAGCAGTCTCCGGATCATTTCCTCGTCATCAACCACCAGTATCTTGGACATGCTCTACGGCTCCGAGGTATCTGTGGGTTCAAAAGCTTGCGGGCTGTTGCCCAAATCCTTTTTGTTCGTTTTGTCCCGCTATGGGGTATATCAACGCACTGTGCCGCCCCATCATTGTTCTGCTTTGGGCAATAGCCCGTTTGCCTTTGAAATGATAATCCTCGCCCAATTCCACCAGAAGAGGGAGCAATCTCCCTACCCGGTGGACCCAAGTCAGACAAGGCCGGCCTGAAGATCCTGCCAATGTTCAAGAGGCATATCCTTGAGTACGTCATCAATTTTCATGCCAGAGGGCGTCTTTTTGCTGTGTGGATGCCCCGGATAAGGAGGAACTGATTCAACTTAGATTACCAGCAAAAACTGCATATATTACAGACTGTTAACGGCAAGGAAGCATGGGCGCCCTACAAGGGAGGCTTGAGGAGTGAGGGTGCCGTCATCGGGAGGAATTTCAAAATGCACAAAATTTTGTGCAACGTGCACAAGAAATTGTGCATCCGGGGCAAATGTATTTAGGCAGGCGGTATCTATTTTCGCTGGCAGGGGTTCGAGCGGGGCTCGGACTCCCCTTGACACCCTTGTGGCGAATCACCTATAGTTTCCTCTCAACGGGCTGTTTCCCAGCAAGACCAATAAAAACGGTGGTTAGCCCCTATCCCATCAAAGCTAAGGAGGAGAGCAGCATGAAGATTGCACGATTCGTCATCGATACACACGTACACGCACAGCGGCATGCAGCGGGCCCTGACTTCCGGAAGAGGGGACTGAGCGATCCAAGAAAGATCAAGTACAGGGATTTGGCAGGACTCATGAGGCATCTTGTAACCTATGACAACTCAAAGAGGTTGCTCTACGATATGGAGTGCTACGGGGTTGATATGTGCATTCTCCATCCTGCATTTGGCATGAGCAACGAGCTGAACCTGGATCTCATGGAGAGGTATCCGGACAAGTTTGTTGCCCTGGCAAGTGCCAAGGAAACGGCAGACAAAGGTCTCAAGGGGGAGATCGAGTGGACCATGGAGGCTGCGTGCGAAGAACTTGACCGACTCTTGTCCACAGGTAAGTTCGTGGGAATAGGGGAGGGGATGCCGGCCAGGCCCGACACCCCTGAAACAAAAAAGACCTACAGCCAGCAGGAAAGGATGGACGAGCTCCGCCTGGTAATGGAAGTGGCCCAAAAGCACCAAGTGCCTGTCAGGGTACACACGGGATCACCCATGGGATACCCCATTACCTACTCTCGATGGCCTGAGAATTTTCATCCCAACTGGATCAGGGATATAGCAGCGGAGTACCCTGACGTACCCATCATTTTTGATCACGGCGGGATGCAAGGGGGCAGGTGGGACAATTTGGTTGAGGAGTGTATTCAGGTGGCCGCCAATCATGAGAACGTCTATCTCGAGACGGGTCTCTATTGGACGGAACTTTACTACAAGGCGTTGGCAGACCCAAATGTGGGATCGGAGAAGCTGATGTGGGGCACGGACTGGGGCGCGAGCATACCGATCCAGACGCAACTGGGTCAGCAGCCCCAGAGCTTTGCAGCGCAGGTGCACAGGGATGGGATAATTACCTACCAGGCGGATATTATGGGGTGGAGCCTGAAGCAGGTGAGTCGTTTGAATATTTCCCAGGACGATATGAACCTCATTATGGGGGGCAATGCCATCAGGGTATATAAGCTGGACTTTCCCATAACCAGGATGTTCAAGCCCGTGGATTAGCAGCTCCTGTGAGCCGCGGCAGGGGATGCTTCCGAGCCTCTTTCGCCCCGATCCGAAGGACCATCCCTGGAGCAAATCATCCCCGAATGATGAGAGGGCTCAAGAGCGCTCCTGCGCGGAGGATGAAATGTGGCCTGAAAATGGACTCGGGCGCTCGTTTTTGGTACAATCTTCTCAGTCCTCGCTCCTCATTTCGGTGATGAGGGGCTTATGAATATGAGGGACCGGAGCTTGCTGAATTGAAAAGGGTTTTCAAGGTATTGCTGTGGTTGTTCGTACTCCTGGCCTTTGTTGCCGCGGGCACAGGTGGGGTTCTGTGGTACGTTTGGTCAAGCAACCTTCCCTACATAGGCTCCCTGAAGGAGTACAACCCCCCGATAATAACAGAAATCTACAGCGCTGACGGCGAGGTGATCGGGCGGTTGTGGGATGAAAAAAGGATAGTGGTTCCTCTCGAGAGGATCCCCAGGCACCTCATCCAGGCATTCATTGCCGCGGAAGACGCACGGTTTTTCGAGCACGAAGGTGTTGACATTCCGGGGATTGTCCGGGCCTTTGTCAAGAATCTAAAAGCGGGAAGGATTGAGCAGGGAGGGAGCACCATAACGCAGCAGGTGACCAAATCCCTCTTGCTCAAGAACCCGAAAAAGACCTACAGGAGAAAGTTCCGGGAGGCCATCCTCTCTCTCCAGATTGAGAAGAACTTCTCCAAAGAGCAGATTCTGTACCTTTACCTGAACCAAATCTACCTGGGCCATGGAGCTTATGGGGTTGAAGCGGCGGCACGGACCTATTTCAACAAGGGTGTCTCCGAATTGAACGTGGCTGAATCAGCCCTCCTTGCCGGCCTGCCCCAGGCCCCCAGCCGTTATTCCCTCATAAATCATTTCGACAGGGCAAAGGCGAGACAGAGATACGTCCTGTCTCGCATGAGAGAGGAGGGGTTCATCACAGAAGCGCAAGAGGAGGAGGCGCTCCGAACCGAGGTAAGGGTAAGTTCGCCTGAGGGGAACCCTTTTGAAAAGGCTCCCTATTTCACAGAGTTCGTTCGTAGATACCTCGTTCAGAAATATGGCAGGGATTCTGTTTACAGGGGAGGACTGAAGGTTTACACCACCCTGGATCTCAAGATGCAGCGCGCGGCGCAGGACGCCCTGAGGAAAGGCTTGCAGGAGCTGGACAAAAGGGAAGGGTACCGTGGGCCGATAAAATACCTCTTGTCCCAAGAGATAGAGGCCTACAAAGCGGAGGCCCTGGAGAGATACGAGAAAAATCCCCCCAAGGAGGGAGATATAGTAGAAGGTCTGGTGGAAAAGGTGGATGACGAACGCAAAGAGGTCATCATCACTATTGGGGACGCCCTGGGAGTGCTTCCTCTTTCCGGAATGAAGTGGGCCCGCAGGCCGGATCCGGAAGTGCCCTATTACAGGGTGGCCTTGAAGAAGCCCAGTGAGGCGCTTGAGCCTGGGGATGTGGTGCTCGTGAGGTTAAAGGGGAAGGGGACTCCGCCTTTCAACTGGGTACTTTCCCTGGAGCAGGAGCCCGAGGTGGAAGGGGCCCTATTCTGCATGGAGGCCTCTACGGGACGGGTTAGGGCCATGGTCGGTGGAAAGGATTTCAAGAAGAGCCAGTTCAACAGGGCAATCCAGGCCAAACGGCAACCTGGTTCCGCGTTCAAACCCGTTATTTACGCGGCTGCCATTGACTGGGGAATGAACCCTTCCTCCATCATCGTGGATGCCCCTTACATATCAACCATGAAACCCGAGGAAGAACTGTGGAGACCCAAGAACTATGCGGAAAAGTTCTACGGCCCAACCCTTCTCCGAACAGGCCTCATCAAATCCAGGAACGTTATAACGGTGAAGATATTGAAAAAGATCGGGATTGATTATGTCATTCGTTACGCCAGGCGGATGGGAGTTGAGGCGGATCTGAGCGAAGACCTTTCTCTGGCCTTGGGCTCGTCGGGGATATCTCTCTCAGAATTGACCAAGACCTATGCGGTATTTGCGAACGGAGGAATGATCGTTGAACCAATCTTCATCAACAAGATAGAAGACCGGGACGGACGGGTCATCGAGGAGAACCAGCCGGTACTCGGAGATGCCATTTCCCGGGAGACCGCATTTGTCATGACAGACCTGTTGAGGGCCGCCATTCAGGAAGGGACGGGATGGAGGGTTAAGGCCCTCAAGAGGCCGGCTGCGGGTAAGACCGGGACGACCAACGACCTCAGGGATGCCTGGTTCATGGGTTATACCCCGAGTCTGGTCACCGGGGTGTGGGTGGGTTATGATGACCGGAAGCCCATGGGAAAAGGGGAGACCGGGTCCAGGGCCGCCAGTCCCATATGGCTCCACTTCATGCGGGAAGTCCTCAAGGACAAACCTGTCGAAGATTTCTCTGCGCCGGAAGGGGTCGTGTTCGCCAAGATTGACTCGAAGACCGGCCTCCTTGCCAGCCCCTATTCAGAAAAGACCGTGTTTCAAGCATTCAAGCAAGGAGAGGAACCCAAGGAGTATACGCCGCGGCCCAAGACAGCAAAGACCGGGCACTTTTCCCAGTTTGACATGGATTTCTCCCAGTAGACCCAAGTGATTATCGAGTCAGAGAGGCTGCGCCCCGCAGGTCCCGATGTGGCGGGTTGCGGCTGTGAGCGATTACTCGCTACCGGCCTTTTCTTCGTCCCATAGGGGAAGTTTTACGATCAGCGTGGTGGTCTTCTTGCCCCTGCGGATCTTAATCTTGCCCTTGAGCAGCCGAATGATGCGGTGTGTGATGTAGAGGCCCCTGCCTCGACCTTCCCCTTCGAGGAGCCTCAAGCGCTCCTCTTCGGAAATGTGGCCCGTGTTGCTGATCTCAGCGCAGGCCCACTTGCCTTCCCGGTAAGTCCTGATGGAAAGATCCCCGCCTTTTAGGGGGATTGCGTTCGTGGCATTGTTGAGGAGGTTATCCAGGATGCGTTCAAGGTGAAGGGGATAACAATAGACGTAGAGGGGATCATGGAAGGGCCCCTCCGTGAGCACCACGTTTTGCTTTAGCTGTTCCCTAATCGCTTCCTTGTTGATCTCAAAGCGCTTTCTGAGCACTTCGGTGAGGTTTACGACCTGCTCCTTACCCACCTCATAAAGGCTCAGGGCCATTTCCTGCAACCGGCTTGTCTCTTCCAGGAGGATCTCCACGTACCTCTTGATCTTTGCATCCTCCTCAATGGACTGCTCCATTTCCAAGAGGCTTTTCAGCCTGCGAGCAAAACCTGCCGTCGCTATTGCCGGGTTCTTGAAGTCATGCAGGATATCATCAAGTTGCTCCATCCTCTGGGCCTTCATCAACTCCCTGCCAAGGAAGAGAAAGATCTCTATTTCCTCTTCCGTATACCTTTGCCTTTGGTCCAGGGCGTCAAAGGTCATGAAGTGGGTGATTTGATCTCCGACATTCAGCGGAACATAGAGGATGGAGTTTACAAAACGCTCCGCTGCAGACTTCTTGACGACGTCGGAGACGAGTTCGCTCTTTTGGGGGTCAATGACAAGGAGATATGATTGGGTAATGACTTCATAGGGTGTCTCTTTGACCTCATGCCGCTTGTTAAGGATCACCTCAAAGGCCGGCTCACTGGCCACCGGAAACCGTTTGCCTATGCTGTGATAGGCAGTCGGGTACCCGGCATCAAGTATGACGTATTCCAGATCGTCAGACACGGAAAAGAGGGCACAGCTCTGGACATTGATGATGTCCGCGAGTTCAGGGATGACGCGGTTAAAGATCTCTTTCATCTTCACCCCTTCCCTGGACCCCAGCTTCATAAATATGTTTCTGACAATGGCCTCTTTCTTTTCATTGGCGCGGTGCATCTCTAGGATTTTCTTGCGCGCGATCACAAAGCTCAGCCTCCTGGCCATCAATTCCGCTATCTGGATCTCGATAGGGGCGAATTTTCGGTCGCTTTCTTCGTAGTATACCTGGATGACGCCCACAGTGTCCCTTTCGTAGGGAGCGAAGCTCGTGATCATGAGGGGGATCGCCATAACCGAATAGGTCCCCTTCCTCTCTATCACGCCTTTATCATGATAAAGGCTCTCCTTTAGGATATTGGGAACCAGGTAGGTTTGGCGATTCTGCACCACTTTGCCTGCCACGCTCTCTTCAAGTGGGATATAGGTCTCTCGGTCCTGCTCCTGGGAAGGGAAGGAGCCGTAGGAAAGCATTTGGCCCGTCTGGGGATCATAGATGCGAACGGAAGCCGAGTGTGCCCCGAGAAACTCGACCATGTGCCGAGTCACTTTTGTCAGGATTTCCCGCTCTGAGAGATCCGGATCGATATCGATGATTTCATCGACCTGGTTGGAGAACTCCGTGAGAAACCCAGGGAGGATCTGGTCTCTTATCCATCCAATAAGGTTCTTCCAAAATGTTGCGTCCTCGATGGGCCTGGCAGCCCACTTCTGCTTAAGGATGCGTTCGATCATTTCTTCCGTGTTCTTCCACATGATCTAGTGTTCCAGGTCCATGACGCCTTTCAGAATCGCGTCGAAGAGTTCACGAACATCTTCCTTCTCGATGCAGGAAAAGGCTATCCTCAAATCCCTGGCCCCAAGGGAAATGACGCCGATGCCATACTTGTCCAGAAGGTGTACCCTGAGGGACTCGGCATCCACGGACCGTAATCTCAGACACATGAAGTAGCCGGAGTTGAAGGGATAGGGTTCCCACGCCCTGGCGTATTTTGGGTCATCGAGGACCCTTTTCACTTCAAGGGCCCTTTCTTGAAGTATTTGGGATTTTTCCTTCTTTTCCCTCTTGTACGTGCCCGATTCCAGGGACTTCATGATGACTGTCTGGCTCAGGTGGGACACACTCGAAATGGAGCCCCTGACCGCGCCGGCAGTCTTCTTTTCAAGGGCATCATAGACCCCCAGCACCTCTCCCTTTACCTGGATCCCATAGGTAATGAAGCCCACCCTGAGACCCCAGACGTAGCTCTCTTTGGTCGCCCCGTCCACCTTGATCGCCAATATCCTGGGATCTTCGGCAGCGAGCAGGGAGAAGATGGACTCCTGCAAGAGATCCTCTTCATAGAATAGCCCGAAATAGGCATCATCCGAAATAGCCAGGATCTTTGTCCCTTGGGAGGCAAGCCCCAGGAGAATTTCCGCAATTGCCTCTCCCTCGGACCTCGAAATCGTGTAACCCGTTGGGTTGTTCGGAAAGTTGAGTATAACGGACAGCTTTTCTCTCTCTTTAGCCTCTGAAAACAGGCAGTCCCTAAAGCCCTTGAGGTTGAAGGCGCCCCCGTCATCAAACAAGGGATAATGCACCATCCTTGCTCCCCGACGTACCGCGAACACCATGTTGTAGTTCCCCCAATTCTTGTCAGGGAGTATGATAGCATCTCCCGGATCGATCCACATATCCGAGATAACACTGAGCCCATGGGTGAGGGCATTTGTTACGACGGGAAGGCTGATGGGTTTACCCTCGAGGCTGGGGTTCTTCTCCAGGAGTTCTTTCTTCCAGGACACGCGCAACGGCATGACCCCGAAAGAGGGGGCGTAGGTCAAGGACTCCTCGGGCTCCAATGTGCCGATCCATTTCATGACAGAGGGGAGGTTCATGGTCCTTCCTCCCTCTGTTGCCATACCCACGGTAGCATTGAAACGAAAGGCCTTTTCTTTGGCTTCAGCGGTCTGAGTGAGTATTCCCTTAGGGAAAAAGAACTTCTTTCCTACTTCCGAGAGCATGTCGTACAGATATTGGTTCTCCCTTATGATTGTATCATTGAGTTCTCTGGCAAGCGGATTCATGGATCCCATTAACTCCTTCCCGTGGTTCTCTCAAGGGACAGAGCTCTTGCATGTTCAACGGCGCAGACTCCTTCCCCGGAGTCTTTAATAATTAGCGAGTGGAGGGAATGCATGTCAAGGAAAAAGGTCCTCTTCGGAGGGGCAATGGACAAAATATCCTATTGAATATCAAATGTTTTTCCTGATCCCTCCCACCGGCCGGTACCAACCCGGATGATTCGCCTGTCCTGCGCCGGTCCGGAGACGTGTTTCTTTTTTAGTCCTTGACTTGAAAAGAGCGATCTTTATATATTCCAGCTAGGTGAAGGTCAACGGGCCCGCAGGAATAACAGTTTTTGCGTCGCGCTTCGGTAGGGGGAGGTTATCCTTCAGGAAGCAGCTGCTATGACCCTCTAAGAGTCCATCTGAACCTAAGAGCAATCGGGAAAAGGGGTTATCCCATGAGAGATGTAGTGATCGTGAGTGCCTGCAGGACCCCCATTGGAGATTTTGGGGGGGGGCTGAGCAGGGTGTCAGCTACAGAGCTTGGTGCCCTCGTCATCAGGAAGGCAATAGAGAGGGCAGGGATAGAGGACAGGGACGTGGACGAGGTGATTATGGGGTGCGTCTTGCCCCACGGGCTCGGCCAGAATCCCGCGCGACAATCCATGGTAAGGGCGGGGCTGCCATGGGAGACAGGGGCTATCACAGTAAACAAGGTCTGTGGTTCCGGTCTAAAAGCGGTGATGCTCGCAGACCAGGCCATCCGATGCGGTGACGCGGAGGTGATCGTTGCAGGCGGCCAGGAAAACATGAACCTGTGTCCATACATGATGGACAGGGTAAGAACAGGCTACAGGATGAACAACGCTCAGGTGTTGGACGGAATGATCCACGATGGTCTGTGGGACCACGTCAATGATTTTCACATGGGCATGAGTGCGGAGCTTGTCGCAGAGAAATACGGAATAAGCAGAGAAGATATGGATGCCTTTGCCATGAAATCCTATGAAAAATCCTGGGTGGCCATAGAAGAAAAGAGATTCGTTGATGAGATTGTTCCCGTGGAGGTGCAGGAGAGAAAGGGCGGTATCAAGCTCTTTTCGACGGACGAAATCCCTTTGAGGGAACCCAGAACGACCCCCGACGCCTTGGCCCGACTGAGACCTGCCTTCAAGAGAGATGGAAGGGTAACGGCTGGAAACGCATCGAAGATCAGCGATGGTGCCTCAGCCCTGGTGGTCATGTCCAGAGAAAGGGCTGAAGCCCTGGGATGCAAGCCCTTGGTCCGAATAGGGGCACAGGGATCCGCCGGCATAGACATGAAATATGTCCTCGTTGCACCTATATACTCCATACCCAAGGTCCTGGCAAAGGATGGATTGAAGGTCGAGGATGTGGACCTTCACGAGATAAATGAGGCATTCAGCTCTTCATCGGTCGCCATAAACAGGGAACTCCGCCTGGACCCGGATAACGTCAATGTGAACGGCGGTTCTGTGGCACTGGGTCACCCCATAGGCGCGAGCGGTGCCAGAGTTCTCACAACGCTCATCTATGCTATGAAGCAAAGGGGTGCGGAAGTGGGGCAGGCGAGCCTGTGCCTTGGCGGCGGTGAGGCAGTTACACTCATCGTCTATAACGAGGCCTGACAGGTAAGGTGCCCGCCGAGGCAGACCGCCTGGAGGGATGCAGTATCGGTTTTATTGAATTTAATCGGTGAAAAAAGGAGAAGTGACTATGAGAGATGTGGCGATTGTTTCCGGAGCAAGGACACCGGTCGGCTCATTCGGCGGCTCATTGAAATCTACCCCTGTGGTGGACCTAGGTGCCATAGTACTCAAGGAGACCCTAAGAAAGGCAGGCCTGAGGCCCCTTGCTTCCGAAGGCCTGACACGCTTTGAGCCCGACGCCTTGAAAGGACAAGGGATGGTTGACCTGGAAAAAGAGGCCTATGATTACGATGAAGGTCTTCAACCAATCGAAGTCAACGAGGTGATAATGGGAAACGTCGTAGGCGCGGGCCAAGGTCAAAACGTTGCCAGACAAGCCATGATTCGAGCCGGTATACCCAAGGAGACAAACGCCTTTACGGTAAATAAGGTATGCGCCTCCGGCATGAAGGCGGTTGCCCTGGCAACCCAAGCCATCCGTTATGGCGAAGCGGATGTCATCCTCGCCGGCGGTATGGAGAACATGAGCCTCATTCCCTATGCGATCCCGGCAGCCAGGTGGGGAGCCAGAATGAACAATGTGGACTTGCTGGATCTGATGGTATTCGACGGTCTCTTCGAGATATTCTACGGATATCACATGGGTATTACCGCTGAAAATATCGCGGAGAAATTTGCCATTTCAAGGGAAGAACAGGACCAGCTCGGGGCCCTGAGTCACCTCAGGGCAAGAAAGGCAATAGAGGAAGGGTTGTTCAAGGAGGAAATCATCCCGGTTAAGATCCCCCAGAGAAAGGGAGACCCCCTTATCTTTGACACCGATGAGAGGCCGATGGATACGAGCGTGGACAAGATGGCACGGCTCCGCCCCGCCTTCAAGAAAGACGGCACGGTGACGGCCGGCAATGCCTCGGGTATTAATGACGCTGCGGCAGCACTGCTCCTCATGCCCCTCGACAAGGCAAAGGAACTGGGACTCAAGCCCCTGGTCAAGGTCAGGGGTTATTCCTCGGGCGGAGTTGATCCGGCTTATATGGGCCTTGGCCCCATTCCCGCCGTAAGGAAATTGTTGGAAAGGGAAAAACTGGGCATCGACGACCTGGAAATCATCGAACTCAACGAAGCCTTTGCCTCCCAAGCCATTGCGTGCATGAGAGAGCTGAAGATGGATATGGAGAAGACCAACGTCTTGGGCAGCGGGATCTCCATCGGACATCCCATTGGTTGTACGGGGGCGCGGATCATATTGACCCTCATGGGAGAAATGGTCAGAAGGGACCTCAACCTCGGCCTGGCAACCTTGTGTATAGGTGGGGGCCAGGGAATGGCCACCCTGATTGAGAGGATATAGAAAGACCCTGAATCCCCAAGATAGGTTAAGAGGAGTGAAAGATGGCGTACGAGAACATAGTATTCGAAAAGGACGGCCCCGTGGCAATCATCAAATTCAACCGGCCCAAGGCCCTGAATGCAATAAACCCGGAACTCCTGGAGGAAGCCCATGATGCCTTGGACAACATCGAGGAAGACAGATCCCTCAAGGTCCTGGTCATCACAGGAGAAGGTGAGAAGGCCTTTGTTGCCGGGGCGGACATAGCCCACATGGTGAACCTGTCGCCCCTCGAGGCCAGGGATTTTTCCCGAACAGGACAGGAATTCATGGCTCGGCTGGAAGCCTTGCACCTCCCTGTGATTGCCTGCGTGAACGGGTATGCCCTGGGGGGTGGGACAGAGATTGCGATGGCCTCCGATTTTATCTATGCCTCGGAGAAGGCCAAGTTTGGCCAACCGGAGATCAACCTCGGAGTTATTCCGGGTTTCGGGGGGACACAACGCCTCCCCCGGCTCGTCGGCAAGGCCCGGGCCAAAGAACTCTGCATGACGGGCGGAATGATAGGCGCAGCGGAGGCCAAGGAGATCGGCCTTGTCAACAAGGTTTTTCCTCCGGAAAGGCTCTGGGAGGAGACCATGAAGACCGCCAAGAACATTGCCTCCAAGGGGAAGGTCTCCCTCAAAGCCGTGAAGGAATGCATAGAACGTGGCGGCAACGTGGACCTCACTGATGGATGCCTTATGGAGTCCGACAATTTCGGCCTGTGTATGGCGAGCCCGGACGGGAAAGAAGGAATGACCGCTTTCCTTGAGAAGAGGGAGCCCCGGTTCAAAGGCGAGCTTCCCTAGGGAGCATGACCGTGGATTTCAGGCTAGACAAAGAGCAAGAAGCCATTCAGAAGGCAGCGGCCGAGTTTGCAAAGGGCGAGTTCGACAGGGAGGTTGCCCTGGAGCACGAAAGAAATCACACCTTCCCCTACGAGTTGTGGAAAAAGGCATGTGAGCTTGGGTTCCTGGGGATCCATTACCCCGAGAAATATGGTGGACAGGATTACGGCATTTTTGAGAATGCCCTGGTGGTGGAGGCCTTTTGCCGCCAGGATTCGGGGCTTGGGATAGCCATTAGCCTGGCCGATTTTTCCTCTGAAATCATCCTCAGATTTGGAACTGAGGACCAGAAGATGAGGTACCTGGTCCCCATAACAAGCGGTAAGGCCATATCAAGCGGAGGCTTTACCGAACCGGACCATGGAAGTGATATCACCTTCATGAACACATCTGCAAGGAAGGACGGGGACCAATACATCATCAATGGTGTGAAGACCTTTATCACGAACGGCGCCATAAGCAACTTTGTCCTGGTACTCTGTCAGACAGACGCTGATGCAAGGCCCAGCTACCGAGGGCAGTCCGTGATTATCGTCGATCAGGACACACCGGGGTTTACCCGCACAGAGGTGGGGGAAAAGATGGGAATCAAGATGACGTCTACGGCTGAGCTTAGCTTTAGCGATGCCGCCGTCCCGGCCTCTAACCTCGTTGGCGAAGATAACAGGGGCTTCTACCAGGTCCTGGAGTTTTTTGATGAGAGCAGGATCGAAATAGCTGCTCAGGCCCTAGGAATCGCCCAGGGCGCCTTTGACAGGGCCCTGGCCTACACAAAGGAGCGGTCCCAGTTCGGAAAGAAGCTGGCACAATTCCAGGTTACACAACATAAACTTGCGGACATGCTGACCCGGATCGAAACGGCGAGACTACTCGTATACAAGGCGGCCTGGAGCTTTGACCAGGGGACTGTCGACCCTCGATTGACATCCATGGCCAAAATGTATGCCGGGCGGATTGCCGTGGAGGTGGCCGATGAGGCCATACAATTGTTCGGGGGCTACGGCTATATGCTGGAATACGAAGTCGAGCGGTTCTACAGGGACGCGAAGATTACCGAGATATACGAAGGGACAAAGGAGATACAGAAGAACACTATAGCGAGCAGCCTGCTGGGGAAGATGTAAGGCCTTCCTGGCCCTCGCAGGGAAGAATTTGGGCAACGCCCTGTTTCGTACCAACCTTTATCCCGGGAAGGGGGTGTGCGATGGCCCTGACCTATAACAGGAAGCTCTTCGATGAAATAGAAAGAGGCCGCGAGAAGTGGGAGGGTGAACTGGAGGAGGCCTTCGCTATCAGGCCGGAAAGGCTCGAGAGGTTTTCCACCGTCTCTGACAGGGAAATAAAGCGAATCTATACGCCCGCTGATCAGAGAGAACAGGATTTCTCCAGGGACATTGGTTTTCCCGGCCAGTTTCCGTTCACGAGGGGAGTGCAGCCTTCCATGTACCGGGGAAGGTTGTGGACCATGCGCATGTTTGCCGGTCTGGGCACGGCGAGAGTCACTAACCGGCGCTTTCATCACCTGGTGGACGCCGGGCAGACCGGGCTATCCGTTGCCTTTGACATGCCCACCCTCATGGGGTACGACAGTGACAGCCCGAGGGCAAGGGGTGAGGTCGGTAAGTGCGGCGTGGCGATCGACACCCTGAAGGACATGGAGGATCTCTTCGAAGGGCTTCCAATTGACAGAATAACGACCTCCATGACCATCAACCCGCCCGCATCAGTCATCTGGGCCATGTATATCGCCATGGCAGAAAAGAGGGGCATTGATCGAGCTGTCCTGGGCGGAACCATACAGAACGACATGCTCAAGGAGTTCATTGCGCAAAAGACTTTCATGTGCCCCCCCGAGCCTTCTCTGAGACTGATTACAGATACAGTTGAGTTCGGGACACAAGAGGTGCCGAAGTGGAACACCATCAGCATAAGCGGGTACCACATCAGGGAAGCCGGGTCCACGGCAGTTCAGGAGCTGGCCTTCACCCTGGCCGACGGAATCACTTACACTCAGGCCGCGATAGAGAGGGGCCTCAACGTGGACGAATTCGCGCCGCGATTCTCTTTCTTCTTCAACTCCCACTTGGATTTTTTTGAGGAGGTCGCAAAATTCCGGGCCGCGAGGAGGTTGTGGGCAAAGATAATGAAAGAAAGATTCCAGGCAAAGAGCCCCAGGTCCTGGTGGATGCGATTTCATACCCAGACTGCGGGTTGTTCTCTGACGGCTCAACAACCCTATAACAACATCGTCAGGACGGCCCTGGAGGCCCTTGCGGCCGTTCTGGGGGGCACCCAGTCACTCCATACGAACTCCCTGGACGAGGTCCTGGCCATACCGACGGAGGAAGCGGCCACCATTGCCCTCAGGACCCAGCAGATCATTGCCGAGGAGTCCGGCGTTGCCAACACCATCGATCCTCTGGGTGGTTCCTACTTCGTGGAGACCCTCACGGACCGGTTGGAAGAAGAGGCCATGGAGATTATTGAGAAGATTGACGCCATGGGAGGTATGCTGGCTGCCATCGAAAGGCATTATCCTCAGATGGAGATCGCGGATGCGGCCTACCATTATCAGCGCCAGGTGGAAGGCAGTGAAAGGGTGGTGGTAGGGGTTAACAAGTACAAGACCGAGGAGGACATACCAGTCGAACTCCTTGAAATTGACGAGGAATTGGAAAGGGAGCAAGTAAGAAAGACGAATCTTCTAAAGGAGGGAAGGGATGATAAGAGGGTGAGGGATTGCCTCGAGCGCCTGGGCAACGCATGTTCCGGGAAAGAGAATGTGATGGAGTATCTCATCGATGCGGTGAGAGAGTATGCGACACTCCAGGAGGTCTGCGACGTGTTCAGGGCTGTATTCGGTGTTTACAGGGATCCGGGCATCTTTTGACCCGGCAATACAAGAGGATTTCGAGGCAAACAACAAACTGAGCTGATTGAAGAAATCCATGTCAAGAGATCCTCGGGTGCCTACCCAAGTCAGCGGCGAGGGGGTACTTTTGGAAACAAGAAGAAAACTACGCATTCTCGTAGCAAAACCTGGCCTAGATGGACACGACAGGGGAGCAAGGATTATTGCAAGGGCCTATCGCGATGCGGGTCATGAGGTCGTTTATACGGGGCTCCATCAAACTCCCGAAGAAATAGTGCACGCAGCGATCCAGGAGGATGTCGACATGATTGGGCTCTCCAGTCTTGCAGGGGCCCATAAATACCTTTTCCCCAGGGTGGTTGAGCTGCTTAAAGAGAAGGGGGCCGATGATATCGTGGTGTGCGGGGGTGGGATCATCCCCGAGGATGATATCCATGAGTTGAAGGCTAGGGGGATCAAGGAGATCTTTACACCCGGTTCCTCACTGGAAGAAATAGTGGAGTGGGTGGATAGGAATGTCACGCCGAGGTCGGGGACAAGGACTTAGGGACAGGGATGTCGAGTATCGCGGAAAAGGTGATTTCAGGTGACGTGAGGGCTGTCGCACGGCTCATTCGTGACATTGACGACGGCATTCCGGGTGTGAGAGAGACCATGAAGGAACTCTATCCTCACACCGGAAAGGCATACATTGTCGGCATCACAGGCGCGCCTGGCGTCGGGAAAAGTACGCTCGTCGACCAGATGGTCGCTTCCATAAGGAAGAAGGGTGCGACGGTGGGAGTCCTTGCAGTTGATCCAACAAGCCCCTTTAGCGGCGGAGCGATCTTGGGTGACAGGATCAGAATGCAGCGGCACAGTATGGATGAGGGAGTGTTCATAAGATCCCTCGCTACCCGGGGGCACTTCGGGGGTCTCACCCAGTCGACCAGAAGCGCTATCAACGTCCTGGATGCCATGGGCAAAGACTACATCATCGTGGAAACCGTGGGTGTTGGACAGGATGAGGTCGATGTGGTCAAGAATGCCCACACAACGGTGATTGTCGTCATCCCGGGCATGGGAGACGATATCCAGGCCATAAAGGCCGGAATCCTTGAGGTGGGTGACATTTTCGTTATCAATAAGGCAGATAGGGAAGGGGCAGACCGGACACTATCAGACCTCCGGCTCATGATAGACATGGATCAGGAAAAGTATGTGGAAGGGACCTGGAAGCCCCCCATCATCAAGGCTCAGGCAATCGCAGGGAAGGGGATCATGGAACTGCTGGATGAGATAGAAAGACATAGGGAATATTTGATATCCTCGGAAAAGGAAGCTCATCTGTCAAGCAGGGCCAGAAGGGTTCGTGAGGAACTCGCAGAAGTCATCAAAGGACATCTTATCAGGGATGTCTTGGAGCAACTGATTCAGTGTGATGAGTTTGAAGAGGCCGTCGATTCCATCTTGCAAGGAGAGACGGATCCCTATACCGCATGCGATGTGCTGTTGGAGCGCAAGATGAAGATACCCGCTGATCCAAGAAAAAGGTCATGCTAGGGCTCCGGACTTGTCCTGGTCAACCTGCAAGAGAGCTCCCCTGGCCTGATGAAAGGGTTTTTTGGAGGACCATGGAAACCTTTTGGTGGGTCCGGCAGATAATTTTGGCGTTGCTGGCATGTTTCTTCCTGGTCTTTGGCATCCATGTCCTCATTGCGTCCTACGGATTAGACAATCCCTTCTGGTTTGTGATGACATTCTTTTCTTCCAACCTGATCATACTCATCAGCGGAGCCCTGCTGGCAGGTTTTGTCAGTCGCATGGTCGCAAAATGGAAAGCCAGGGAGAAAGAGACCGAGCACTGATACTCAAGAAAGACGCTTGAAGGCCCGTGGAGGGGAGGTATTCAGCCTCCACAATAGAGGCCCTTCTCAAGGAAAAGAGCATTCTGAGCGGGAGGAGAAAATGTCTGTTCGCAGAAAGAGTCAGCCCATTGGAAAGAGGATCGCCAGGCTTCGAAGAGAGAAGAGGCTGACCCTCAAGAATCTTGCCAATGAAACCGGGCTCAGGCAATCTTACCTCTCTCAGGTGGAGAAGGGAGAGGTTATGCCACCGGTGGCCGTCATCCTGCAGCTTTCAAGGGCCCTTGAAATTGATTCAGGGGTCCTATTGAAGGAGGAAAAGAGGAGGGCTGGTCAGAAGACAGATGAGGACTATCAGAAACGGACCGAGGATTACAGCTATGAAAACCTCACCCCCGAGGCACGACATAAGCATCTAAAGGCCTTCAAGGTATTTGTGGACCCGAAATCAGACCACAGGGGGGTCAGCTACCAGCACCTGGGAGAGGAGTTCATATATGTGCTCAGGGGAAAGATAGAAGTCCTCGTGGGCGAAAACAGGAATCTGCTCTCTCCGGGTATGTCACTCCACTTCAATTCATCCATAGTGCACAAGTTACGGAATGTGAGCAGTGAGAAGGCCGAATTGCTCGTGGTCCTTTATACGCCTTAACAGTCCTCAATTCCATGTGCGTTACCGGCAGCTACAACTCCTTTTGGATGGCCCTTGAGTTTGGCGAGGAAGGGATAGGATATGGCCTTTGAGCTGAATGAAGAACAAAAGATGATCAAGGCGATGGTCCGGGATTTTGCAAGGGAAGAAGTCATGCCCACTTCCGGGGAGAGGGACAAGTCAGGGGAGTTCCCCAGACACATTCTCAAGCAGATGGGCGGATTGGGGCTCATGGGAATGAATGTCCCTGCTGAATACGGAGGGGCGGGAGTTGATACGGTAAGCTACAGTGTTGCCCTGCAAGAGATCGCTTACGCCTGCGCGTCGACGGCGGTAATCATGTCTGTTCACAACTCGGTTGCGTGCGGGCCTATTTATCTTTTTGGATCGGAATTCCTCAAAGATACTTACTTGAGACCCCTGGCCTCCGGGAAAAAGATCGGTTCCTTTGCCCTGACAGAAGCAGGAGCGGGCTCGGACCCCGTGAGCCAAAGGGCCAGGGCTGTTCGAGATGGGGCGGGCTATGTGATAAACGGCACCAAGACCTTCATTACCTCAGGCAAGAACTCAGATATTACCGTTGTTACGGCTTACACTGACAGGGATAGGAAACACAGGGGAATCAGCGCCTTTGTCGTTGAAAAGGGGACACCAGGTTTTCACGTAGGCAGAGTGGAGGACAAAATGGGGCTCCGGGCCTCTGACACGACTGAACTCATCTTCGAAGATTGCCGTATTCCAAAGGAAAACCTTCTTGGCGAAGAAGGGGACGGGTTCGTTATCGCCATGGTTTCGCTGGATGGTGGCAGGATAGGAATAGCGTCCCAATCCATCGGCCTGAGCCAGGCTTGCCTGGATGCGGCAGTTGGGTACGCAAAGGAGCGTATCCAGTTCGGTAGGCCCATTTCACAATTTCAGGGTATTCGATGGATGATTGCCGATATGGCAACACAGATAGAAGCTGCACGATTTCTGACCTATTCTGTTGCGGCAAAGAAGGATAGGGGAGAGAACTATTCGGCAGAGGCATCCATGGCAAAGGTGTTTGCCTCGGAAATGGCGAATCGGGTGGCCTACCAGGCACTCCAGATACACGGTGGTTATGGATATATAAAGGAATTTCCAGTGGAGAGATACTATAGAGATGCCAGGGTCCTCACCCTCTACGAGGGAACTTCCGAGATTCAGAGAAGGGTCATTGCCAACCATGTCCTTGGCAAATGATCGCGGGAGACAATGGATCAGGCTGAGCAAGGGGCATGATCTTGTCACGGGGTCACGGGGATGTTCTAGGTCATGACCTTTCGTTCCTTTGACCGATACCAGGACATCATACCGGATTTTCCCTCCTTTGTGGAAAGCCTTCACGCACCCTTACCCGTGCACATCAGGGTGAATCGCCTCAGGATTGAGACAGGATCCCTCTTGGTCATGTTGCAGGATAAGGGAATCCAACTCAAAAGGGCTTCGCCAAGATATGAGGGGTTCTATTTCGCCTCGGGCTTGGAGTTCCCGGGAAAGCTCTTCGAGTATGCCATGGGGTATTTTCACCCCCAGGCCCTCACTTCATGTCTCGCACCCATCATTCTTGTGCCTGGAAAGGAGGCCCTTGTTCTTGATATGTGTGCTGCCCCGGGCGGAAAAACAGCACAAATGGCGGAAATAATGAACAACACAGGGCTGATAGTCGCAAACGAGCTCTACTCCAGCCGGCATGTTCCCCTGGGCCATACCCTCAGCAGGCTTGGTGTGTTGAATACGGTTGTTACGAGTTATCAGGCCCAGGAATTCCCCAAGAGGGTGGTCTTTGACCGCATACTGGCGGATGTGCCCTGCTCAGGGGAGGGGAGGTTTCGCTCCTCTCATTCCAGGAGCAGGTATGTCATAACGAAGAGGAAGAGTAAACTCCCCGATCTGCAGAAGAGGATCATAACCCGGGCATTCGACCTGTTAAAGGAGGGGGGGCAGGTGCTCTATTCCACCTGCACCTATGATCCCGAAGAAAATGAGGCGGTCGTGCAGTACCTTCTGGAGAATAGGAATGCCAGACTCTTGCCCATAGAAACGGATATCAGGCACGAAAAGGGGCTTGCCCAATGGGGAAAGGAAAAATATGACAGGGAAATCCAAAAAGCTGCCAGGTTCTACCCGCACCAAGTCAACTCCGTCGGATTCTTCATGGCCAGAATTGCTGGAAGGTGATGCCAGGGACTCCATCTTCGGCTCGGTGGCCGAGCGTTTTGGAATTCCTCTCTCCTCCTTTGATCCATATCTCCTGTTCAAGAAGGGGAAGAGCCTTTGGCTCATGAGGAGATCTGATCACCTGGACAGTGCCTTTCGACTCAGGGTGTCCATGGTCGGAATGAGGGCCTTCCAGGTTATCGGGAACTTCATCAAACCCTCGACCCGAATGATCCGATTCTTCGGCCACGGGGCCTCAAGGGCCAGGATCGATCTGAAAAGGGAGCAGCTCGTGGCCTTGCTGGAGCAAGGGTCCCTAAAAGCGGATCTGGGGGTGGAAGACGGGTATGTTATCATGAGCTTCAAGGGAAGGATCCTGGGAGTCGGCCTTCTATTGCGGGGGGAGATCAGGTCTCAACTACCACAAAGAGAGATCCCCCATGTGTGGAATGCCACAGGCGGCTCAGGCGTCAGCGGCAACAATTCCCCCCTGAGACAGAAAAGGCCCTGAGTGGGGGTTGCCTGGCCCGCACCTGCCCCACAGGGTCCCGCTATTCGGAAATGCACAAAATTTTGTGCATTGATGCACAAAATTTTGTGCAAAACACTCCTTCCTCCCCGGTCCCGCCGGGTTCATAAGCATTAATTGCTTGAAATTTTTATCAAAAAGAATTAGTCTTACCAAAGTCCTATGAAAACAATGAGTTAAGAAGAAGGAATTGGCGTGGGTTTATGCCCCGGAGGGGGGCCACGCCGAGAACTCTCAGGATCTGGCACAGATATTGAAATACACTAGTGACACAATCTGGTAGCACCAACGAGGCTCAGATCGCTTAACACCCCCTATCCGTGAGCCAGACTCAAGAAACCTTAATGCCTTGAGAAGGGGAGCAATTGGAAGACAAGGGCCAAATAATAAACCGAACACGCTTGGGATCCACAAGCCCCCTCTCCGGGACCTCCCAGGTTCCTCCCTGGCTCTTCCAACACCAGGATCTTATCCAGGCCGCAGAGAATTCCCTCTCGGTGACCAAGGAAGAGGTGATCAATTACGTAAATCATATCCATTTTAGGGATGGATATCTCTACGTCCTTCTCCGTCACCCGCGATATGAAGAAAGCATCCTCCTGAGAGCCTATCCCAAGCCATGCTCTGGGAACAAGGTCACGTGCATGTGGGACAAAAGGGACACTTCGGGGACGGACGTGGAGATCTACAGGTTCCTTTACCTTGTCATTGATGATGGCCGTTCCATGACCCTCGTTCCCGCGACTTTGCTTGAGATAACCACGGATTATCTTAAGGTGAAGATTTCTTCTGAAGGCTGCGCCTTGGGTCAGCGCCAAACAAGGCGTTACAAATGCGACGGGATCACGGCCGAAGTCATACAAAACGGATTCCATGCCACAGGAAAACTGTTGGACTTCAGCCCTACGGGATTTAGGGTTCGAGTTCGGCCTGCTTCAAGTTGTTCTTTCCACTGGCTTAACTCCGATGTCCCTGTTAGCATAAGTCTGAAGCGCAGCGAGCAGGTGATCTTCTCCGGAAATTGCAGGTGTATCCGTCATGAACTTGGATCAAAGCAGGGGGAAATCATCCTCTCTCCCCTGGAGACCGAGATAAAACGGTTCAGGAAGAAGCAGATTCGAAACCTCAGACAGAGGTTGACCCCAACGCCCACGCTGATATTTGAGCATCCCCTTTTATCGAAGCAGGTTCAGATGGCGGTGGATGACATTTCCACTTCCGGGTTTTCGGTGTACGAGGCCCCTGACGATGCTGTACTTGTCCCGGGCATGATTATTCCCAAAATGGAGATAGACTTCCAGGGCGCCTCGGCGATATCTTGCGAGGCTCAGGTCATCTACCGAATGCCAGGGGATGAAAAGGGGGTTCGCTGCGGGATCAGTGTCCTTGACATGGACATCATCGCTTACAGCAGACTCACCCACATATTGACCAGCGCTTTGGATCCTCATGCCTACATATCCAGCAGGGTGGACATGAACTCCCTATGGGAGTTCTTTTTCAACACAGGTTTTATTTACCCCAAGAAATATCGGTTGATACAAGCTTATAAGGAAAGATTCAAAGACACCTATAGGAAACTCTATCAGGACAATCCTGGAATCGCCAGGCACTTTACCTACCAGAGGAACGGGAAGATTTACGGCCACATCTCCATGATCAGGGCCTACGAAAAGGCATGGATGATACACCACCATGCCGCATTGCCCCTTGATCAAAAGCGGACAGGCTTTCTCGTCTTAAGGCAGATCATGCACTATCTCAATGACATGTATCGCCTTCCCTCTTCCAACATGAATTATGTGATGTGTTACTTTAGGCCCGAAAACAGGTTTCCAAACCTGGTCTTTGGAGGTTTTTCAAGGTCCCTGAAGAAGCCCAAGGGATGCTCAATGGACCTTTTTTCATATCTTCCCTATACCAGCCTTTCCCTCGGCGCCCGTCTACCGGACGAATGGGTCCTCAAAGAGAGTTCAAAGGGCGAGCTGTGGGAGCTGGAGCGATTCTATGACCATCACTCTGGGGGCTTGTTAATGGAGGCATTGGGATTGAATGGAGAAGGGGGAACCCTTGAAGAAGACTATGCTCGGTCAGGCTTCCGGAGGGAATACAAAGTTTATTCACTTTTGAAGGCAAATGAGCTGTATGCCATACTCCTTGCAAATCAGTCTGATTTGGGCCTAAATCTCTCAGAACTGCTCAACGGAATCAAGATATTTGTTATCAATCCTGAATCACCCTGGGATATTCTATCCACTGCAATCGGGAAATTGACGAAGCAGTACTACACCGAGAAAGTCCCGGTAATGTGTTATCCCTTCGAGTATGTCAAAGCGAACAAGATTCCCCATGAAAAGCAGTATCAGGCATGGGTACTGAATGTCCAATGTGGCAATGAATATCTGGAATACATGCAGAACAAGTTTAAGATAACCTATTCATAAGCCCTGAGATACCGGCCTCGCCCCCTCAAGCAAATCCTTCTGAATACATTCCACCTTAAAACGCAGGTCTTCTTGCGAAGCCATCAAACCTGATATCCAAGGGGAGGAGAATAAGAAGTTGATATGAGCCGCACAATCCCCTATATAGAAATCAATGGCTGCAAAAGAATAGAGTCAGGGGCCTGGAATAGGGGAAAATTGTGTTTATATTTCATCATGTTGGAATCTTAGAAACGAGATGCCTTTCGAGGGTCCTGCTGAACGTCCGCAGGAAGAGGGAGGTTGTGCCTTAGAAAGGCGTCAAGGATGAAGGAGGACTGCCCATTTTAGCCATGGAAAGGACTTTAAGCTTTGAGCAGGGACCCATTCGCCCACCCAATGAGGCTCAGAGCCTCCTTTTGAGGTTCACTCAGAACTGCCCCTGGAATCAATGTCTCTTTTGTCCCGTCTACAAAAAGAGAAAGTTCTCCCTGAGGACGGTAGAGGAAATCAAGCAGGATATCCAAACAGTCAGGGATATCGCTGATGATATTAAGGCCCTGTCCTGGAGACTTGGCCAAAGCGGCAAGATGACGGACCAGGTCCTCGGCCGCATTCTTACCGATTCAGCCTACACCAGCAGTTACCGTAGTGTCGGGCTTTGGCTCTATTACGGTACCGGAGCCTGTTTCCTGCAAGATGCAGATAACCTGATAATGAAGACCGATGACCTGGTAGAGGTCCTCCAGTTCCTGAGAGAAAAAATTCCCGAAATAATCAGGGTGACGACCTATTCAAGGTCCAGGACCATTATCCGCAAGTCTCTGGAATCTTTGAAAAGGATCAGGGAGGCTGGGTTAGATCGAGTCCATGTGGGTTTGGAGACAGGGCACGATCCTCTCCTGAAGCTGATGAAGAAAGGAGTTAATTCTGCCCAACATATCGAGGCGGGCAGAAAGGTCATTGAGGCGGGCATGGAACTCTCTGAATACGTCATGCCAGGACTAGGAGGACAGCAATTGTGGAAAGAGCACGCTGTAGACACGGCCAAGGTCCTCAATAGCATAGATCCCCATTTTATTCGCATCAGGAGCCTCAGGGTGCCGAAAAGGGTCCCCCTCTATGAAAAGCTCATAAAGGGGGAGTTCAAGGTGCAGACCGATGACATGCTTGCGGAGGAGCTCAGGGTCTTTATCAAGAACCTCGAGGGAATCACGAGTGTCGTTACCAGTGACCACATAATGAACTTACTGGAAGATGTCAGCGGAAGGCTCCCTGAAGACAAGGAGAAGATGCTCCACGTTATTAGGGAATACCAGGAGCTCCCGGATGACGAGCGCCTCATATACCGCGTAGGGAGGAGGGGCGGAGCGTACCGCTCCACGGAAGATCTGAAACGAGACCCTGTTACCCATGAGAAAATCAGCAACTTGATTCGTGAATGGCAATCAAAGGGTGGCACGGAGGAGGTTGAAAGAAACATAACCCAGATGGTGGACCAATATGTCTGATTTGCCATAGAGTCACTTTCGGGTCTGTCCCAAATTCTAGACTCCCACTTCTAGTCAAGAGATCGGATGCAACTATGGCCTATTATCCAGTCCTCATTGATCTTTCCGGAAAGGAAGTGCTGGTTGTTGGCGGAGGACAGGTAGCGGAACGGAAAATTGATTCCCTGCTAGAGGCTGGTGCTGCGGTGAAGGTGGTGGCGGAGGGGCTGAGTCGGCGGCTCCAAGAATATGTAGACACGGGAAAAATAACCTACCTCGGCCCGAAATTCCAGGAAAACCATTTGCAAAGCCCCCTCATGGTGTTTTCCGCCACCAGCGATAGGCACTTGAATAGCTTTGTAAGCCGATGCGCGCGGGAAAAGGGCCTCCTGGTCAACGCGGTAGACCAGCCAAGTGATTGCAGCTTTATCCTGCCCGCGGTGTTCAGGCGGGGAGACCTACTGATCTGTGTGTCCACTTCAGGTAGGAGTCCGGCATTGGCCAGGAGAATCCGGGAGGAGCTGGAAAGGAAGTTCGGCAGGGAATATGAGATCTTTTTGATTTTGATGGGCGTACTGCGGCAAGACGTATTGAGTCGCGGACTGAACCAGGAGCAAAACAGGGGGATATTCTACGAGTTGGTTAATTCGCCCCTCCTCGAGTGCCTTGCAGCAGGGCAGTGGGAAAGAGCTGCCTCATTGATAAAAGATGCGACCGGTATTGAATGGTCCGGCGAGGATATCCTGAAAATAGTTCGTAGGGCTGAGGATTCTGAGAAGGAGGCCTGAATCATAATGAAGGATTGGTGTTACCATGGAATTATTGATACTTAAGCTAGCGCTTTTTCTGGTCCTTATCGCTGCAGGAGGTTTTATCGTATTTGTGATCAAGCAGCAGAAGGCCGTGTACAGTTGGTCCTACAGGTTACTTCTCATGGGATTTGTGCTCCACACTCTGTACTTTGGAATCCAGTACTATAACCTGGGAGTCCAGCCGATACTCACCCTGAAGTCATCCTTGTCCTTTTTCGCCTGGACCATTGTGGGGGCCTACCTGGTCTTCCACTTGAAATTCAAACTGATGATACTCGGTTCCTTCTTGACACCCTTCGCAGCCTGCCTCCTCATAATATCCTCTACAATTCCGGGCGCGGAAGTTGTCGTTAGACCCGCCTTCAAGAGCATGTGGTTGACGATTCATGTTGGGACAAGCCTTATGGGAAACGGGGTTTTTGCAGTGACCTTCTTTTCGGCCATCATGTATCTGATCCAAGAGCGCCAGATTAAGGGAAAGAAGTTGGGGCCCCTTTACTCGAGGCTCCCCTCCCTTCAAACCCTTGATATGATAAACCACTACAGTCTCATCTATGGCTTTCCCTTGATGACCCTCGGGATGATCACTGGGGCGATCTACGCCCAATACGCCCTTGGAAAATACTGGCGATGGGATCCCAAGGAGGTATGGTCAGTCATCACCTGGCTTTTCTATGCGATTCTCTTGCATGAGCGTCTTGCGGTGGGCTGGCGCGGCCGGAGGGCGGCCATCATGTCCATCATTGCCTTTGGAATTCTCATCTTCACCTTTGTCGGGACGAGCCTATGGTTGAGTGATTACCATAGCTTCAGGAGTCTGGAAGGTCGAATGGTTCCATGATCACTATCTTGGACATAGGCATGAATCACCAGACAGCCCCCATTGAATTGAGGGAGTCTCTTGCCAAGGATCCTCAAGGTCCTCAAAGGGCCGTTACGTTCATTCGCGAAATCGAATGGGTCAAAGAGGGCATGTTCCTGTCCACCTGTAACCGCGTTGAGGCACTTTGCGTCACAGAATACCCTCTTGAGACACGGGAGGCAATTATACGCTTCCTGTCACAGTTGAGCGGCCTCCCCGAGCAAAACTTTCTTCCGAACCTGTACATTCACCAGGACCAGGACGCGGTGAGACACATCTTCAGAGTTACTTCCAGTCTCGACTCAATGGTGGTTGGAGAGCCTCAGATCCTAGGACAGATAAAAGATGCCTATTCCCTTGCATCCAAGGCAAAGGTCTCGGGGACGATCCTGAATAAACTCATGCATCGAGCCTTTCACGTTGCCAAACGTGTCCGGACCGAGACAAATGTTGCTGACTCCGCTGTATCCATTAGCTATGCGGCGGTAGAACTGTCCAAGAAGATCTTTTTCGACCTGAGCGGAAAGAAGGTGCTCCTCATCGGTGCCGGCGAGATGGCTGAGCTTGCAGCAAGACATCTCCTTAATAACGGTGTAAGTTCGATCCTGGTATCCAATCGCACCTTTGAGAAGGCCGTCCGGTTAGCAGAGGTCTTTAAGGGCCGACCGCTTTCCTTTGATGAAATCGGAACACAGCTTCTCGAGGCTGACATTGTCATAACGTCAACGGCGTCCCCTGATTACGTCATCACCGCCGAGGACGTAAGAAGCTCAATGCGAAAGAGAAAGAACCGCCCTCTTTTTTTCATAGATATTGCCGTCCCCAGGGACGTGGAACCCGCTGCGCACGAGATCTCAAATGTCTATCTCTATGACATAGACGATCTAAAGGGGGTTACAGAGCTAAACCTGGCTCAGCGAAAGAAGGAGGCAATTAAGGCCGAGAGGATCGTGCAAGAAGAGGTGATCAAGTTCGAGAAGTGGTTAAAGACACTCTCAGTGGTTCCAACGATCATCTCGTTGCGAGAGAAGGCTGAGGCCATAAGACTGAAAGAACTCAAGAAGAGCCTCTCCCTCTTAAAGGAGTTGTCCCCATCCCAAAGGGATGGTATTGAGCGTCTGACAATGTCCATTGCGGAAAAGATCATCAATGATCCCATTGTCGTACTTAAGGGAAAGGCCGACCGAGCCACGAGAGACGCGTACCTGGATATGACACGCAAGCTCTTTAAACTGGATAATGATGAGAATGAGGTGTAGAAATGGACGTGAACAGGATGATTGCCAGACTCAAGGAGCACCGCGGCTCCTCTTCTATGGGAATGATTGCCTTTCATCTCGGAATCGTGCGAGCTACTTCGAGGAAGGGGAACGATGTGGGGGCCGTTGAGGTCTCATATGACTATGATTCTATCGCAAATATAATAAAAGATATCAAATCAATGCGTGGAATTATTGAAGTATTAGTTGAAACAAATGAGGGGCGCCTGATGGTGGGCGATGAAATCCTGGCCGTGGCAGTCGCCGGGGACATAAGGGAGCACGTGTTCCCGGCCCTTGAGAGGGCAGTGGATCGAATAAAGGTTGAGGCGAGCCAAAAGAAGGAATTCTTGAACCCGTAAACCAAGATTCCTGGCGGGAGTTTCCCGATACCAAGGCGAAAAGGAAACCAATGGAAATGAAAGGACGCAGTGAATATGGGAATGGTTGATGTCACGGAAAAACCGATTATC
>JAFDHO010000190.1 GCA_019308745.1 Deltaproteobacteria bacterium
GCCGAGGCAAACTATGAATCCAAAGAACACTGGGGTGTTTTCAGGGCTTATCGCTACAGCCCGGAATACTGCAACCGATTCGGCGAACTGCCCTCCCCGGCCTGAAAAAGTATCATACATGGTATTGATCGCCGGACAAAGACCTCCAAACCACAACCGGAGTCTTCCTGGAATTTGGAGCTGGCGACTGAAGGCAACTTTTCTTGAAGTGGAGATATCCATCCGATCATTATCAATAGAGAAACTCAAAACGGATGCAGTTTTCCAGTTAAGGTCGTCCAGTTGGGTCAGTTGAGGTTGCGGCACAGGAAATATCTGAAATAGAAGCGAATAGTGTTGAAATGAGCCTCTGAAATAGCCCTATAATGGGTTTTTCAGCAGCAAAAAGCCTGCTTTAGCCGTGGATGAATGCGGCTTGGGGCGGGATGTCGTACCACCAAGTTCCGCCGATTGCGATGCAATTCGGCGCGACCAAGTGCTGCCACGGGCTTGCCCGTGGCTCTCCGCACTACTTGACAAACGTTACGAAGCATTGGGGAGACGCAAAATGGACAATAACGACTTCAAGAAACATGCGCAAGATGTTCTGGGCTGGATGGCGGATTACTTGAAGAATGTCGAGTCTTATCCCGTAAAATCTCCGGTAAAACCGAAGGACATTTATAACCAGATTCCAGCTACCGCACCTGCCGAAGGCGAGTCATTTGAAACTATTTTTTACGATTTCAAAAAGATCATCATGCCCGGCATTACTCATTGGAATCATCCGTCATTTTTTGCATTTTTCCCTGCAAACAATAGCTACCCATCCATTCTTGGAGAAATGATCATGGCAACCTTGGGCGCGCAATGCATGGTCTGGGAAACATCACCGGCCGCGACCGAACTTGAGGAAAGAGTCATGGAGTGGCTTGGAAGTATCATCGGCTTGCCCAGCTATTTTAGCGGCGTCATACAAGATAGTGCGTCTAGCTCAACTATATGCTCATTACTGACGGCAAGGGAAAAGATATCGCAGTATCGTATCAACATATCCGGGTATCCCTCTGACACAGGGCTTACGACTTATGCTTCAACGGAAGCCCATTCCTCCGTTGAGAAGGGCATAAAGATAATTGGTCTCGGCAAAACCTCTCTGAGGAAGATAGCCGTCGATCGGCAATTCGCAATGATCCCTGACGCACTGGAAGAGGCCATTTCAAAGGATATCGAAGCGGGCCTTAAACCATTGTGCGTCGTCGCCACCCTGGGAACAACCAGCTCAACCGCTATTGATCCACTCAAACAGATAGGCGAAATCTGTGAAAAATACAATATCTGGCTTCATGTCGATGCGGCAATGGCAGGGACGGCCCTGGTACTGCCTGAAAAGAGATGGATGATCGAGGGTATTGAGAAGGTGGATACGTTTGTTTTTAACCCGCATAAGTGGATGTTCACAAACTATGATTGCACAGCCTATTTTGTGAAAGATAAAGAGGCCCTGATCAAGACTTTTGAAATACTGCCTGAGTACCTGAAAACAAAGGAAGGTTCCCAGGTCAACAACTACCGGGACTGGGGTATTCAACTGGGAAGGCGTTTCAGGGCGTTGAAACTGTGGTTCGTGCTCCGGTCATTCGGCCTCAAAGGCCTGCAAGAAAAAATACGCTCCCACATCGAACTGGCCCAGTATTTTGCCGGGCTAGTAAAGAAATCGGGAGACCTTGAGTTGCTGGCGCCTGTGCCGATCAATACTGTGTGTTTCAGATACAGGCCCAAAGGTGTGGACGACCCGGAAACCCTCGATCAATTAAATATGAAACTACTGGAAAACCTGAACATGACCGGAAAGGTCTACCTCAGCCACACCAGATTGAATGGTATTTACACAATAAGGATGTGTATCGGCCAGACGGAGGTTGAAAAACGCCACGTTGATGCCGCATGGGAGCTAATTGCTACTGAGGCTGCAAAGTTGAAGGATTTAGTGTTTTCTTGTGGCTGAACAATCACGAACGAAGAAGGGGGGTGATATATGTCTTAAGTTTAGAATTGTTGCCTGTTGAAACAAAAGGTTGTTTAACACATTCAACATCTAAATGAAGGGGGATTCCAATGAAAGGTAAAAAAGTGGTCATTTTGATTGCGGCCGTCAGTGTGGTTCTAACCATGAGTGTCATGCCGGCACTGGCGGAGGTCAAGAGCATCGTTTTAGGGTCTGGCCCGGTGGGTGGCGGTTTCAACATGGTCACGGTGGGATTAGCCAAATACTGGAAAAAAGACCTGGGCATCACAACAAATATTGTGCCGGGCGCCATGCCGGGGAATCTCAAGAAATTCGCGAAGGGAAAGCTTACGTTTACGATGGGCGCAGCAGGCTGGGTCAGAGCAATGTATGAAGGGAATCAACTGATTTTCGGGGAACCTGCTAGATTTGCACGCGTGATGTTCCATGTTTACGAAAACCCATGGTATGTTATTGCGCTCAAGTCCTCGGGCCTGAGGAAGATCTCCGATTTAAAAGGAAAACGGTACGGCGGCGGCCCCAACAAGAGGATATGGGGCGCTATTATGGGTGATAAAATGGAGGCCAACGGTGTTAAATACTTTGACAATCCCAAAGTGGTCATTGCCAATTTCCAGGATATGGCCATCATGGTGGGTGATGGGACCTTGGCAGCCTGCCCGTCTATGCTTGAAGGTTTTACACCGCAGCCAGCCACGCAGAGGTTGATGCAGGAAAAGGAGATCGTGGCCCTCGAGTGGGATCCTGCCGTCATCGAGAAGTTTAAGAATTCCATGTTCAACGCGACCGTCGTCAAGAAGGAGGTCCTGCCGTTTCTGGATAAAGACCTCCACACATTTTCGGGGGGTGCGGGCAATATGACCTGCCGGGCCGACGTGGACGAGGATCTCGTATACAAGTTGACCAAGACGATGCATAAGAACTTACAAAGACTCGCAGCAGAAAATCCTTTCTGGGTATACCCGGCGAAAATTCCCGAGATCTTGACCTTTGATTGCGGCGTGCCCTATCATCCCGGTGCCATAAGGTACTGGAAAGAAGCCGGTATGTGGAAAAGATAACCCAAGACAGAGACGGTAAATGAGGCTGGAGAAAGCGCGTGGAAGAAGGGGAAGAAATGAATCAGCCCATTGAAAATGTCAAAGAGAGTCTTCTCGAGTGGTTGGAAAAGCATCCATTGGCGCCCCTCTTTCTGGTGTTGACCGCCTACGTTGTCTACCATTTCTTCCGGCCTCTACCGCCTCTTCGGGGAAGAGCCCTGTTCCTGGTGATGGTTTTCGTTTCGCTTTTTCTTCGACCGCGGCCGGCAGATAGTCGTAGAATTCTGAGGCTGATCGATTATCTGCTGGCCGGTGCCGCGGTCGTCGTATTTCTCTACCCGATTATCTATCACGAAGATATTGCCTACCGTCTTGGGGAGCCTACGAGCGTCGATATCCTGATAGGCTTAATCGCGATAATTCTGACCGTAGAGGGCACGCGGCGGGGGATGGGAAACGCCCTCGCGGTTGTCATTTGCATATTTCTAGCCTACTTCATCTTTGGACATCATATCCCCGTCGGTTTCGGATACCACGTCGAATTCGACATCGAGGAGATGGTCGACGCCATTTTCCTGGATATTCAGCTTGATGGTATTTTCGGCCTTTCCACTTACGTCTTCTTCAAGTATATCTTCCTGTTTTTTTTGTATGGCAATCTCCTCATGGCGACGAATGCATCGGGCTTTATCATGGATTTTATCCGGGCCATTGTCGGCACCAGGAGAGGGGGAGCGGCCATGGCAAGCGTGACAGGGAGTGGGGCCCTAGGCTCTATCTCCGGTATGGCCATGGGGAATGTCATGATCACCGGCGTTGTAACAATCCCCCTGATGAAGCGGACGGGGTTTAAACCGTGGGTGGCAGCGGGGGTCGAGGCCGCGGCGTCCAGCGGGGGGCAGATCATGCCGCCGGTCATGGGAGCGGTCTCCTTTCTCATGATGGCCTTTCTGGGTGTCCCCTACGTGCGCATCATAAAGGCCGCCGTCATCCCAGCCCTTCTGTTCTATTTGGCGATCTTGGCCAGTGTCTATTTTTACTCGGTAAGGGTGGGCGCCACCGGTGTTACGCGATCCGAGGTGCCCAAAATGAAGGAAGTCGTGACAAGGTGGGAAGGCCTTACGTTTGTATTGTCATTTGTGGTCCTCTTAGGGCTTATCGTGGCCAGGAAATCACCGATGTACGCTGTGATGTGTGCGATAGGGGTTGCCTTTGTCGTCAGTTTTTTTACACCATCCAGACTCAATTTGAGAAAGATGCTTGAAATAGTCCATGAAACCGGCACTGGTTTTGTGGGCCTTGGCGCGGCCGGCGCGGGTCTGGGTATCGTCATTTGCACGACCCTTCAAACAGGTTTTGCATTCCGGATAACGAGTTTGCTCCTCGAGTGGACAGGCAGCCAAATGATACCGACCCTGATCGCTGTCTTTGTGGCGTGCTTTTTCCTAGGTATGGGGCTCCCGCCGATCATCGTTTATGTCGTCTCGGTCCTTCTTGGTGCTCCGGCACTTATTGAGATGGGTATCACCCCGATGGGTGCCCATCTGTTCTGTTTTTATGCTGCTATTTGTTGCGAGTTGAGTCCGCCCATTGCGACTGCCGCATATGTGGCTTCGATGGTGGCAAATACCAATTTCTGGAGGACATGTCTCTTTTCCATGATGTTTGGTGCGGCAGCGCATATCCTGCCATTTGCCTTTGCCCTGGACAAATCCCTGCTCCTCATGGGGAGTGTTAAGGGCACTATATGGGCCATCAGTACGGCCGGTGTGGGGGTCGTTCTTCAGTCCTGGGGCATTGCAGGCCCTTTTAAAGGCTATATGGAGGCCGTCAGTCGGACACTCGTCCTCGTCGGTGGCGTGCTGTTGATCTTCCCCGGCACGAACAACGTCGTGATAGGTACTCTCTTGGCCCTGATCGGAGGCGCAATCGCCTTCATCCAACGTAGAACAATCCTGAAGTCGGAATAAGATTTTTCTGTGCGGATGATTCCGTGAACGAACAACCCGATGTTCTCTACAGCATCAAGAACCGTGAAGAAACCGCAACAGAGAGCTTGGCGCGCAAACATGTTCAGAATGTAAGAGAATCCTTCCCCAATATTCTGAAAAAAGCTTACGCCAGGGAAACGGGCTAGAGCCATATTAACCCAGATTCAGAAGTATACGGCGCTTTTTTCGTGCGTATCTCGGGCGTTTCAGTAAGCAATGTTACAAAGCCTATGCATAAAGAAACATTATCAGCATGAACTTGGAGGGAAACGCACAGCAAAGGCATATGTCCAGAATCGGTTCAAAGGAGCTGACATGAAGATCGAAAGATTCGAAACCGACGTACTATGTGTAGGCGGAGGCATCGCTGGCTTGATGGGAGCCATCAGGGCAGCGGAGTTCGGCGTGAGTGTCGTGATCGCAGAGAAGGGAAACACCTTGTACAGCGGCTCCGGACGTGCCGGAAACGATCATTTTTGGGCCTATATTCCAGAGTACCATGGTGCGGACATAGATCTCTTTATCAGAGAATCCATGCTCGGGCAATTGGGCTACATGCTGTCGGGGTTACCAAAAAACACGGTCCGGACATGGGTGGAACGGTCATCTGAAATGGTTGAATTATGGAATAAGTGGGGCATTCCCATGAAGCAGAACGGGAAGATCGATTTCTCCGGTCATGCCTTTCCCGGTCACATGTTGACTCACGTTAAGTACAGGGGCGCAATTCAAAAACGCATCTTGACCGAGCAAGCTCTTAAACGTGGTGTAACGATCATGGACAGGGTCATGGTTTTTGATCTGCTCGGAGATGTTGAAGGGGTAACTGGTGCGGTGGCTATTGATACCCGTGAAGACCGATTCTTAGTTTTTCGTGCCAAAAGCGTTATTCTGGGCACGGGACTGGTGATTCGTATGTATCCCAACGTAATACCGAACATGATGGCCAACAATACACGGCCTTTTACACTCACGGGAGATGGCAGGGCAATGGCGTATCGTCTGGGTGCCGAGCTGAGTAACATGGAGATAATAGGCAACCACGCCGGAGTAAAGAATTATGCTAGAGCTGGTCAGGGATCATGGCCTGGTGTCTGTACCGGGCCTGACGGTAAACCCACAGGCAAATACCTTACGAAACCCGACATCAGGCATGGTGATATCATCATGGAGGTAGACAAAAGGATCTTTCAGCGCCATGCACAGGCAGGTACGGGCCCGGTCTATATGGATTGCCGGGGTATCTCAGAGCATGATTATGAATATCTTCTCACTGGACTGGAGAATGAAGGCAACATCGGCCTTATCGAGCATCTCAAGGAAGAGGGAATAGACCTCAGGAAGAACGCACTGGAATTTGCGACTTATGAGATACGGTGCGGTGGGCGAATCGAGTCCAATGAGAGGGCCGAAACTACCATACCCGGACTATTTGCTGCGGGTGAAGAGAGCACCTACAGCATCTCCGGAGCCGCGGTCTTCGGCTGGATTGGAGGAGAGAATGCCGCCAGATTTGCACACAAAAGACCGGCCCTCAATAAGAAGAGGACGGAAACCCAGATTGAAGAAAAGAAACATTTCGTGGCTACTTTCTTGGAGAATAAAGGGGTGACTGACTGGTTCGATGCTAATACCGCGTTAAGCCACACCCTGGCCGATTATGCAGGCCCTGTACGATCCGAAACCATGCTCGAAGCCGGACTGAAACACTTACGGCGTCTAAAGGAGAAATTATACACCATGGTCGCAGCTAGAGATCGGTGGGAATTAACCCGCTGCCTGGAGGTGGCAAACCTTTACGACTTGGGAGAAATCCTATTCGTCGCGGCATTAGAAAGGAGAGAGTCCCGAGGCCTCCATCAGCGAGTGGACTATCCCTACACGGACCCTTTGCTCAATGGAAAAATACTTGTGATCAAGAACGTAAAAGGAAACCCGGTGACCGAGTGGAAGGAGATCGAGTAATACAAAGCCATGGACTAATACCATGATAATGGAGATTTGCCATGCCGCCGGTTGTAGATGAGGATAAATGTCTCGGATGTGGGACTTGTGTGGATTTATGCACAGAGGACGTTTTTTTCGGCACGCCTGGTCACGGCAAGAAAAAGGGAGAGAAGCCGAGAATAAGCCATCCCCAAGCATGCTATCACTGCTTCCTGTGCGTCAAGGAGTGTCCATCGGGCGCCCTTAAGATAATAACTCCGATGGCCATGACAGTCCCGTACAAGTAATGTCGAAATCTTCTTTCTTGTTCTAAGAGCAGCTGAAAAGTTCACAGGGGAGAGAGAAGCATGCTAAGAAGCATAGACCAATCAAAATGCATCGGTTGCGGAACCTGCCTGAGGATATGTCCTCTCGATGTATTTCGACTCGATTACCATCAGTCAACACCATCGCCATGCACGGCAGCCTGCCCTATTGGTATCGACTTGCGAGAAATCAATTATCTCTTGGAAATGGGAAACGTAGATGAAGCTGCAACAAAGATGCTTTCAGACAATCCTTTGGCCCCCATCACAGGAAGAGTATGTCCCGGTTTCTGCGAAATTGAATGTACAAGGAATCAAATTGATTCAGCGGTCAACATCAACGCCATTGAGCAATATCTGGGTGATTATGCTTCAGATCAGAAAGTTGATAGGATTCCCCGTCGCCATGTCAGCCCTGTGGCAGTTGTAGGCTCCGGCCCATCCAGCCTTTCATGTGCCTGTTTTCTGGCTAATGACGGCTTCAAGGTAACGGTTTTTGAAAGCAGGGAAGAGCCTGGGGGTATGTTACGGTACGGAATTCCCGAATATCGCCTCCCAAGCAAGATAGTTGACAATGTCATGGAGCGGCTTCAGCGAATGGGGGTCGTGTTCAAGTGCGGCCAAACTCTCGGCGAGAATTTCAGCATCAAAGATTTGATTGCTGTCAATTTCGGTGCCGTTTTCCTGGGACTGGGCACCACAAAGGCCAGGAAATTACAGGTAGATGGCATTTCTGCACAGGGCGTGCTTTATGGGGTAGACTTTCTAGAAGGCATTAGAACGGGGCGTATATCAAGCATCGCTCCAGAGGTAATAGTGATTGGAGGTGGAGATGTAGCAATGGATGCGGCCCAGAGCGCCCTTTGTCTCGGGGCCGGAAGCGTAAGAGTCGTGTGTCTTGAAGACGAAGAGAGCCTGCCGGCGTATCGACATAATGTTCAAACTGCTAGAGCAGTTGGAGTAGAATTTCTTTTTTCACACGGTGCGAAGGAGATTTTATGCGAAAACGGTAAAGTGAGGGGAGCCACCTTGATGAAATGTGTCAGTCTTTATGACGAGCATGGGAATTTTGCGCCCAGATTTCAGGAGTCGGATGCCAAAGAAATCCTCGCAGACGCTATCATTGTTGCTATCGGACAACAGCCCAATTCTAGTTCTCTGCCCCGTGAAATCATAAACCAAGCCGGGCTCATCAAGGTTTCCCCTGATACATTTCAAACTCCGATCAACAAGGTTTTTGCAGGCGGAGACGCTATAAAGGGACCTTCTTCGGTTGCCGAAGCTGTTGGTGAGGGCAAACGAGCTGCAAAAGCCATAATGTATTTTCTCCGCGGAATTGATCTGGAGCTTTTGCCACCGAAGAGATTACAGGCTACGGTGAGTCTTCCTGAAAATGTGCAGATGCAAAAGATGATGCGCCACGAAAAAAGGCTCATTGATCAAACGAACAGAAGATTATCTTCTGAATTGTACGAAGGTTTTGGCCTGGTTGAGACCATGGCCGAGGCCGATCGTTGCCTAACTTGCGGGGCAAAATCGATCGCAGCTCATCTTGAGGATTGCATGACATGTTTTAGCTGTGAACTCAACTGTCCAGGTGGGGCGATTTTTGTACACCCATACAAGGAAATTCTTCCACGGTCCCTTCGTCCCATCTGACCCGAATTTATCGCCGGAAGGAAATACCGGCATGGCGATGAGGCAACCGACCGCCTGACTGGCACACAATAGAGCATTACTGCCGATGTCTTTCACCTCTGGAAAGAGATTGCTGAGGCCCCAAA
>JAFDHO010000191.1 GCA_019308745.1 Deltaproteobacteria bacterium
ATAAATGGAGCCCCGAGGCCATTTTCAGGGCAAAGGCGATCTCCCCGATTTCAGGCCCTGTCCAACTGGACTTTTTTGATACTGGGCTCCTTCCTGCCCTGAAAGGTATGATCCACAAAAAGCTGGATCGACTTTTGAAGGAAACCCTTCATGCGGCGGTCTCCACGTATCGTAGGGCGACTTCAGGAAGCAGTCCCGATAAAACTGCTCTTTTTCGCCTGGTTTTCCGCTTTCTTGCAGCCAAGATATTCAACAACAAAAGGCATCCCGGGGAGTGGTCGTCTCCCGATTCACGAACCATTATTGATAGTGTTCAAAGGTTTTATGGCCTTAAGGAAATTTCACCGGATCGGATAATTGACGAACCTCACACACAGCAGGCCGCCTGGGACCATCTCAGGACGGCCTTTAATTTCCAGAATCTTTCCGAAGAGGACCTTGCATTTATTTATGAAAACACGCTCGTGACCAAGGAGGCCCGCAAGGAGCATGGTATTCATGCCACTCCTTCTGTAGTTGCCGAGTTGATCGTTGATCGTCTTCCATTCGAAGATCTGCCTCAAGACGAACGCTTCGTGTTGGAACCTTGCGCCGGCCATGGGGTTTTCTTGGTTGCAGCGTTACGCCGGCTGCGAGATCTGTTGCCCGCTTCCTGGACCGCCCAAGAACGGCATGTCTATCTCAGAGAAAGCTTGAAAGCAATCGAGAGAGACACCTTTGCCGGGGAGGTGTGCCGCTTATCTCTCACCCTTGCCGATTATCCGAATCCCGACGGTTGGGAGATCGTTCAAACGGATATTTTTGGCACGGATGCCCTTGAAAATAATTTGCCAAAATCCAGAATTGTTCTGTGTAACCCGCCCTTCGAAGACTTCAATGAACAAGAACGGGAACTATACCAAAACCGGATTCAAAGCGTTCATAAACCTTATGAAATATTACGGCGAGTTCTGGAAAACCCACCCGCAATGTTGGGGTTTGTATTGCCGAGATCGGCGATCATCGGCGGCCGATACGATGAACTCCAGAGTCGAATTGCCGGGCATTACACGAATATTGAAACCGTGGCCCTGCCGGACCGTGTGTTCGCATTTTCAGATCAGGAGACCATGCTGTTTCTGGCTTCGAGGCCCGATCCAGCAGTGGATGTAAAAATCTACACCAAGACATCCTGGGTGCGGGAAGAGGGCCGAAAGCCTTTTCTCGAAACGGGACATTTGCCGGAGGCTGAAGAAAGGACCAATTCAAGAAGGGTGATCCAGAAGGCGCATAAGGATCTCTGGAACCCGCTGTTGTGGGAGGTTTGGGAGTGTCTCAAAGACTACCCGCAGTTAGATGAAATAGGCCGCATTCATAGGGGAATAGAATGGAGCATCTCACTTAAAGGACATGAGTCTATTTTGGTAGCTTCTCAATCAAAACCGGGATTCAAGCGGGGCATCGATAAAGTGCCCAATAAGCTCGAGCCATACTGGTTGAAAGCAGCTGTCTATCTCAATATGGACAAAAAATATCAAAGGACAAGTGCACATGATCTTCCTTGGGCAAAGGGTAAAGTCCTGGTAAGCAGACGTCGTGTGAGTAGAGGCCCCTGGAGAATCGTGGGATTTCCCGACTCAAATGGTTTGGTGGCTCGAGAAAATGTCATTGGAATCTGGCCTAAAGAGAATAGTAGTATTTTTTCTATTTCAGGTCTAATTAATTCTCCGTTGGCAAATGCTTTTCTCTATTCGAAAGGATATGGGCGTGACAATGCAATAGAATCTTTGAAAAAAATCCCGATACCCCATTTATTAGAAATCAACCAGCTAATGGGGTTGGTTCAGCGGTACATGAATTGCCGAGCCAAGATGGACTTAGATTATTTAGATGGCTCGATGATCAATGAAGGCGTCAAAGTCCTCTTCGAGATAGACAGCCTAATTCTAAAAGCCTACGATCTCCCTCCAAGGCTTGAACGCAAACTGCTTGATTTTTTCAATGGATATCCCCGGCCCGTTCCTTTTTCATTTCCGGATTATTTCCCCGCGGAGTTCAAACCCTGCATTCCTCTCTATCAATATCTTGAAATGGATACGAAACAAGCCAGTGCAGGAGAGCTTCTAAAAAGGATCGAGCCTATTGATTCAGAGGTTATTCACGAGTTTGTCCTGGATCTTGAGGAGAGGCAGGGCTGATGGACGGTTATCTTTTGGATACCAATGCAGCGAGCGTCCTCTGGGATGAAAGGCACAGAGAACATACAAAAATTAGAGCATTCCTTCAAAAGGTTGCCGATGCGCCCACATGGATTTCAATTGTCGTGATGGGAGAAATCGAATACGGCTTGAAAATAGCCCCCGAGATGGATGAAGACTATCAGGATGCGGTCAGGGGGCGAATGGCAAGGTTTCCGCTAATCCTTGATGTGACCAAACACACCATAGAACCTTATTCCGACTTCAGGGCAGCCTTGTTCGAGAAATACTCGCCAAGAGATAAGAGGGGAAGGCTGAAAGCAAAATGGCCTGAAGATCTCCGGGATCGCACGAGCGCCAAAGAACTTGGCGTTCAGGAGAATGATCTCTGGATTGCTGCTCAGGCTGTCCAATATAATCTCGTGCTGATTACAGACGATCGTATGAACCGAATTCAGGAAATGTCAACTATTCTTGACTATTCACTTCAACTCGCTTCATGGAGATGATCACGACACAGATGGCGAAAAATGAAGAGTTTCTATGAGAAATCCACAAGTCGAACCGTCCGCGGAAAAAGCAAGCCATTAAAAAATCAACCTTCCATAAGGAAACCGAGCACGTGGTAAGACTTTCTAAAGGGGAAAAGGAGCAGGTGATTGCCCTGATTCAGGAGGGTAAACCGCTGCCACTAAAATATCGGTCGGCGCTCTTTGCCAGAGATGACACTGAGTATGTGGAAGCGACCAAGGATTATCGCCTGATCTATAAGGGCAAAATGCCAAAGGAGGCGGTACTGCGGACCACGCCCGCAGCGCCCCTCCAGCAGATCCGTTCTTTCAACACGGACAATCCCTTCGAGGACAACTGGCGTAACATGCTCATCTTCGGGGACAACCTGCTGGCGTTGAAAGCCCTGTACAATGACCAGCAGGGGGAGGACAAGTTTCGGACGAAAAACCGGATCAAGCTGATCTATATCGATCCGCCCTTTGCCACGCGCCAGGATTTCATGAAGGACCGGGAGAAGGCATACCGCGATAAGGTCATCGGCGCGCAGTTTATTGAGTTCCTCAGGCGGCGGTTGATTCTCATGCGGGAAATTCTGGCAGGTGATGGATCCCTGTACTTGCACATTGGCACCATGAAAGGCCATTATCTAAAGGCAGTTCTCGATGAAGTATTTGGCGAAACATACTTCCAAAATGAAATTATTTGGAAACGAACTCCATTTGCAGGAAGCAGCAAAGCCAGAGCGCAAAAGTTCCCTGTTAACCATGATGTTCTGTTTTTTTATACGAAGGGAGACACCTACTTCTTTGAGCACCAGTATGAAGATTATTCATCGGCTTACAAAGCTCGGTTCAAATACAAGGATGACAGAGGCTTTTACAGGAAGACATCTCTAAAGACATATTCGCAGGATACTGAGGCAAAATTGCGCGCGGAAGATAGGTTTATTGAGCCGCAGCAACCTGGGGCGTATCCGTCGTATAAGCAATACCTACACGAATCTAAAGGTAAACAGATCGAAGACATATGGACAGATCTGAACATCGATAATCCAATGGCGGAAAGCAGAGCAGAATTTGATTATCCGCGAATGAAGCCTGAAGCGCTCCTTGCCCGTGTCGTGAAGGCCTCTTCTCAAGATGGGGACATTGTACTGGACGCCTTTGCAGGATCTGGAGCTGCGCTTAGCGTTTCCGAAAAGCTCAACCGTCGCTGGATTGGCATGGACTGCGGAAAGCTGGCGCTCTACACGACCCAGAAACGTATGCTGCACTTGACCTCTCAAATTGGATCGTCGAAATCCGACGAGTCCCGGGAGCACGAACGGGTCGCCGATTTCGAGCGACATTCCAAGGCTGCCTCCCGCGGCCTGTTGATGGTCTATGAAAAGGCGAGGAAGGGGGACCTGAACATCACGGACGGTCTGTTGCGGGACCTGGCGGATTTTCTGGAGAGGCATCTGGCCGGAAAAAGGCGGCAGGAGTTTTCTTTGATCTGTCCGGAGGATAAATTCCGGGTGAGGGAACTGACCGTCAAAGAGGCCGAACTCAAGGTGGGCGAAAAGGCAGTCGAGGTGGGCAAAGTGCGCTTTCTGATCTCGTTTATCAAGCCCAGGGAAAGACCCGAAAAACCCAAGCCCTTAAAGGCCAAAGAATTTGCCCTCTATCACGCCGGCATCTATGACAAGGACCTGATCCTGAACCTGCCGTGGGACCAGTATCGGCCCTTTGTGCTCCAGCTTTTCGCGGTGCGTTTGGAGCAGCATTCGATTCACGGTCTGACAGCGGACGGCTATATCGGTCTGCATTCAGCGTACCTCTGGGATTACCCGAACCATCCTGAACTTGTGCTGGACCGGGGTTATATCGAAAGCCTGCACACGGTAATGAAAGGACGCGGGGGCGACCGGTTTTACGTTATCGCGCCGGGGGCGGTGATGGCCTTCATGGAGGATGAAATAACGCTCGACAAGACCACCTACGCGATCCTGAAGGTACCGCTGTCTGTGTTGATGGCGCTGATCGAGCGGGGTGAAGTGGGGAGTCTGAAACAGCCGACCGGTGAAGCGGGCGTAAACGAGGTGATCGATGCGGTGGGATATGACTTCGTTTCTCAGCCAGTGGTGAAGGCCCTATACACGCGCGAACCACCCAAAAACGTGGACCTTTTTACACAAGACAAATTGGACTATGTGATCCGCATTTCCGATTTCCGCTCAAATACGCTGGCAAGCGATCCTTCGGATTTTACGCCTTTTGAGACATTTTCCATGACGCTGGTGGATACGGATTATGACGGCGAGACGTTCAACCTTTGCCGCGTGTTTTGGGCCGACGACACAGTGAATGCCGATTGGACCGAGGCGGTGCTTCGGCTCAAGGAGGATGAAGTGCCCGGTGGGGACCTGATGATTATTTTCATGGACAAGTACGGCAACGAGTTGAAGGTGCGGAAAACGGCAGGAGACTTCAAAGAAGAAGTGGGCGCACACAAAGGAAACCGGAAAGCAGGAAAGCGGAAGAGATGAGTATCGAGTACAAAAACGATGACTTTGTCCTGAAGTTTGTGGACGATGGCGAAAAGGTCCGAAATGTTGTGGACAAGTATGAGGCATACCTTCATGCATTCACTACGGCGGACTTCGGGCATGTGCGCGACGCAATTCGTCAGGCCGTGGCCTTTTTTGTGTCGGACCTATACCCGACAACGCGGGACCTGGCCGATTCCACATATGGGATGAGCCGGCCTTTGCAGCGGCGCTATAAGACAAAGGGCGAATACCTGGACAACTTCCTAATTCCGGACCTTAAGTCGGTGACGGTGGACCTTGCCACAGGGACCGGCAAGAGCTGGGTAATCTTCGGGGTGGCCCAGATCATGCTTGCAGAGGGTCTGGTGGACAAGGTGTTGGTACTCTGTCCTTCGCTCACCATCGAGGAGGAGTTGCGCTCAAAATTCGAGCGCTTCAGTGGCGACGGCACGCTAACGCGTATTCTCGAAGAGCTGGGAGCACATTGTCCGAGCCCGGGCATCAAGAACGCGAATGTGCCTATCCTTGACGGGGATATCTGTGTCGAGAACATTCATGCTGCCTATAAGCGCACCGGATCGTCGATCAATGACAGTTTCAAGGGTAAAGGCGGTCGAACGCTGGTGATCAGTGACGAGGCCCACCACATTTACAGCGAAGCGGATGCGGCAACCAAGAAGTGGTTTGATTTTCTCGTGAACCCGGATTACGGGTTCCATTATCTGCTCGGCCTGTCCGGAACACCCTATATCAAGGATGCGTATTTTCATGACATCATCTTCCGTTACGGGCTGCGCCAGGCCATGGAGGACGGGGTTGTCAAAAAGATCAACTACAAGATCGAAGAATCGACAACGGAAAAAGGATTTTACGAGACTTACGCCAAGCATGTGGAGCTGCGGGAGAAGCTCGAGGATGTGCTCAAGCCGATCACCATTATCGTCACCGACAAGATTGTGACCTGTGTCCAGGTCTGGGATGAGTTGGTAGATTTTTTAGCCGAAAAGGAGGGGGTTAGCCGTGAGGAGGCGGCCCGAAAGGCTATCTGGGTGACCTCTGGTGTGCCGACCAACAGGATCGATAAGGCTGAGGTTCTGCGTCTCGTTTCGGAGCCGGAAAAGGTGCGCAAAACGAATCTCGCGGCCTTGAAGACGGTGGATGACCCGAACAACGAAGTGGAATGGATCGTTTCGGTCAGCATGTTGACGGAAGGCTGGGACGTGAAGAACGTATTTCAGATCGTGCCCCACGAGCGAAGGGCGTTTAACTCGAAGCTCTTGATCGCGCAGGTACTGGGGCGCGGCCTCCGAGTGCCCAAGGAGCTGAATCAGCCGATATACGTGACCATCAACAATCACGAGAGCTGGACAAATGAAATCCGCGATCTTTATCGTGGCGTTCTGGAAATCGAGAATCGCATAGGGTGGGGATTTACTGCAGCCAAACATGGCTACGAATTTCCCCTGTATAACCTGACGTACGCGCCGCAACTGGATACAGTGGAAACCAAGGAGAAATCGGCCGACGAACCTGAGACGGTGATCCTGGCGCCGCAGGATGAACGCCGGGAGGAGTACAGCGAGTACTCGGAAACTGGGACATTCCGATTTACCGTGGAAATGCGGGACCGGATCGAACTGGATCAGGCGGTTCGCGAAATCAAGCTCTTTTTGAAAGACCATGACGAGAAACTGGCGGCCAGATGGACAACAGAGCGGATCTGCAACTGGATCACCGGGAATCTGAAGCGTTGCGGATACGCGCAGGACTGGCTCAGTCGAGCAAACCTGGGCAGGATGAAGCAGGCCTTCGGGCCGCTGTTCCGCCGGGCCGGCGTGCCTGTGCCACGGATGAAACTGCGGGCGGACGGCTTCGAACCGGTCAGCATGAAGGACATGCCGCGGCAGTCGTTCAGCGAAAGCCAACTACGGGACCGAAAAGGATACGCCATTTTTGACGCCGACTCCGGCAAGGGGCTGTCAGCCGACGAAAAAGA
>JAFDHO010000034.1 GCA_019308745.1 Deltaproteobacteria bacterium
AACTCATTGGTTTCGAAGCGTCTTCCCACTTCGGCCATGCCTGCGTTACACTCATGGATGATGGCCATGGGGTCTTCTCCGGCCTGCAGCTTTTCCTTCACCAGATTATGAACCCTTTCCTCATTCAGGTCCACAAGGGCCTTGCCCAATTCAGTCAAATCCTTCATAACTATCTCCAATCTTTTACGCTCGGTCCCAGTGTGCCAGCATCATCGGGCTGCTGACCATCAAAAAGGTACCATCCTCCCGCTCGGTGTGGTTGTCACTGATAGATAGCCTCAGTACGCAAGCTCTCAAGGCCTATTCCTGGTTTGGTGAATCTCAGAGACCAGATTCGGCCCACCAGCCTCACTCGGGTTGAGCTCAACTCCCTCTGAATCAACACTTTACCAGATCCATGTCCAAAGCCAGTAAAAGGCCCTGTTTTCGAATAGTTCCCAGCCTTCTCGGATCAGCCGGGCATTCCCCTGGATCTCGCCGAGTTCTCTCAGCTTGTCTTCCCAGGGCGTGATAACGCCCTTTGGCAAGGGTGTCCAACCTTGCGGCGGATTGGGATTGACCAGTGGTTCAAAATCAATCGTATCCTTGTACCGGCCATACTCCAGGACTGCGTCGATCATTGCCCTGTAGTTTTCCGGCTTTGTATCATAGGGGATACCATTACCGCCGTTTATAATGTATCCCCCGTCCTTGCCCACGGTTTCGCACAGGTGTTTGACCTTGCTTCGAACATCCTCCGGTGTTCCGAGAATGAGGGTTGAATCCGGGACGCCACCAGCGATGCACTGCCAGTCACCCAGCTCTTCTTTTGCCTTGTGAATATCGCCGGGACCATCAATATCCAGAAGGAGCTTTCCCCTTGGCAGTTCCCTGAAATGGTACCAGTTGGATCCCCAGTCTCCTTCAAGGTATGGCCTGATGGTGTAGCCCGCATCAATCAGCATCATCATGGTCTTCTTTAACGGGGGCCAATAGAATTCATCGAATTGTCTCGGAGATAGAAATGGGCGGCACCCCCTATGGAGGGGCATGTGGATGGGATAGCGCCTGAGAGGGTCCGCCGAAGATAGGGCAATATTCACAATATGCGGTACAATGGCATCGCATGCCTCCTTCACCTTATCCGGTTGTTTGAAAATATCGACCATGATTCCATTGAGCCCCCTCAACCCATCGGCCAAACAGTCGAAAGGGGATGTTATGGAGCCGACCATCGGCAGGGGCATGCCAAGTTCTTTTTCAAGGTGTTCAAATCGTTTTCTGACGAGATCGCCCATCATCATGGCACCCATGCCAGCCTTCAAGAAGGCGATATAGGAGCGCATTGATCCGCGTTCCGCGAACTCATTGAAGACTCTAGGTAGGACCCTCTCGAAGATGAATTCGGCCGGGTTCCTGATCAAAAGATCGTACTCATCCTTTTTCATCCGCTCGCCTTCGATAAATTGGAATTGTATCGTAGGAGAGATCTCTCTTCCCGGAAGCTTGTACATGTTCCAGCCTACTGCATCGATGTAAGGCCCCCAGAGCCTGCCGCTTCTCAGGTTGTCTACTTCAGGGAAGTCTCTGACAAACCTCCTGTCTGATTCAATCCACTGATCGCTGTTGTAGATGAATTCCTGGTTGGTATTCCCGGCGTATATCTCGGCAAAATAGTTTGACCCTGCTGATATGGGAATACGGTCAGGCATCTCCAGGGCGATAGCCGCCTGATATCTGGCGAGCCTGTCATTGAATTGTTTTTGAATGTCATCAGACATGGTTACCCCCTCAAGCTTCTGTCTTGCGTTGATATGCGCACGGAGCAGCTTGCATGCGTCTCCAGGTCAATTTTGAGCCCTTTCATAGGTCTATGTCTCTTTACTGCTCAATTCCTGATCAAAGACCACCACGTTCACGATGTGTTTGTCATTTGATTCATCGAATTCGATATCAGCGATTTCAACAGCCAATCCTCTACTGCCAGGGCCGTCAACGTGCCCTGGAGCGGTATTGTGGGAGACCCACTCAGGAAATCTTCTCCTTTCGTGTTTCATAATAATCAAGATTCTGTCAGCCATAGAGGCAATGTCATTTGCTCCGCCACCTCCGCTGACACGTTTGCTGGGATCTTCCTTTTCTCTTAGATATCCCCTATTCCTTAGGGGCATGAGGGGCAGTTCTCTGATCACAGGTGCCTATCTCATCCTTCTTCGATTTCAATGGCCTCCTGGTCACAGACAGCTACACAGACTTCGCATCCCTCACACCGATCTGGATGGGCGGCAAAGGGTTGCCCGTCCTTTGAATCTAATACGTCGTTAGGACACGATTCCACACAGACCAGACAGCCGATGCATTTTTCCTGATCCAACCTGAATCGGTATCGGAATTTGGGGTGTTTTGACTCGATCTTGTTTTCCTTTCCTGGCACCGTCGCCATCTATGGGCTATCCTCTTTGGTTTCATCTCCTCGAAATAGGAGCATCTTGATTTTGCAAAGGTCCTTGCTCGTCTCTATCTTTGATACCTCTGTCTGGCTCCCGGTCGCTGCTTCGATGCCATAGGCCAATAGATTGGCTGGAATGCACGTATAGGGCGGAACGTCCTCTCCTTTGAGCATTTCCTCTACCGGGATATGGATGCAGGAGTCTATTGTTATTTCGCCTTCGCTGTTTTCAATCTCCAGGCTCAAATCATTAATTATCCCCAATTTCCTGAGGAAATCCCGGCACCTGTCCCTATTTACCTCCCAGCTTTCCCTGGAGAACTCCAGGCCTTCATCTTTGAAATGATGAACAACGTCCCCTTTCCCCAGTATGCATGTCCTGAACTTCGCTCCCTTCCCCTTTGAATCGTAAAGGATCTCCAATAACCTAAAGATCATGAGGTTGGCATACCTCGTGTTGATATTGAGCCTTTCAGGGGTCGCTTGCGCTTCTCTATTACTCATCTTTCTCCTTTCTCCCAAAGGATTCATAGAAAACCAAGTCCTCCAGTGGCAACCTTGGTCTCGGTTTGGGACTCTCATCAGGGACCCCGACTGAGATTGCGGTCAATACCTTATAGTTTCTTGGAATCCGCAACATCTCTTTGATTTTTTCCTCGTCCCTGACGTCCATGACCGGAGATTCTACCCAGCAGGTTCCAAGGCCAGCGGCGGCAGCCATAATAAGAATGTTCTCTATGGCCGCGGAACAGTCATAGGGGAGATCCCAGACGTCCTTTCTGCCGCAGACAATAATGATCAACGGGGCGTTCTCTAGAAAGGATGAGACATATCCCGCGGTCAACTTCTCCATGATCTTCTGCCGTTTTTTGGGATCTTTGATCTTTTTCAACCGTTCCTCTGTCTCACCTGCTGCAAATTCCGCTGAGAATTGCCTCCTGTCAGCCGTGCCGGCAATCTTGCCTATGGATCTGATTTTGTTCCTGTCCTTGATGATGACGAAACGCCAAGGTTGCGCATTTTCCCCTGATGGCGCCCATCTGGCAGCCTCGATGAGGAGCTCGATCTTTTCTTGTGGCACCGGATCAGGTTTGTATTTCCTTATGCTCCTTCTATCCTTAATAACCGAGAAGACCTGCTGTTCTGTATCCATTTGGCGCGTCCTTCTTCGTGGGTTAAGTGAAACCCTTTATCGCGAGCCAGGGCTTAGAATGCCGGTTCAAGGGAATCGAAAGACCCCTGTTTCCGGGTAGATATCCAATGGGGATGCTTTTCTTGACTTAGTCAGGGATACCAAAGACGGCCTGGGCTGCCTTACCCAAGATGATCTCGATCTCCTCGGAAGTGAATTCCAAATCAGTGTCTGGTTCCTGGAACGCCCTTAACCATTCTCTTCTGGGAACGATGTTCTCCTGGGAAGGCCAATCGCTTGCCCACATGATCTTCCATACCCCCGTCTCGTCGATCAAATCCCGAAGCCAGTCATAGAATCGCTGGGGCCTCATCTTGAGCTGCCATTGGCGCATTGAAATATCCACGTAGACATTATTGAGCAACCGGGCCGCCAACTGGGCTTGCTCCGATGATTCCAGGCCGCAGTGGGCCATGACAAAGGTTACCTCAGGGTATTTCTCAGCCGCAGTGGCAATATACATAGGTTGGCTGTGCTGCCAGTGGGCTTCGCCACCCCCAGAACCCACAACGACGGGCAGCCTCCACTCGGCACACTTTTCGTAAAGGGGAAAGCAAACGGGATCGTCGGGATAGAAGCCTGCTGCAGGATAGAGGCTCAATCCTTTCATCCCCCATTCTTCTATAGCTTCCCTAAATTGCTCCATAGCGTCCGGGCGCCTCGGATCAATAGCAAAGAGGGGCCAGAAACGCCCGGGATGTCGCTTGGCAATTTCGGCAAAGATCTTGTTCTGTTCCTTATTGCTGACTCTTGGCTCACCGGTGTGGGCATAGGCCCAGTCAACGTTCCAGATAACCGCCATGTCTATGCCTGTCTCATCCATGTCCTGGACCATCTTGTCTGCATAGGGATCAATAAAGGGCCTCATGTACTTGTCCAGGTATTCCTCAGGGGTTACATTCTTCTTATGCGCCAGATTAAACTTGGCACTTTCAGCTCGGGCCGCAGCCATGACGTATTTGCCCCTCACCCATCCGGATCCCACCAAGTGCACCTCAGCATCAATAATCATTGTAGAGCCCTCCCTGCCTCTCAAATACTTTTGGGTTTGATGGCCTCTTCTGACGCCCCCGAGCCGATTACGGCCATGGCGTCAACTTCGATCATGGCATCAGGGAAATAGAGCCTGCTGATCTCAAGGCCCGTCGTCGCCGGACGATACTTGCCGAAGTATTTCTTGCGGATGTCACGGGTCTTGTCAAACTCATCGAGATTGGTGACAAAGATCCTCAACATCACAATATCGTACATGGTTGCGCCAACGGTTTCCAGGCATCTTTTCAGGTTCTCGTAAGTCTTCTCGGTTTGAGCGGCCATGTCTCCCTTGCCGACAATATTACCTTCCTGGTCCAAGGGCAGTTGCCCGGATACGTGGACCGTGTCACCCACCTTGACAATGTGCGAATAGCCCAGGGGCCAGTGCACGTTCTTGGGATTGATCACTTCTCTCATCTCTCTTTCCTCCCTTAGCAGTTCTTCTTTGAGTTATCGCGCAAAGAATCAAAACGAATGGTACATCGCCGCACTAGTTGTGGGGGATCTTGCCTCATGACATAGCGGCGGATGCATGATCTATGACCTGTGGTGCACACCCTGTTTTGACCACAGCAAGAAACCTTTGGAAGACAAGGGGGGCTGGATGTGGGATTGGCCCTCCCGCGCCTCTGGAGAAGGCTTCCTTATTCTTCTCTAACAACCCTTCTAGCTTTCATTTCGAATCGAGGCAGTTTCCCTATTTCTACTATTTCAACATCAGGGGTGATGGTCATATGATGCTTGACCTTTTTCACAAACGCACTAACCGCTTGATGCATTTCTTCTTGTGAAGTGTCCGAGCTGTCAGGTTCGATACGGATCATCAAGCGCTTCCCGCTCCCCATTTCGGGAAGGACCAACTGGTACTCATTTGAGAACTCCGGAACCTCTCGGATAAGATTCTCAATAGCAGAGGGAAAGATGTTGACCCCTGCAAAATGAAACATGTCATCAGATCGACCGAGAACGCCGCCGTCTAGCCTCAGAAAGGATCGTCCGCAGTCGCAGGTCTGTTCGTTTAATCTCACCAGATCCTTAAGGCGATAACGCAATAGGGGCATGCTTTTTGTGCATAGGTTGGAAATGACGAGTTCTCCGATTTCTCCTGTTGGCACTGGTTTCAGTGTCTCCGGATCGAGGCATTCGGCATAGTACAGCGTCTCAATGATGTGGGTCCCCTTTTTGGCAACACAATCGAAGCCGAAATTATAGAGCTCCGTAGAGCCCAGATCATCATAGCAGGTAGCCTCCCAAAGCCCTTCTATGGCTCTCCTGGTAGAGGGGACATTGGCCCCGGGCTCCCCACCCAATACCACAATGCGCACGTCGGATTCAGAAAGGGGTTGCCCCGTCCTCTTTGCTGTTTCGCCGAGGTACAGTATATATGTCGGTGTGCCGCAGACAACGGTCGCGCCCCACTCAAAGATATTTTTGATCCGTTCTTCGGTCGAGAGGCCCCCTCCTGGAATAACCGTAACGCCCGCTCGTTCCATGGCGGTGTGGAAGCCCCAAAAGGCCATGTGGAGACCATAGGCAAAGGGCACGAAAAGGATATCCGAGGGCTGGATCCCGTAACCGTGCATGTGGTGCATGAATTGCTCTTGGAACTGTTCCTCCCAGTCGTATTTGTTGAGGGCAATCCTCACAGGAATACCTGTGGTTCCGGTGGTCTTGAACACGCGAACCGCCTCCTGCGGAGGAATGCAAAGGAAGTCTCCCCATGGAGGATGCCGTGCTTGGCTCTCCCTCAGCTCTTCCTTGGTCGTCAGCGGGACCCGTTCTATGTCTGATAAGGTCTTGATATCAGAAGGCTTAATACCTGCTGCATCGTACTTGTTCCGATAAAAGGGGGACCGTTCATAGACGTAATGCATTTGATTCTGAAAGAGTTCCAGTTGGAGGTTTTGAAGACGTTCCCTCGACATGGTTTCTGTCTCTCTGTTCCAGTAACTTATCTCATGCATGAGCCTGTTGTCCCCTGTGGATACCGGCAAAGGCGTAGCGCCCTGTCATGCCGTTGAATAGGTGGATGACGAATAATAGATCAATCAGCGGTTAAATGCAAATAAAAATTTAAAAAAAAATTAAATATACTACCCATCATTTTTTGCCTATGCCGATGGTCCTTTATTCAATTCAAATCATAGGGTTAGCCATAAGACGAAGGCAAGTGCTACCATTTTGGAACGGGGCAACCGATAAAATAACGTGGTGATTGGCATATCCATGAGGTGTTATCGCCACGGTAGCTCCCGGTGGAATTGGAAGTGAATAGATGTCTCTTGACATTCGTTTCAGGCGGAGGAGGTCCAATGCTATGAGCGCAAAGCGTGTTTGATTTGAAACCAAGGTCTGGACGAGGTATTGTACGTAAGAGTCTTGTCTGAACTCCTGAAAGAGCTAAGTCGCAAGGCTCGAGCCTATGGGGCCCAATTTGAAGGGAGTTCTGGATGGCCTTTAGGGCATTAGCTTGCAGGAGGGTGCCTTGATATGATTGGGACATTTAGACGAGATGAGATGGCCAAGGATTGCATTGAAAGGGGGAAGCAGGCTCCTCGTGGCTTTATCCTGAGTCCTGCAGACGAAATTTCCCCTGATGCTCCTCCTTACAACGTGTTTATGATGAGAAAGGCCATAAATGACTTCGGTTGGTATTCATGACTCCTGCCAAGGTTGGTTTCACGAGCCGGGATCTAGTTGATCTACTCAGTGTCCAGGCACGGAAGCCCCGGAGCCGAAGGATACAGGAGAAGCTCACGCGGACTGGTCCCCAGAGGATTCCATGCGAACCTTGAGTTCGTCGGTCCTGACATGGATGTCTCTCTGGGGAAATGGAATCTGGGACCAAAAGGGAATTCCCCGCCGGGCTCTGCGGGGAGTTCTGTGCCTTCCATAGGATAAGCTATTAACAGGCTGTTGCCCAAATGATTTCATGTGTTTTGTTTCCGAATGGGGTACATGAGAGCACTTTGTAGCCCCTTGTCAAAACACCTCCCAAGGGGCTATCCACCGGTCTTGTCGCGTTTTGGGCAACAGCCCGTTAATAATTCTCAGCAAAAAGCTCGAAATAGGCCTGGGGGTGATCGCAGGTCGGGCACTTGGCGGGGGCCTCTGTCGCCTCGATGACGCGGCCGCAGTTTCTGCACTTCCAGAGGGCCTTTTGCGGCTTCTTGAACACCGCTCCCCCTTCAACTGCCTCTATGAGCTTGTTGTAGCGGCGCTCGTGCCATTTCTCTACTTCCGCTACCTGGTTGAAGATCCGCGCTGCTTCCTTGAAGCCCTCCTGTGTGGCCTCGTCAGCAAACCCGGAATAGAGGGTGGTCCACTCCAGCTTTTCGCCCGCTGCAGCTGCTTTCAGCTGGGAGAGGGTGTCCCCTACGACTCCGGCAGGGTACTCGGCAGTAATGGTGGCCTCACCGCCTTCGAGTTGTTTATGAAAGAGCTTGGCATGCTCCTTTTCATTGTCGGCCGTCTCCAGGAATATGGCGCTGATTTGCTCAAAGCCTTCTTTTCTTGCGATGCTGGCGGCAAAGGTATAGCGATTACGGGCCTGAGATTCACCGGCAAAGGCTGCAAGTAAATTGTGTTCCGTTTTTGATCCTTTCAGGGTAGGCATAAGTTGACTCCTTTCTGTGTTTTTCTGTCAAAAATGAGTTTGGTTAGCATCAGTCACGCAAATCAGGTGATATCTTCGAAAAATAAGGAAAAGAAATGCTGGTGTCAAGGGAATCCGTGAGAGGAAGCATCATAGGAGATTTTCTTTATTCACAAATGCTCAATAAAATGATATCAATACTTCGATTGACGGGATAGATGCTGGTAATTGGAACAACAACTTTGGGAGCCCTTTGGTATATATCGTTATGGATACACCTAAAGAAAGGGGAGAGCTATGGGAGAGGAAAGAAGGCTTTGCCCTAGAATAGAGTTTCATCACCTGGCCTTTGTCAACGGCTCCAAGCCGGCCGGCAAGATAGTAAACTTGAGCACAGGAGGGGTGTTCATTGAGACGAATAACCCGCAGCAATACAAAAGCGAGAAGCAGGTCACCCTCTTTACCAAACTTCCCCTCGAAACAAAGCCAATGAGGATAAAGGCCAAGGTCATTCATGTAAGAGAAGAGGGAATAGGAGTAGAGTTTCAGGACCTGTGGGGAAGGGAGTCAGAGGCCATTGAAAACACTTTCGACGTATTCAAAAATACATTGCCTCTTCCCGGGACCTAGATCCAACCCCTTCACTCACCTTCGCCAGGGTGCCCCATGCGGAAGCACGTGGAATCTTACCTGTCAGGAGAGTCTCCCCATGAAGAAGTTCGTCATCCTACTGTTTGTCCTTTTCCTCTCTCTCGTTGCCGTACCCGTCCAATCAAAGGCAGCGGGTGAAAAAGGCCAGAGTCTCTTTGAGAAGAAGTGCGGCATATGCCACTCGACAAATAGGGCAAAATCCAAGAGAAAGACCAGGGCGCAATGGGAGAAGACGGTTCTCAGGATAAGAACAGGAATCGAGCTCCTATTAGTGACAGAGAAGCACGCGCCATCATAGACTATGTGGCGGAAAAATACGGGAAATAACAGCGGGTCTTGAGAAGAAGCCAAAATCATGGGGCGATCACGGGACAAGGGGCGATGGTTTATTATTAAGCACGAAGATTGCGGTTCGGTTTTTACTATCAATACTGAGAAGGAATTGAAGTACCCTCCCGTCTGTCTCACTTGCGGGAAGCAGGCGGTTGACCTGGACATGATAAGAAATTTCCTGAGGACCTACAGGGAGCTTGTCAGGAATTTGAGTGATGGGTTCACAATAGAGGAGATTCCCGGCGAGATCGACGTCACCAAACTGAAATTCTAAGAAAGGCCCCACGTGGCCAATGGTCAAGTCCATTGCCTTGAGTCAATAATGAATCATGACATCATAATGATGCTTCCCGATACCTATTCCCTCCCCATGCCCCCATTCAAGCCTCTGTTTCGATACACAAGGGGCCTCAAGCCGACTCTTCCGGCAACCCGGAAGGTCTGCCAGCTAACAGCGACAGTCGTTTTATGCCACCTTCATGGAATAGCGGAATGACGAGCTTGAAGAGAATAGGGTCCTGTTCTTGCTTTTCTCCAATATCCCAGAATCCCAACATTCCATCGCCCGTTCAGGGCCGGAGGTCCCATAGGACCGAAGCGAGCCAAGTTCTCTATTAATATCTTTGGAAAAAACAGGTAAAATATATTATTTTAGGAAATACATGACGCAAAGGGGTTAATCCTATGAATACATTGCAGTTGCATGATCCCCTGGTAATCGTCTCCTTCCTGTCGGGTTTCTTTCTTGGAGCCTTGTTGTTTTGGCTCTGGGGACGTTTTCAAGTGCAAAAGGCAACCGAAGGACTCAAACTAAAGGTTGCCACCCTGGAGGCCAAATACGAGAGCATGGAACAGGGTTACCACGAGATGGAGCTTGTGAGTTCGAGAATGGCAGATGAAAATGAGCGATTGAAAGTCCAGCTTGCAGGGTTGAAGAAACAGGCAGAGGTTGACCAGGAGAAATTAGAGTGGGTCGAGAGGGCCCAGGAGAAGATGAGAGAGGCCTTTGATGCCCTGGCAGGCCAGGCCTTGAACGCCAATGCCAGCCAGTTCTTGAAGCACGGGAGGGAACAAGTCGAAAACCTGATCGCCCAGTTCCGGGGTGACTGGAAGACTCACCGGGCTGAGATTGAGCACTTGGTGGAGCCTCTCAGGGAAAACCTGAACGCAATTGACGGCCACGTGAGGGAACTGGAACAGAAGAGGGAGGGGGCCTACCAGACCCTGCAGGAGCAATTGCGCCAGCTCGCCACTTCCCATTCAGACCTGCAAAAGACCACGGTGACCTTGACTCAAGCCCTCAAGTCGCCGACCATCAGGGGACAGTGGGGGGAGATGCAGCTCCGCCGCGTGGTTGAAATGGCGGGAATGGTCAAGCATGTGGCCTATGTGGAGCAGGTCGCCACGGATAGCGGTCGCCCTGACATGATCACGTACCTCCCCAATAGCGGGATATTGCCCGTGGATGCCAAGGTGCCCCTTGAGTCCTATCTCGAGGCCATGGATGCCAAGGACGAAGGGACCCGCAAGATAAACCTCGATCGCCATGTCAAGGCGATGCAGGATAGGATACAGGAGCTTGGGCAGAAGAAGTATTGGGAGCAATTTGAGAGAACGCCGGATTTTGTCGTGATGTTCGTGCCCAACGAGGCCTGTCTGGGGGCTGCCTTTGAAAGCAACCCTTCGCTTCTGGAATACGCCATAGAAAGACATGTGTTGATAACGACGCCGGTAACCCTGCTGGCCCTTCTCAAGGCGGTATCGTATGGGTGGCAACAACAACAGATCACGGAAAACGCGCGCAAGATCGCGGAACAGGGCAAGCTGTTTTACAAACGTCTCGAGACCTTTGTCGGCCACCTGGGCGAGATCCGCAGGGATTTGAACAGAACGGTCGAGGGATACAACAAGGCCATTGGTTCCCTGGAGAGACGCCTCCTGCCCGTCGCCAGGAGATTTGAGGAAATGGGGGTGGCAACCTCTGAGATCGAGGCGCCGGAACCGATTGAGACCCATGCAAAACTTCCCTCAGGGGGCTAGTGCTGGAGGGGTACCACAGTCCCTTGACGCAGCCTATTCGGAGGTGAAGCGAAGAAAAGGAGTTGGGCGCAGACTGAGAATGTTCGCCAACAGGCGAAGAAATGAAACAGAAGGCAAGGGAAAGAAAAGGGTATGTCAAAAAGGAGACGCTGCTGATCGTTTCCGTGATCAGCTTGGTGGTGGGGTTCATCATAGGCGCTGTTTTCAGTTCCTACAAATACGGATCAGAAGGAGGGCCGCCGGGCAAGATCGAATCACCTGCCCAGACCCCGGCGATGCAGGTGCCGGAAGTTAATGTCAGGAGCCGGATTGAGGTCCTGGAAAGTGAGATCTCTCGCAATCCGGATAAGCTGGAGATGCTGATAGAGCTGGGGAATGCCTATTTTGACACCAACCAATATGACAAGGCCGTAGAAACATACAGGATGGTCCTGGATATTGACCCCAATAATGCCAATGTTTGGACAGACATGGGCATAATGTATCGCCGGAGGGGAGAGCCCGCAAAGGCCCTTGAGGCATTCGACCGGGCCACAGCGGTTGATCCGGATCATGAAATATCCAGATTCAACAAGGGCATTGTGCTGTTGCACGACATGAATGACGTCAACGGCGCCGTAAAGGCATGGGAGGGGCTGGTCGAAAGAAACCCCTTTGCAAAGGCACCAAACGGACAGCTTCTCGTGGACTTGATTTCAATCGTAAAGGAGGGAAATAAATAGATTTTCTAAAATTCAGGAAACCCGACAGGAGGGGGAAAAATGAATGATTATCTTGTCGTCGTATCGAGTGGCGGGCATTCTCGTTTTTTTGCCCTGGAATCAGCGGAGTTCCCTGAACTGGAAACAAGCCCCAGACTGGTCGAGTGTGGGAAGATTGTCAATCCGCAAAAGGATGTGCCGGGAAAGGAGCTATACTCGGACTCTAAAACGGGACGAGGAAAGGCTCCGGGAGGAGGGCCTTCCCACGGGTATGATGATCACCGATCACAACATGAAGAAGAGTTTGACCGGCGGTTTGCAAAGAGGATTGTAGATGAGACAAAGAGATTAATGGAAGAAAGGAAACCGCGCCGGGTCATCATGGTGGCCCCGGCGCAGATGCTTGGGCTTTTGAGGCAGAGTATGAGCGCGATTCAGAAGTCGGACTTTAAGGTGAAAGAACTACCCAAGGACATGAGCAAATTTTCCCCGGAACAGATACACAAGAACCTTGCAAAGGAGAGAATACTTCCGCCCAGGAAGAGACCTGGAACCTAGGACCCCGGATTGGGCGTTACCGGTTATCAGTTATTGGTCATAGGCTGGTAATGCTCTAGCGGGTTTCGCTTGAGAGGAGGGGGATGATGAACGAAGGAACGCCAAGCAGAGAAGAGGCCTACCAGCTCTTGAGGGAGTACAATTCAAATGAGAGCCTGATCAAACACGCCCTGGCCGTAGAGGGTGTTATGCGATACTTTGCCAGGAAGAGAGGAGAAGACGAGGAAAAATGGGGGATTATCGGTCTCATCCATGACCTCGACTACGAGAGGTTTCCAGAGGAGCACTGCAAGAGGAGCCCGGAAATACTAAAAGAGAGGGGCTGGCCAGAGGAGTACATAAGGGCCGTCGTGAGTCACGGGTGGGGGATTTGCTCCGAGGTTGAGCCCAAATCAGATCTTGAGAAGGTGCTTTACGCCATCGATGAGCTCACCGGGCTGGTCGTTACGACGGCCCTGGTCCGGCCGTCAAAGAGCGTGCTTGATGTGACAGCAAAATCCGTGAAGAAGAAATGGAAAGACAAGAGGTTCGCCGCGGGTGTAGACAGGTCGATCATCGAGAAGGGGGCGGAGATGTTGGGCATGGACCTGACAGAGCTGATCACCGATACGATCATGGGGATGCGTGAAGTTGCCGAGGACATAGGCCTTGGAAAGGGACAATAGGAGGGGTTCGAACCTCCCTCTACAAGCCTTTTGCCTCCTCGAGAGGGATGAGAGCGGAGACGATGGCCGGGGCCCACTCGGCTGTTTGATTCGAGGAGATTCTAATCGCTATTCGTAAGAATGCCCGGGTTCGCCCCCTGGGCAACATGTCGAAAGATGGATGACGCATCCGTTCCAAGGATCCGGGAATTCAAAGGGAGGGATCTCAAGGACATCCTTGAGATCGAAGGACATGCCTTTCCCAAGACCTCCTATCCGGAAGAGGTTTTCAGATACTACGCTCGTAACCCCTACGCAGTCTTCTTGGTAGCGGAGGTTGAAGGTGCCGTGGTGGGATACCTGATTATGGAGAAGCAGGGACATATTGTTTCGACCGCGGTCGGCCCCACCCACCGGCGCAGAGGTATAGGAAAGAAACTGATCCAGTGCGGTGTAAGAGAAGCTAGACAAAGACCCTGGCTTGAAGTAAGATCGAAAAACAAGGGGGCGGTTTCCTTCTATCGGAAAGTGGGCATGGAGGTCGCGGGAAGATCCAAGAACTACTACGGTGACGACGATGCCCTTATCATGACCTGGAAGGAATGGGGGATAGACTCTGATTCCCTCGGGACATGAAACAGCCCGCTTCCAATTGAGTAGCTATTTCAGTAAGTTGTGGCCAATACCAAACTCTCGGGAAGGTCTTTTGAAAAGGGCCTGGGGAGTTGATAGGACTCCAGAAGAGGGTGTGTTAAACCCTGTGGGCGGATGGGCCAATGAGCGAGAAGAACATCACCCAGGGTGCCGAAGAGAAGGGAAGCAGGAGGAGATTCATTAATGCCGATCCCTGGGCCGTATGCGTGTTTGTGGCGGCATTGATGGCCCTTTTCCTGGTGGGCTACCTGGGAATCCGGTCAATGAACATGGGATTTGTCGGCACCCGTGAAGTATCGATCAAAGGGTGGTTGAAGGACATCGAGAAATACCCCCGGAGATTCATGGAAGAGGCATTCCGCGGGGTTCAGCCCCGTTCTAAGAGGGTGAAGGAGGCCAAGGTCTATATCCAGAGGGGATATATCCTTCACCGCAAATCCAGGTTTCAGGAAGCCCTGGGGGAATACGGCAAAGCTATCAGGCTTGATCCCAAGAATCACGAGGCCTACTTTTTCAGGGGATTGACCCTTATCAAGACAGGAGAATACGACAAGGCCATTAGGGATTTCGAGACAGTCATCGAGCTCCGAGCCGACTTCGCAGACGCCTACGACAACCTTGGCTGGCTCCACATCAGGGAAGGGGATTGTGACAAGGGAATAACTTACCTGACGAGATCCATCGAGTTGAAGCCCAAGAATGGCTGGGCCTATTACAACCGCGGTCGGTGCTATTTCGAAAAAGGGGAAAGGGGTAAGGCCCTGGAGGATCTGAAAAGGGCCTGTGAATTGGGCTATAAAGAAGGGTGCAGGTTGTACGAGAGATACGGAAAGATGCAGAAGTCATAACTATATCACGATCCCCATAGGCAGCCTCCAGGTAATTGCCACACAAGACAATCCCTACCAATCAGAGTATCTATTAGAGCGTCGGGATTCTTACGGATCTGCGGGTTTTCAGGCACCAGCCCGGGTGAGGGAGAGATCATCTCAGAGAGGACGCACCGGATGAACGATCGGCTCCCATGGAGGCTCTTCGGCGTTGTCTATGCCCACGCTCACCCAAAGGCACCGAACACCTCTATCATCCGGAATAAATCCGGGCTGCCGCTTCCCACGGAGCTGCTGGGAGAACCGGCGAGCGGATACTTGACTGGCCCTGAAGAGCAAGAAAGGAGGCAGGACAGGATCAAGAGCGTGTGTCTGTCCTGCCATGGGGGAGGATGGGTGGAGGGGCACTTCAAGAGACTCAACAACACGATTCGAACGACGAATGAGATGACCCTCACGGCGACAAAGATCCTGTTGGAGGCCTGGGAAAAGGGAGCAGCGAAGGGTATAGGACAGGGTGAAAGCATCTTTGATGAAACCATCGAAAGAAAATGGGTCAGGCAGTGGCTGTTCTACAGCAACTCGACGCGATTGGCCTCAGCCATGGGAGGGGCGGATTATGGTGTCTTCGCCAATGGACGGTGGTACCTGTCTGAGAATATAGCAGAGATGATGGAGTGGCTGGAATTCAAGGAGAAGGATGTGAGATGATCCTTGCTGTCTCCCTCTCGAAGTGTTCGGCCATTTTTGCCCATGAGTACCTTTCTTGAACAAAGCGGCGGCAGGATTCGGGGTCAAAGGAATAGGCGTCTCTTTTCTCTATGATTTCTTCCAACTTCACTATCATATTTTTCCAGTCGGGGCCCCGGAAGAGCAGCCGCTCATCAAAGGCCCCTATTATCTCCGGTATGGCACCAACAGGGGTCCCGAGGACGGGAGTGCCGCAGGCCATGGACTCCAGGATCACGAGGCCAAATCCTTCCAATTGGCTTGTAGGAAGGACAAAAAAGTCGGCCCGTTGATAGGCCTCGGGCAGTTTCTCTTCAGGTACGTGCCCGAGGAAGCGAACTGAGTCTCCAAGACCAAGATCCCTTATGCTCTCTTTGAGCTGTTGTTCCAGGATGCCCTTTCCCCCTATGAAAAGCAATCCCTTATCTTTGAGAAGTGTGCTTCTGTGGAAGGCCTGGATAAGGGAATCCAGCCCCATACGGGGCACTAGGTTCCTTATGGTCAAGAAGATCGTCCTGTCCAGGGGAAGGCCAGCCCTTTTCTTCGCCGCCACTTTCCCATCAAGGGGCAAATGAAAACGCTCCAGGTCCACACCACAGGGAATTTTCAAAACTAGAGCCTCTGAACGACCCCCCCCCTTCTCTACCTTTCCTGCCATGTAGTCGCTAAGGACCATTATGAGGGAAGATTTGGATAAGATCCTCCCTTCAACCCATCTCAGAGATGTTGCCACGGCTCTGTGAAACAGGCCTGCCCCTCCCGATTGCTTGATGATAAACTCTTCGTGCCAGGGGGAGTGAAAGAAATAGACAAGAGGTATTCCCATAAGCCCCCGTGATAAGAGAAGCGGGCCGGCTCCAGCGAGGGGTTGATGCACGCAGACAAGGTCAAAGCCCACTTGTCCAGCTAGGTCCCGGGCCAAACGCAGGCTGTTTGCAAGTTCTTTGAGGGGCATGGTCAAGGTCTTTGGCGGATCAACCGTGAAACGATGGACATGGAATCCCGGTTGCAGGATTTCACGGGAGGGGAGGGCGTTGCCGGGATTTCTGGTCATCACACATATCTCATGGCCCCTTCTGGTGAGCTCCAAGGAGAGGTTGAAGAGAACCCGTCCTGCCCCTCCCACGGTGTCGGGGAAAAATACGTCTGCCAGCATCAGTATCTTCATCTTGTCCTCTATTTTTTCGAATACCACTCCAGGTCGCTCTGGACCATTTCCCTGACCAGCTCTTCGAAGGAGATTTCCGGTTGCCAGTTGAGTTCCCTGTGGGCCTTGCTGGCGTCTCCCTGGAGCACATTGACCTCGGACGGCCTAAAGAGTTGATCGTCTATCACCAGATATTCCTCGTAATCCAGCCCAAGATAGTCAAAAGCGGTCTCAAGGAAATCCCTTACAGAACGGGCATTGCCCGACGCTATAACGTAGTCCTCCGGCTCGTCCTGTTGGAGCATGAGCCACATGGCCCTGACGTAATCTCTCGAGTGGCCCCAGTCCCTCTTCGCATCGAGGTTTCCCAAGCGTATCTCACTTTCCAGGCCAAGCTTTATCTTGGCGGCCGATGAGGTTATCTTTCTGGTCACGAATTCCGCCCCCCTTCTTGGGGATTCATGATTGAACAGGATTCCTGATAGGGCGAAGAGGCCGTAGGCTTCCCGGTAGTTCCTGGTCAACTCGAAGCCGGCCAGCTTGGAGATCCCGTAGGGGGATCGGGGATGAAAGGGCGTGTTTTCGTTCTGGGGGGTCTCCTTGGTATTGCCGAACATCTCGCTTGAGGCCGCAAAGTAGAATCTACAATCAGGCGCCTGCCGCTTGATAGCTGATAGGATATAGTGCGTCCCGTTGAGATTCGTATTGATTGTCGAGAACTCGTCTTCGAAGGAATAGGAGACGAAGCTCTGGGCAGCCAGGTGGTAGCACTCATCCGGTTTGAGCTTGGAGACTATCTCAAAAATGGACGCGTAGCTTTCCATGGACGCGCTGTGAATCCGTATCCTGTCCAGGAGGTGCCGTATACGCCACATCCTGGCCTGGGGGTGCTCAATGGCGACCCGCCTCACAATGCCGTGGACTTCATATCCCTTCTCCAGCAGTAACTCCGTCAAGTAACTACCGTCCTGTCCGGTGATTCCCGTGATCAATGCCTTTTTCAAGTTAAATCCCTCCTATAAGGGTCATGATATCAGAAATATGTCCTTCCCAACCGGCCCTTCCGAGCAAGGGCTCCACCCATCTCCGGCCCTTTTCCACCTGCCTCTGGTACACGCCTTCATCTTCCAGGAGTTCAAAGGCCTTGAGCCAGGAAGGGCCATCCTGTGGATCGGCAACCAGGGCATTTCCTCCGGTGGTCTCCACCAGGACCTCGATATCGCTCACAACGCAAGGGACGCCAACGGCCATGGCCTCGAGGGGAGGGTAGCCATAACCTTCTGCCGTAGAGGGCTGGGCAAGGCAGAAAGCGTTCCCCAGGATGAATGGCAGGTCTTTCTCTGAGACCTGCCCGATCCATGCGGCCTTTGATTCAGGATACCTGGATATCCAGAATCGCCTGTATTGGTCAGACACGCCGACCAGGACCAGGGGCCGTTTGAGGCGGCTGGTCTGTTCCAACAGGACCCCGAGGTTCTTGTGGGGCTTTCCATTCCCGAGGACCAGGATATAGCCTGGTTCGAGGGCATGTCGTCCGGTCACCCAGGGGTCTTGGTCCTTCCGGTCCTTGAAATTCGCGCCGATTCCCAGGTGTCTCACCTTTGGATTTCTGCCCGTGAGACCCGTGTATCTCAGGGTCTCTTTCCGGCTCCATTCCGAATCGTACCAGGTGAGGTCGGCCTTCTCGAGGGCCTTGCGGAGCCTCCAGGTATCAAAATAACGCTTGGCTCGCGGCCTGTAAGCTGGGTGAGTGAGGTCAAGGATGTCATGTATGAAATGGGCCGCAGGGCAATTGAACCCAAAAAGGGGAAGCTTGGGATAGGGACTTATCAGGAGGTCTACCGACTTATTGGCCAAACGGGTCAAGGCGAGTTCCGAGAAAAAGAAGGAGGAGGGCAGGGCCGAGAAAGTGATATTGCCCTTGGCCATGAGCTTAGGAGGGACGGCATCCAGAGAGGCGCCGGCAAGGATGATTTCCCCTATCCAATCCACCTCGCTCAGGGCATCGGCCAGGCCAAGGAGGACCCTCCCTATGCCCGTTAGTCTCCCTGGGACGCACTCTCTTGCGTCCATCAAGATTTGTTTGCGATGGCCCTGTGCCCCTTTCACGGTGTCACGACCTCCTCAAACAAACCAACCATACGCCTCACGTGGGTATCCAGAGAGAACAGTTTTGCCCTTTCCCTCGCTGAGCGTACCAAGGTGCTTCTCAGGGTCTTGTTCCTGAGGATTCTCAAGACAGCCCCGGCCACTTCATCGGCACTTCCGGGCTCAACCAATATGCCGTCGATGCCATTGCGGACGATCTCCGGCACTCCGCCGCTCCTTGTCGCCACCACCGGGACCCCGCACATCATGGCCTCCACAAGGACCCTTCCAAAGGGCTCCTTTTCCGACGTCAGGATGAGGATATCGGCTGACCTGTACCAGGGATGCATGTCCTCCACGGGGCCTATCCAATGGATCCTGGCAGAATAGGGTGAGGTGCGAGATTTTTCTCGGAGGTAGTGCCACCAATCAGTCTCTCTCTCATCCCTGGCGCCGATGAAAAAAAGGTGTGCACTCGGTTCGACAGAGGCAATTTTCTCAAATCCCTCCAATGCTATGTCGTGCCTCTTCCATTTTGACACTCGCGAGATCATGAGGATGACCTTCCAGACATTTTCCAGGGCCCCCGGTCTTTTTGGGACGTCTTTGTCAAAGCATTGTGGGTCAATTCCGTTGTATATGACGCTCACCTTTCCCTTGGCATAGGATCTGAAACGCCGGGCACTGGCATGACTATTGGCCACGATTCTCCTGTTTAGCCCTACCAAGAAGAGGTCAAGGAGGGGGTCCGGTTCAGCAATCCGGCAGTGCCACAGGGAAGGGAGGCCAAGGAGCCGCCCTGTTATTCCGCCGTAAAAGGCCGCCCTTGAGCCGTTACAATACAAGAGACAAGGATGAGAGGTGCGGCACATACGGGCAAGGGCCTTGAGGGAACCGATGTTCTCGATGATGTTCCAGGGCCTAATGGGAGGCAGCGGAATGACGGCTGTTTCGATCCCCTTAGCCGCCAGCCTCCGTTTCAACTCGCCATGGGCGGGGACCACAGCATAGGTCTTCCAGGGAGGAGGGAGGTGGGTCAAGAGGTCCAGGAAGGAATATTCCCCTCCGCCAAGCATCGTGCCGTGATTCGATATGGCGAGGACAGTCCTATTCAATGGCGACTCCAGGTCCTTGAAATCCGTCGTATCTTGTCTTCATTTCGGCCTGCCAGTCCTGCCTGAATTTGCCAGCAATTGGCATGGATAAGCAAGACATTGAAGGCAGCCATCAGGCTCAATATCAGCCCGTGTACGCCGTCCCTGAATCCCTGCTGTATGAGAAACTTTTCCATGAATTTCCATATGGGCCGTAGTACAAGATGGAAGGGGGCCTGCCACCCATATACGTCTCTACCCCTGTTGATGAGTTCTTGAGCGTCGAGTCGAGCGTAACGCTCCATTTTCTCCAGGTGATGGAAGATGTCTTTGTAAGGTTCGTGCATCAAGTCACCCTTCAAGATGCCAACCTTTCCGTCCAAATGTACTTCTTCATGTACCAGCTTGTCATTGAACCTGGCCCGCCCCCTCCTAAATAGGCGCAGAATGGGCCTGTACCAGCCGCAATAACGCATGGGCCTTCCAAGGAAAATGTTACGGCGGTATATCATGTAGCCATCGTAAGGGGTTTCGACTGATGACAAGAGCGACTCTAAAGAACCCTTCAAGTCTTCTGATACCCATTCGTCGGCGTCCAGGGAGAGGATCCAGTCCCCTGTAGCCTGCTCCACTGCAAATTGCTTCTGGTCTCCAAAGCCATGCATTTCGCGGAAAAGCACCCTGTCTGTGTATTCCCTGGCAATTGAGCAGGTGTTATCCTGACTGCCCGAATCGACCACAATGATTTCATCAGCGAAACGGACAGAATCCAGACAACGCCTGATGTTTCCCTCCTCGTTGAGGGTGATGGCAACAATGCTTAACCTTGTGCGCTCCACGGGTCTTCCCTCGAAGACGTTGATGTTCGGTCTTTGCTCCAGAGCTCTATGATTCTACCCGCGTCGATTGCCAGGTCCATGACAAACTTGACAAGGGGCAAGAGAATGTAAGGCCTGACCGAGATACGTGACTTCTTCCATGGTCCATAGTAGCGAGTATATTGGGAAGTGATGTAACCGAGCATGGCGACAAGCCCGAAGGGGACGGCAAGATCTGGAAAACCAAAGCAGAGCAGGACCAAGACCAGGAGCTTCAAAAAGAGCGAACTCCTGATGAGCCATTGATATTTGGCACTGGTCCAGCCGGTCGCTCGAATGACGTCAATGTCAGCCCGGCCCCGCCTTATGAACCACCTCCAGATAAGGCCCAGCTTCCCCCTGGCCTGGTGGCTGACCATGGCATCGGGGACAAAAAGGCAACGGCCAAGCCTGCAGACCTCTTTGGCAAGGACATAGTCTTCTCCGGTTATTTTGAGGTGGCTCTCGAAACCTCCCACTTTGTCCACTGCCCATCGGCGGTAGGCGCAATTCAATGTGGAAATCTCCCTGGTCTCCACTGTCCTTCCCTCTGCTTCCAGCACCCTCCTTATATTCCCTCCGGGGACTCCGACGATCGCTTCAACCCAACCAACGGAATTGGTGTTCGGGGGGACAGTCACTCCCCCCTGGACGCCAACAACGGAGTGGTCTTCAAAGGGGGCCAAGAGCTTATCCAGCCATTGATCATGGATGAGGCAGTCGTCATCCAGGAACACGAGGATCTCACCCTCGGCATGGGACAGTGCCAGGTTACGCGCGTAGGGAATACCTCTATTGGCTACAGGGTGAGACACATAGTTGACACCCTCTATGGGCAAGGGCTTGTCGGTTTCTTCCACCACGACGATTTCATAGGCGTATTGCGTATCCATGGTCTTCAGGGAATGTATTAATTCCTCCAACTCCTTGCGCCGGTCCCTGGAACACACCAGAATGGATACGAGCCCCTTGTGGTCTTTTGTTCGATCGTCCTTGACATCGCCTGGCAAATTTCCTGTCATGAGACGTCCTTAAACGAGTAAATACGGATATTATAGAAACGATAGGGATAAGGCCTTTGCTCAAGGGTATGCCTGAAGATCTCTTGGTAACATGGACCTTGTCCCTTGTCGTGACTAACCACGAGCAGAATGCTCTTGCCCCGGTCAATGTGTTGCCGGACATCATTTCTCCCGATCGCGAACTCGCCGCACTCCTCGGACAGACCCATCATGGGCAGGTCTGGCCCGTAGAATCTCAGGAGCACGGACATGTATGAGGGATATATATAGACCCTTTCCGGCTCACAGGCCCTGATAGCCCTGCTCGCCTCCTTCCAAGGCTCGTAGGGGACAAGAGAATTATTAAGAAAGGAAAAAAGGGTGACGGCATTTACGAAGAAGAGCAGTCCAATCAACACCGTGGCTAGAGAGGGAAACTCCTTTCTCCTGTGAAATATGGCGGCGGAGATCAGGAGGAGCAGGGCGGGAAGGGAATATATGGCATAGTGGGTCCCGTTGAATATTCGATGAATCTTGAAGGTCCCCAGCCAGTGAAATACCAGAGGAATGAAGACAAGGGCTGAAAGCACGATCACGGAAGGAAGTTCATGCCTGATCTTCCACAAGAAAACCAGGAGAAGCGCAAGAAAAAGAGAGACCGCAAGAATGACAAGCACATGAAGACCCCCTGAAACCGGAGAACCAAGGGAGATGGCCCTGTCACCGCTCAAGAAGTGAAACAATGTAAAGGGGATGATGGCACCGGTGGACCCCTTTTGCGCACCTGCGGCTATCTCGCGGGACATTTGTGTCCAGAGGCCGGGGAGCCACCAGGCCCAGGAAAGGATACTGATCATGGCCCCACAAAGAATAGCCCTGATTCTCGGCCGGAACCTCCAGAAGGCCATGCCCCATATCACGGCGAGATAGAAAAGGGAGGCATAGTGGGTGAGGAAGAGGAGGCCCGAAAGCAACCCCAGAAGAGTGTAGTCTCTCAAGGGTGACGAAGGACGTAGGGAAAACCATTGAAGCAGAATAGTGGCTGATAGCAATTCCACCAGGGGATACATTCTTGCCTGGTGGCTTATCTGGACGGAAAAGGAGTTCATCCCGTAGGCAAGGGCCAAGAACAGGCCCAGTTTCTTGTCCCCTACCTTTGACCCGACGCGGAACATGATGTAAGTGGTCAGGACGCCAATGAGCGCAAAGGGAAATCGGAAGGCCAATTCCCTGGGTGCTGTTAAAGACCTCAAGGCCCGGTAACCGGTCTCGATCCAAAAATGCGAGAACAGGTAAAAGACAGGGGGATGTGCGTCACTTGTAATGGCAGGGGAGAAGGGGGACAGGAGGTCAACAAGAGGATGGTCCGTCACCAGGAAGAATGAGAAGGCCTCGTCAAGGTCCAGATCACGGCTCCCCATCATAAGGGATCTGAAGGTAAAGCTGGCCAAGAGAATGATGACAAGGGATCCTCTTTCCCTGAACCAGACATGTCTTGTCAACGTATCCATATCGCAGGCTTTTCCCCTCAAAAGCATAGGACGCGTTCCTTTACCGAGCCGGCAATCCTCCCTGCGGTAATGGCGGAGGACTTGGCCAGGAGAAGGGCAACCATTTGCCATCTATCGAAAAATCCGGCGTGAAGGTCGCACTTCTTGAGCTTGGCCTTCACGTAGTGGAACAAATAGAGGGAGTAGGGAATCATCAGGAACCACAGGGGCCACCAAAACATGGCGACAAGGACCAAACCAATCGTTCTTTTGTCAGCCCCTTGCAGATCCAGCCACATTCTCAGGGGCCACTTCTCTGACTGATAGTGGAATCTGGGAAGATCAAGGATGACCATTCTCTCAAAGTGCCTCTTTAGAAGCACTCCATGGTTTTTTCCGAACCCAAAGCCCTGACGCCAGGTGGCGGCCAGGGTGTTTCTGTGTTGGTGGAATACCACCGCTTCCGGCGCGTAATAGATGTAATACCCTGCCCTGTAGAGGCGGGCGCAGAGGTCGTAGTCCTCCGAGGTCTCAAGGCTCTCATCAAAGCCTTTTACGGATTCAAGGACATCTTTTCTCGCGGAGAAATTCGCGGTGGGGAATCCGCCCCTTACTAGGGTGAACTCCTTGTAGATCTCCCCTTCAGAAGGACCGGTCAGGGTGAACAATGAATGGAATTTTTCCGCAGCGGACTTTGGCTGGAATCCCACCACCCTTCCAGCCACGGCACCGATTTCATCCGAAGAGTAACCGTCCCTCAGTCGTTTCAACCAATGCCGGTCCGGGATACAGTCCGAGTCTGTAAAGGCTATGACATCACAGCTCGCCTCCCTGATGGCCCTGTTCCTTGCCGCCGAAGGCCCCTGCATCTTTTCTTGGAGGAGAATGATGTTCAGGTCGGGGTTCTGGACCATGAAGTCCCTGACCAATTCGGCGGATCTGTCCGTGGAGTTGTTGTCCACAAGTATGATTTCTCCAGGAAGTTGGTCCTGCTCGGAAAGGGCGCCCAAGCAGGCCAAGAGGGTCTTTTCAGCGTTGTAAAAGGGAACAGCGACTGTTATTTCCATGACTCACCGCCAAGATTTCTTATCCGAGTGGGAAAGCTCCCACATCTTCATGTGCAGCAGGAGATTGAAGACAGCGAGGAGGGCAGAAAGGAAAAGCCCAAGGGAGCCATCCCTGTATCCCTTCAGCCGGAAATATCGGAAAACAAATATCCTCAGGGGGGAGAAGAAGGCCTTGAGAGGACTGAACCTCTCACCCCCTTCGAACTTCTTTCGGGCTTCCAGGGTGGTATAAAGATTGTTCTTTGCGATGAATTGTTCCAGGGTGTCCGAGTTGTAGTGTTGGAAAGGGGTCCTGAGATAGCCTACGGATCCGTCGATTTTCACTTTTTCATGTATTGGGCTCGAGAACCTCGCCTTCTCCCTTTTGAACAACCTGAGGAGATAGTTCTGTCCCCAGGTATACCTCACGGGCTGGTTAAAAAGGAAGCTCTCCATGGGTATATAGAAGCCCACATGGGGGCCGGGATCTTCTATCGTCCGAAGGATTTCCTCCTGCAAGGCCGGTCCTACGATCTCGTCCGCATCTATGGACAGGATCCATTCCCCCGTGGCCTTTTCCAGGGCATAGTTCCTCTGATTCTGGAAGTTATCAAACGGCCTTTGGTAGATATGGCTCGTGTATGATCGACATATCTCTACGGTATTGTCTGAACTGTAGGAGTCCACGACTATGATCTCGTCGGTCCACAGGATGCTTTGCAGACACCTTTCTATAGTCTTTTCTTCATCCTTTGTTATGATGATGGCAGACAGGCGATGCATTGCCAAACACATTCTCCCTTTCCCTATCCCCTACTGAAGTTTTCCCCGCCCAAACTCTGTAGAGGAGCCGGATTCATTCGTGTCCCATAAACCGGTACCGCCCACGAACAAAATCCCTTATTGCCAATATTCTCCTGGTCAGATCAAGGTTAATGAACGTATCGACTATATCAGCCAGAAAAAGGATGTTCTGGTATCTCGTGATATCTTTCAAGAGTGCTCTTAGGAAAAGCTTTCTTGCTTTCTTGAAATTCCCTCTCTTTCTGTAATGGAGTCCGACGCGTTGCAAGTAAAAACTCATGATTTCTCTTTCTTTCCTAAGAATCTTCACGGGCAAATTGGATGACCGAAAAAAGGCTGTGTACATTTCTAGGCTTTCGAGATCAAAATCAATGGCCTTTGTTGAAGTCTTTGTTTTTGGATGCGTTCTCAGTTTCGCCAACGGAACCGAAATATGCATTATGTGGTAGCTGAGGGCGACCCTTATGAAAAACTCCAGGTCAAACACGTAGTGCATATCCTCGTTAAGAAATCCGATACCATCCAGAACGGATTTTTTCCAAAAGCACGCAGGCTGGGGACACCGCAACCTTCCAAATAACTCGCCAAAATCCAGAGCACTCTGGGAAGAAATTCTATCAAGGACACCCCCTTTTTCATCGATTGTGATGAGATCGCCGTAAAGAAACATTACAGTCGGATCCCGATTGAAATTGGAGACGACAGTTTCGAATGAACGGGAAAGGTAAAGATCGTCCGAGTTGATCCAGGCCAAAATGTCTCCCGTTGCCCGCTTGAAGCCCTTGTTGATGGCGTGTGACTGCCCCCTATCGGGGGCGCTCTCCCAGTAGGTGATCCAACTTTCGTATTTCCTGATGATGTCGAGCGTGTCATCGCTCGAGCCTCCGTCAATAATGAAGTACTCCAAATCAGGATAACCCTGGAGCAATACCGATCGGATGGTCTCTTCAATGAAAAGCCCCTGGTTGAAGCTGGGCGTGACTATAGATATTTTGGGCCATGGCGTTCCGTCCGGCATGCGCTCAGGAACCGGCGGTGCTTCGACGGTCCACGGCCACCCGCTCTTTCCAGCGGGGGGTGGTGACAACTCTGTCAATCTTGGACACCGCATTCACTCATTCCATAATGTATCAATCTATTCTGATTTCATGACCACGAAGACATGATCCCGCCACAAGCGTGTGGTGGGCGCCTCAGGCCATTTCTTTACCTTAGAGAAGGGATAGGTCACAGACAACAGTCTGTACAGCAGACCGTATTTGCGACATTTCTTTGCTGACCAGAAAGCAAGGCATTGTGATAGCTGACGCCATCGCTCAAGAATGCTGCCTTCAAAATGGGAAAACTTCTCAAGCATAACAATCCTGAGATCAAGTTGGCTCGCCATCCACTTAAACCATTTCAGATTAAAGAAACTGACATGCTCGGTAAAGTAGTACCAATAATCCGTCCTCATCAATCGCCAGGGCAATGCGTCAGTATTTCCAGTGGATAATGCTATTAAGCCTCCTCTATTCAAAAGGCTCGAGAGCTTCTGCATAGCATGAAAAGGAAACAGAAGGTGCTCGACGACGTCCAGGAGAACAATCAAATCGAACTTGATTTCTTCGCCATCCAGCTCCTCCAAGGATCTTGCAATGATGATTATTCCCTTCTCCTCTGCGAGTCTGCGCGCAGAGTCGGAAGGCTCTATCCCGTATTTTTTGTACCTACTGGGGAGCATTCCCAACAGATCGCCACAAAAACAACCTACATCCAGAACGTTTCCGAAGGGGACGAGGCGCTCAACCAGCTTTAGGGTCAAGAGAAAATCCTTCCGTTTTTGCGAATACTGCCAATTGGTTATGGATACCTTTGAATAAGCCTCATAAAGCTCCTTTGGCGAAGCATATGGACGACGGAACAAGAGGCCACAATTCTGGCATTTGAACAGGCTGCTGTCTTTCTTTAAAGTTATTATGCCCTTATTTTCCTTGAGCTTACCCAGACATAAGGTCTTTGTGTTTTCGCACGCAGGGCAAGGGTGTGGTGTCACAACCGTGTCCCTCCGACTGGCTCCCAGGGCATTAATATTCGTCACCGGCAGAATCGCTATAACCAAAAAGCCGCATGGTCCTCGAATGATATCGCCAGAAGAGTCTGTGCAAATCTTCTGGCATCTCTTCTTTCCAGGCCCCGGCTTTACCTTTCCTGAAGAATTGAGGCCACTTTTTGTGTAGTTCCTTGAAGCTGGGAAGCCTTTTGCTGATTGGCTCAATTCTTAGATTGAGTGCTCCCAGGGTCTCTTGTACCTTCAGAATGGGGTTCGCTACCAGATCCTCGTATCGAAGCACGATCGTAATGCCATCGGCCCTGTTCACAGTCCAGGCGAGGACGTTATTGCTCCAGCCTCCAAAGTTCTGCGTCTCGGTAATAAGGTTACGAAGAGTCCTCCGGAAGTTCGTTATCCCGATGATCCGCTTCAGGCGATTGGTCAGGGTTTTTTCGCGATTGAAGGACAATATGTACCTCGCATAAGATACCAATACATCTCTTCCATCTCGAACAATATAGACCGCAGCACTGTTGTCGCAAGGGAAATCATGAGTCTTCACAAAACAAATGTCAGGATCGGTGTATAGCTCTTCCACGGGAGCGGGCAAGGACTCGTGACCAACCGCAGAAGTCGCTCCTATCTGACTAAACAAGGGGTCATCATATATGGAATAGGTTTTTAAGCCGTACAGTTTGTTGATCAGTATTCTGAAGAATGTATTGCCAGAGCGGGGATATGATGCCAACCAAATAATCATTCTCAAACTCGCTCTCCATCTTCTGTCGTGGCTGAGTTCCCTGCTTCCACCGAAAAGGTGATCGGTAAGGGGATTATTCCATAATGCCTCTCTTCGAAATAAGTTCCGGTGGAAAAGACGTCGATGGGGGGTATTGTGATCACGGCAGCTTCATCTATCCTGAGCAGATATTCAACTCTGGGCTTTGAAAGCCAGATCCCTAGCACGTAATCTCCTCCAGCCAGAAACCTGGTAATGTCCTCACACTCAAAAAGACAAAGGCAGCGTCCTTGGACTTCCTCGATAACGTAGTTCGTCACAGATGGTGCCAAGATGCATACGGGTGTCCCCCGGATCGAAGTAACGGAGAGGCCAACGCCGATATTGCGCACAGTGCGCTCGGAATCTATCTCGATCTTCACCCTTAAATCATATTCTTGGCCCTCTCTCTCCTCAAGGTCCGCTAAACAACTGCGGACGGATATGCCTAACTCTTCATTGTTTACAGGAAATGGGGTCCCTTTGGAGCCCATTGTTCCATTCATTACCTCTTCCATATAAGCTTGAATGACTTCATCAACCCTCCCAGATCTATAAATTCTCCCTTTTTCCAAGAGTATTGCACTATCGCAAAGCGCTTGAATGGCAGCTAAATTGTGGCTGACGAACAGGACTGTGCGTCCTTCCCTGGACACATCTCCCATCTTCCCAAGGCATTTCTTTTGAAAGGCCGCGTCTCCCACTGCAAGGACTTCGTCCACAAGGAGGATCTCGGGCTCGAGGTGGGCTGCCACGGCGAAGGCCAGCCGCATGTACATCCCGCTTGAGTATCGCTTGACCGGTGTGTCCACGAATTTCTCGATCTCGGCAAAGGCAATGATTTCATCGAATTTCCTCGTGACTTCCCATCGGTCCATCCCGAGAATAGCGCCGTAGAGATAAACGTTTTCATGTCCGGTCAACTCGGGGTGAAAGCCTGTTCCCACTTCGAGGAGGGAACCAACCCGGCCCTTCAATTCGACTCTTCCCGTGGTAGGTTCCGTGATCTTTGAAAGGACTTTCAGCAATGTGCTTTTGCCGGCACCGTTCCTCCCGATTATCCCCACGACT
>JAFDHO010000192.1 GCA_019308745.1 Deltaproteobacteria bacterium
CTTCCCCGGGAAGATCTGAGAGTTTCATGGGCAGAAGAGATGTTGGAGAAATCTGGAGAATCCCTCCACCCAATCTTTTTGTCGGCCTCTGCCTCCCCTTCTGATTTATGTCTTGATTGCACTGCCTGGCTGGTGTAAAGATTCTGGTCCAGAGGGTCCGGCTCTGGTTATCCCCTTTTGGACACAAGACACCAAGGCAGACCCATCATCTCTAACTCCCGCGGGGCGGGATCTTCGACGGTCCCAAAGGACCAGGTTTCTCAGGACAGAATAAGAGGGAGTGAAGTTAAAATGCCAAGGAGACGACCCAGACTGGTTCTTTTCGATATCGACGGCACCTTAATTGATCCGGACGGCGCTGGCAGGAAATCCATATCACGGGTCTTTCAGGATATGTTCTCCGTCAAAGACGCCTTTAGGGACATACGCATGTCAGGCAAGACGGATATTCAGATCATCAAAGAGGGGCTTTCTCTACATAGATTGGATAAGAGTGATGAAACCCTGGACCGTATCCGGAGGGAATATGTAAGGACCCTGAAAAGCGTGATCACCAGTGTAAACGGGAGACTCTTGCCCGGGGTCAAGGACCTGTTAAATACCTTGAAGTCCAGGGATGGGTATTGTCTCGGCCTGCTCACGGGCAACATCCGCCAGGGGGCGCGAATCAAGCTGGGGGCCTTTAACCTGAACAGCTATTTCCCCTTCGGGGCCTTTGGTGACGACAACGAGGACAGGAACAGGCTTCTTCCCATCTTCCTGGACAGGTTCAAGAAGATGACAGGGCTTGATGTTGACCCTGGCGATTGCCTGGTCATAGGAGATACACCCAGTGACGTACGTTGCTCCAAGCCCCACGGGGCCGTATCCGTCGCCGTCGCTACCGGTCCTTACACCTACGAATCCCTTCTGGAAACAGGGGCAGATTATGTGCTGAAAGATCTGACAGGGGCCCTCAACGTAGTCAAGGAATTGACAAACAGCTAACATTGATGGCTTCGTAAAAAGTCGCCCACTCGTCATGCCGGACTTGATCCCCGCTGAACACGGGACCTTCGGCCGGCATCCAGAACCATTTGAAAAGACTGGATTCCCGCCTTCGCGGGAATGACGCCGAGGGACGTTTTGTGACTTTTTACGAGTTCATCAACATTGTGCATCTAACAAGACAAAAATACAGCGCAACGCCGCTCGCCAGATCCCGTCCCGCTGCGGGGACATGGGGTTTCTACGGAAGCATCAGGATTCTATGGGCCAGAATGGCCTCCCGACACTGGCCGCCATGGTGAAGTATCTCCACAGGGGCACCGGACCTTGCCGCAGGTCATCTATCATCTCGACAACTGTGTCCAGGTCTTCCACATCCATGACGATATATATGGACCATCTGTTATGCCCCCGGGAGTCGCCGGTCATGAGGAGATCATCGTCAAAGGAACATATGAATTTCACCCCCGACTTCTGCTTCCAGGACTGGCAAACTTCCACCAGCCTGTCGACGACCCTTTTGACGGCCTCCTCTTCGTCCAAATCATAAAAGGCCGCTGTTGCCCCTCCGTTGATCAGAACCCTCAAAGGTTTCGGTGCCCTGATCCGCTTCTTCAGTTCCTGCAATGGTTCCCTCGCCATAGGGAGCCCTCCTTTCCTGCCCAATAGAATGATTATGTCAAGCGCCCCTGCGCTCTAGCGCTGCACCATCTGCCCGGGGAGAAAGAGTGCTATATCAGGGAGTAGGTACAAGAGTATCACGCCCAGGATGAGTAGCCCCGTGAAGGGCAAAGAGTACTTTGCCACCGTGGTAATGGACTGCCCGGATACATGCTGGATCACGTAGAGGTTAAAGCCGATAGGGGGCGTTACCTGTGCCACCTCGATGAGCACCGTAAGGACGACACCGAACCAGATAGGATCATACTTGAGCTCTGTCACCATCAGCGGATATATGATAGGTAGTGTCAGGAGCATTATTGACATTCCGTCGAAGAAGCAGCCGAGCAGTATGTACAATATGGAGACCATCAGGAAGAGGAGACCGGGTGACAGACCCGCCTGACTCACGGTGTAGGCAAGGCCCGAGGGGATCTTGAGGTAGGCTACCGTGCTCGAAAGGATCCCGGCCATCATCATGATCAGAAAGAGCATGCAACTCGTGCGGATCGTTCCCAGCATGGATTCCAGCACCATCTTGAAGCTGAAGGATCTGTAAAGAAAAGTCGTGAACAGGGCCCCCACGACTCCTATTATGGCCGCTTCCGTAGGCGTGGTAACCCCGAGATAGATCAGCCCCAGCACCATGAAGATGAGACCTGCCGTGGGAAGGATCTTGACCAAACCCATTGTCCTTTCCCTCCACGAATAGGCCTCCACAGATTCCGTGGCATATTCGGGCCGTACCAGGGTGAATAGGGCTATGTAGAGCATGAACATCAAGGCCAACATCAGGCCCGGGACAAAGCCGGCCACATAGAGCTGGCCTATTGAATTGTTGGTGATGACCCCATAGACAATGAGCGCTATGCTGGGAGGTATCAATAATCCCAGGGTTCCTGCCCCGGCCAGAGACCCGGAAACCAGGCCCGGATTGTAACCCAGTCTCTTCAGTTCAGGTACGGCCACCGTCCCTATTGTCGCCGCTGTTGCCGCACTGGAACCTGACAGGGCTGCAAATATAGTGCAACTTATGACATTGGAATGTAAAAGCCTGCCAGGTATCCTGGAAACCCATGGTGAAACGCTCTCGTAGAGGTCCTTACTGGCCCCTGATCTGAAGAGGATCTCTCCCATAAGGATAAAACCCGGGAGGCAGACCAAAACGAAACTGTTTATGGACCCCATGCACACGGATGCCATCATTTTGCCCACCGGGTACCTGGTAAAGACCGCCATGGCCACCATGCCTGCCAGACCTATTCCCACGCCGATCCATATCCCTGAAAGCAGGACCAACAGGAGGGCACCGAACAAGAGGATCACCAGCTCAACTTCGCTCATCTCCTGATCCTTTGCCGAGGAGCTTCAAAAGGCATCCCAGGAATACCCCCAGAAACTGAAGGGAGAACATTACCAGACCAAAAAACCCGGCAGCCCAGATGATGAAGACCGGGGGCTCGAGTATGCTGAGTCCCCTGGCATCCACTTCATAATTGGAAACCATGTTTTCGAAAAAGAAGACCGAGAGATAGCCAAACATCCCGGCACCAACAAGCGCCAGTGCCATGTCGAGTCTTGTCCGACTCATCTCCGACAGCCTGTTTGTCAGAAGGGTGACCCTCACGTGACCGCCTGACTGGAGGGTATAGCCCATGCCCATGAATGCAAACCCTACCAAGAGCCACGAGGAGATCTCAAAGGTCCACAGGAAGGAGGAGCCGAAAACCGTGCGCCTGACGATCTCTGCCAGGACCACCAGGATCAGCAAGCCACCCATTACTGCTGCAAGGTAGGCGCCATAGAGGCTTATCCTGTTGATGAAATCATAAACCTTTCTCAGATGGATCATGGTTGCGACCTTGTAAGGAATGAATGGAGACAATCCGATCTCCCTCCCCGAAAAGAGATCGGTTTGTCTTTTGCGGAAAGAGACAATAGGCTTATCTGATCAGGAGCCCACCTTCTTTGAGGATCTTCTCCGCCCTTGGCCCTACCTTCTTCGTCCACGACAGCCAGACATCTGCGGCGGCAGCCCGGAGTTCCTTTAGGACAGGGGGTGGCATTTTTGTCAGGGTCATGCCGTGTTCGAGGTATTGCATGAGCGCTGCATTCCCCATCTTCTTGATCTCTTCTTTCATGTGCCTGGAGTAAGCAGAACCCGCCTCCAGAACCACATCCTGGAGGTTCTTGGGCAGGGCGTCGAATGATTTCTTGTTCACCACCATGAAGCCCGTGCCGATCACATACCCTATCAAGGATGCGTTGCTGCAGACCTCCCAGACCTTAACATCGGCTGCCGCCGTGAGGCTGTTGGGCATGGCCTGCACCACACCTCTCTGGAGGGCCGTGTAGAGTTCTTCAAAGGGGATGTATATGGGTTGTGCCCCCAGCTTGGCATAGATATCGCGCCCGAGAGGGCTCATAACCCTTACCTTGAGGCCCTTGAAATCCTCGGGCTTCGTGATGGCCTTCTGGCCATAGAAGGCCGTCTGGGCATACATCAGGTTCCCGATGAGCTTGATGTTCCATTTCTTCTCCACAACCTCCGAGAGGTTCGGCATGAGCACCTTCTGGGCAAAATCATAGTAATCATCGTAGGAAAAAAAGGTGAAAGGCAGGATACAGGCCCCGAAAAGGGGTTCCGTACCCATGGCATGGGGAGGAGAAAGCTCGGCCATATCCATGAGGCCGTCCCTGAACACCTTGAGATATTCAGGGCTCTTGTACCCCAGAGAACTGGCATAATAGGGCTCAATCTGAAGCTGTCCGTTGCTATTCTTCTTGATCCTTTCGATTATCCAGGCCGTACCCTTTCCCCCATATGATTCGCTCCCAAAGGGAGTGGACAGGACCCACTTTATCGGTTTTGAGGCCGCTCTCACTGTTGACGGATTTAGGGTGAACAGGGTGACACCCAAACAAGCAAATAGGACAAGGGACCATTTCAGACACTTTCCTGATTTCATCTCCATACCTCCTGTGAATAGTTATTTCCTGCCCCATCCGGGGGAGTTTCATCCTTTGGCCTAAGGAATGAGGTTTTCCATTCTTTCTGCAGAAAAGTCCTGGCTCTTGCGGCAATTTCCAGGAACAATGATGGGAGATGGGCCCTGACAACAGGTTGCCAAGGGGCTGGGACCGATTGTGCCTCTAGGTCTGCAAGTTATGTCCTTTTCACGGAATTGTCAAACTCTATTTATCCGTGGATACCACAAGGGTCGCCAGGGTTTGGCCGGGAAAGTTCTTTGTCCGGCATGATGGTCTCCTGTGCTCAGTCTCTCTTCTGAAGCCCCTCCTGACCTTGATAACCATCCATGTTCCATGCGACCCTTATGATTGACCCCTTGTCCCTATCACTTCGGATTGAGAACTGTCCTCCCGAGAGTTCGGCCCGCTCCTTCATGCTGGCCAGCCCCAGCCCCCTTCTGGATCGGCTCCCTTTCAAAACACGCTTGGCTGAGAAACCGATGCCGTTGTCCTCTACGAGTAATTCTATGATGTCATTCTTTCTTGTTATGGAGATGAGGGCCCTGTCAGCCTTGCTGTGCTTGGCCACATTGTTCAAAGCCTCCTGTATGATCCTGTACAGCACTATTTTTAGGGATTCGGGGACGTCCTCTTCCTCTATCTCTGTATCGAGATCGATTCTTATGTCGGAGTACACATTGCCGAACTCCCGGCAGTGGGCACTGACCGCGGCCAGGATCCCGAGGTCATCCAGGACCGATGGGCGCAGGTCGTTCATGATCCTGCGCACCTCTTCAATGTTCTTCTGAACCATTGCTAGAATGGTCTCGAGAGAAATTACTCCGGGCGGAGAGCCATCACCCATCTGGTCCAGCTTGCTTTCGAGGCTGAATTTGATGGCAGCGAAGTTCTGGGCGATGCTGTCATGGAGTTCATTGGCTATCCTCTTTCTCTCCTCTTCCTGGACCTTGATCAGTTTTGCAGAGAGGCTGCGAAGCTCCTTTTCCGACTCCTTCAGGGCCCGTTCAATCTTTTTTCTCTCTTCCACCTCCTGCTGGAGGTCCCTGTTCATCTCCAACAGCTCTGCGGTTCTCTCCCTCACCCGCCTCTCAAGGTCTTCCCTCTCCCTTTTCAGTGCCTCTTCTGCGAGCTTCTGCTCCGTGATATCCGTCAGAACGGTCATTTTGGAAATGGACCCATCCCGGTTAAGGAGCGGGAAGTGGGATATCATGTAGTACCTCTCATCCCTTGGGCTGAGCACCGTGTTCTCCACGTGCTCTCCTTTCTGCACACGCTCATGGACGCACCAGGGGCACTGGTGGCTCATCCCGTGAATGACCCTATAGCACGGCTCTCCGGTCAGGTCTTGTCCAACCCTCTTTATCATGGCCGGATTCATATAGACCACCCGATAGTCCTGGGAGCAGATGTAGACCGGGGTCTTTATAGCTTCCATCATGGTACGGTATTTTCCCTCGCTCTCCCGGAGGCCGGCTTCCTTCTCCTTCAGGTCCCTGAACATCAGCCGGTAGGGTCTTGTGAGGCCCGTGACGATAATGGCCATGTAGATCAGATAGAAACTGATGAATTTCAGGTAGTGGCCGACCATGTTGAGCAGCCCGTATACGTCTACGTATAGGGTAAAGGCCAGCTCCGACATGACGGTCAACAGGATCGAGGCAATGAGGAGCAGCACGACATCCCTGTGAAAGTACTCCCTCCTCTTCCAAAGGATACAGGCGGAAAGAACGAGGACAGTGGAAATAAGGTATTCACTCAGCTTCTTGAACAGTGTCAAACCCTGCCCTTCTATGTAGCATGCCGGAAAGAGACCCGGGCAAAAGACAAGTCCCAGCAAAAGGGCCGAGGCCATGCCATAACCCAGAAAGACATTGACCCCATTGACCTTTCTCCCCAGGAAAAAGGGGGCGACAAAGAGGGTGAGACCCTCCATTGACCTGGCAATGATCCACAGTTGGGTGGGCAGGTTGGCGTCGTAGCCCTGGAATATGCCCATTCCCTTGTAGGCCATCGTGTGGAGCAGGTCCAGGCCCCCTATGAAGGGGTAGGCAATGCCGAGAAGGAGAAGGTAGGAATTATTAAGGAAATTCCTCGTGTTCCATGCCACCATGAAGATGGCGCAGGCCACGATGACCGAGAAGATCTCCACGAGTGTGTGGAACAAGAGGTAGCTGTAAAGGCCGGTGAGGTAAAGGCCGAAAAAGACTCCGATCCCGAGAAGCCCGGTTGACACCTTCTTTCTCCGGATCCAACTTCGATCCTTCGGAAATTTCTCCGATCCTCTGTTCAACACCCTATGAACTCTTTGATCCCTTGTTAGGCCGGCACTGATTATCGTCGCTCTTCACATAGATTAGCCATTTTATTTCAAGCTCTTATACCTTTAACCCCCGAGAAAAGTCAAATCCGGGTAGGAAGTGGCCTTAACGGCCACCCCCTCCCGACAGAACGGCTCGTACCGGCCAGGTAAGCCGCTCTTCGATTAGCGACTGAACAAGGGTTGTTCAAGAGATCGC
>JAFDHO010000193.1 GCA_019308745.1 Deltaproteobacteria bacterium
ATGACACCAACAGCCGAGGCCTTTGCCGACATCCTTTTACCGGCTGCCACATATGCGGAACGGGACGGACTCACCATCGAGCCACCCCCCTTGCCCTATCTAGGGACGATCAACAAGGCCATTGAACCTGTTGGTGAATCAAGATCGGACATGGAGATAATCCTTGAGATGGGAAAACGGCTTAATCCGCAGGCCTGGCCATGGGATGATGTGCGTGGGTGGTATGACTCCATCCTGGAACCTTTGGGTATGTCTTTTGACGTGCTCAGGGAAAGGGGTTGGATTCATGCCCCTTTTCACTACAGGAAGCATGAAAAGGGCCTGTTGCGCCCCGATGGGAAGCCGGGCTTCAATACCCCCACAGGGAAAGTGGAACTCTACTGCACTGCCCTCGAGAAAGCAGGGCTGGATCCCCTGCCCTATTATGAAGAGGCACCTGAAGGTCCAGTTAGCACGCCGGAGATAGCAAAGGAGTATCCCTTGATCCTTATTACGGGACCAAAAGTATTCGCATTTTTCCACTCTGAACATAGGCAGGTCCCCTTTTTGCGGCAAATCAACCCTGATCCCGTGGTGGAAATACATCCTGATACTGCAAGGGAGCTCGGCGTCAGGGACGGGGATTGGGTGTACATAGAAAATAGATATGGCAGGTGCAAACAAAGGGCAAGGCTGACACCGGAAATTCACAAACGAGTGGTCAGTTCCCAGCATGGCTGGTGGTATCCGGAAAGGCCCTCCGAGGAGCTCTACGGTGCATGGGAATCAAACATCGGTTTGCTTATCCCGTCAGGGTGGACAGGTCGATCCGGTTACGGCTACCCGTTCAAGAATTTGCTGTGCAGAATCTACAAGGCGGGGGAAAGCCAAGGTGCCTAGGTTTGGATTGCTTGTCAACTATGAATTTTGTGTTGGCTGCAGGTCCTGCGAAATAGCCTGCAAGATGGAGCACGCCAGGGCCCAGGATGAGTGGGGCATCCGCGTCCAAAGACTGCAGCAAGGGCCATCCGAAGGAAGGATATATTACCTTCCCGTCCCCACGGATCGATGTAACCTATGTGGTAAGCGGAGGGCAAGGGGGCTCAAGCCCAGTTGTGAGAAACACTGCTGGACCGGGGTGATCAAGTTTGGGACCCTTGAGGACCTCGCAAGGTCCATGAAGGGGAGACAGAAGTCTGTCCTTTGGGTCCCTCACTGATTTGGCCCAGTAGAAACTTAGATGAAGGATTCCTAAGTTCTGACAAAGGAGGTTGATCATGGGGCAGAACATAGCAAGGATATTAAAGCTTGAATAAAGGCTTCACTGACAAATTATCAACATGTAAAGAAGCTCAGAAGTAACTTTAACCAACAAACATAATATGAGAGGAGGTGGCTATATGAAATACGAAGCGCGATTCGTGGTGGACACTCACACCCACATTACCACGCTATACCAGCCGAAAGGACAGAAAGGTCTTTTGCCGCCAGATAAAATCAAAGACTGGCGCGGCCTGGGGCAATTGGTGCAGACCTTTGATAACTCCCCCCTGTGCCTTTACGACATGGACAGGTACGGCATCGACATGTGTCTGCTCAAACCGAGTATGCCTGGAACGACCAATGAGATGCAAGCGGCCCTGGTGGACAAATATCCGGATAAATTCAGGGCCTTCTGTGCTGATCAGACCCTGAAGCTTAAGGTGGCACAGGGGGAGGCGAAATGGACCCTGGATGATGCCGCCGATGAGGTGGAAAAGGCCCTCCAGACGGACAAGTTCATCGGAATCGGCGAATTTGTGCCCAAGGACCCCGATCCCGAGAAGAATTATACCTTTAAAGAACGCCTGATTGAGTACCGCACCTTTGCGGAGCTGGCTCGTAAGTACGGGGTCACGCTCGATTTTCATGATTTTGTGCCCGTGTATGAATGGGACGCGTACCATCTGCTGAGACGGGTGGCACGGGAATATCCTGATGTAAACATCATATTCTGCCATTCCGGCTACTCCATCGGGGCTTACGTATACGGGGAAGAAATTATCAAAAAGGCGTGCGGACTGGCCGGCATGTGCCCCAATGTCTACCTTGAAACAGGCAACTGGCCTGCCGAGTACTACCCCATCGCTTTGAACGATCCCAATGTCGGGCCGACGAGGCTGATCTGGGGAGGTGATTACGGTCATGTTCCGCAGTATATCATGCCCAATCCGGGCGGAAATCCGCCCAGCTATGCATCCGTGATCAGGAAGTTCCCATCCGTGCCCTATTACCAGATCGACTGGTGGGGATGGGCCATGCACCAGATTCGCAAGGTTAAGGAATGGGTGACCCAGGATGAAATCAACCTCATCCTTGGCGGCAATGCGGCCAAGATCTTTAAGCTGCCGGTTCCCTACGAGCGGATGTTCATGGCAGGACGGCCCGATATCTTTGGCATTCACTGGGATGAGTCGATTCCCTACATCCCCGATGAACAGGTGATTAACAAGGATGAGTACGAAGATAGTTAGAAGAAGTTCCTAACCCCCACAATAACGGTTGGTGAAAAAGGGATAAAGGCGGCGAACCGGGGCCAGTCAACAAACCTTACGAAATTCACATGGTGTGAAACCGGTCCACCTCTTGAATGTCCTTGAGAAGGAGCTTGGTTCTGAGAACCCGAGGAGGTAGGCGATGTCTGTTACCGATAGGTCTTTGCTCCGCAAGTAGTTGATCGCCATATCCTTTCTGACTCCATCTAGGAGGGCCTGGTAGCAGGTGCCTTCTGCTTTTAGCTTCAACTGGAGGGTACGTGGGCTCATCCCCAGTTCTCTGGCGATGATTTCGATTGGTGGTGCCCGGAAGGGTACCTTTCGCATGAGGAAATATCTGACCTTTTCCCTATAGCCCTTTTTGTGGGTGAGGCTCAGCAGGGTGTTTCTTGCATGTTGTTCGAGCAAGGATAAGAGGTGCCTGTTGGGTTGAAGGATGGGGAGGTCCAGGTATTCCTTGTCCAGGAGAATGGCGTTCTCGGCCTGCCGGAAGAGGAGGGGGGCACGAAAGATCTCCCGATAGTCTGAGATATCCCTTGGCGGGTCATGGGTAAAGTGCACTTCGCTCAGCATTATTTCCTCGCCGGTAAGGACTTTCATGAGTCTTAGCATGCACGAGAGGATGTTTTCCGAATGCTGCTTGATGGTGATGGCCGTATCCGCCACCAGCTCAACTTCAATGGTGGCCACTTTTCCTTCTACCAACAACGTGGTCCTGTTTCCTTCGCTGATAATTCTTTCGTAAATACAATAGTTCTTGAAGGCATCTCCCAGGGTGTCGCAGTTCATCATTATGTAGCCCACTATGTTCCAGTTCCCCGGGGATATGAGTTGGCCTGATCGCAGGCCAAGGTTTTCACATCCGGTGGCAAAGAAGGCCTGCTCAGCGATGCGATCAGACTCCCTCAGGGTCATCCTGCTCTCGGGAGAGCTGTATTTGGAGAAGTCCACATCTGCCGCGGAGAAGATTTTGCGGGCCTCATGGCCCTGCCTTTGGGCATACTTCAGCATGGTGGAGATAGCAGATGTGTATACGGTGGGTGAAAAGTCTTTTGACACGGGCTATCCTGTTGGAACAGGGAGAAAGGTTGAATGATAGAAGGACGATAGCCTTGTGGTTCACATTACGGGACATTGCGTGGAATGTCAATTTTTTTTCGCCAACGATCATTGGCAAAGCAAGGCGAGATATGGGAGATAGTATAGGTTATGGGGAAAGGAGATATGGGAGACAGGGATCGGAATGAGTTAACTATTTGATATCAAAAGTAAACTGCTATCTTTCCAGGCAGGGAACAGGGCAAGAAAGGAGGCAGCAGCATGCACTACGAAGCCCGTTTCGTGGTAGACACCCATGTTCACATAACCACCTTATACAGGCCGAAAGGCAAGCCCCAGGGGACTTGGACGGGTCTTCCTTCTGCCCCTGACGAGGGAGAAGTGGAATACTTCGACAACTCCCCACTGTGTCTTTATGACATGAAGCGCTATGGCATCGACATGTGTCTTCTCAAGCCGAGCGTAGTGGGGACGACGAACGAGGCACAGGCAGAGCTGGTGGAGCGGTATCCTGATAAGTTTCGCGCCTTTTGCTCTGACCAGACGCTGAAGATCAAGTGTGCAAGGGGGGAGGCCAAATGGAGCGTTGAAGCCGCAGCCGAGGAGGTGGAAGCGGCCCTTAAGACGGGGAAATTCATAGGGATTGGGGAATTCGTGCCAAGGAACTGGGACCGCAAGAAGGTCTATGGATTCGAAGAGAGGCTCAACGAGTACCGTATCTTCATGGACCTGGCCAGAAAATACAATGTTACCATAGATTTTCACGAGTTTGCCTGGGGGTATGAGTGGGACCCGTGGAAGCTCCTGGCCCGGCTTTCCAACGAATACCCTGACGTCAACATCATTGCGTGCCACAGCGGCCATTCCATAGGCTCTTACGTTGAGGGAGACAAGGCCATAAGGAAGGCATGCGCTGTTGCCGGTGGGGCGGACAGGGCCTCGGGAGACAACATCTACCTTGAGACGGGGACATGGCCTGCGGAGTATTTCAAGATTGCCCTCGAGGACCCCAACGTGGGGGTGAGCCAGCTCCTGTGGGGAGGGGACTATGGACACGTACCACAGTACATCATCGCAAGGCCGGGGAAGTCGCCGTCGAGTTTTTCCTCCATGATGAAGCGCTTTCCTCCTGTACCAGGGTACCAGATAGATTGGTGGGGCTGGGCCATTCACCAGATACACAAGATCAGAGACTGGGTGACCCAGGACGAAATAAACCTTATTATGGGAGGGAATGCCGCAAGGTTGTGGAAACTGCCGGTCCCCCACGAGCGGATGTTCATGGAGGGCAGGCCCGACGTGTGGGGCATCCACTGGGAGAAGTCAATGCCCTTCATCCCCAGGTCCCAGGTCAAGTACCCCGACAAGGAAGGATAGGGTTTGGAGGTGTGGCAGAAGTAGACGTGATAAGAGCAGAGACAGATGTCCTTGTCATAGGGGGAGGTATCGCAGGGATTTTTGCGGCCGTGAGCGCAGCCAGACGAGGGGCCAGGATTTTGATCGTGGACAAGGGTCGGGTCGGTCTTTCGGGCATGTCCATCTGGGCCGACACCTTCTGCGTATTTGATGAAAGGGAAGGTCATGACGCAGAGCAGTGGCACAGGGCCGTGGCAATGAATGGAGACTACGTGAACAACCGGGATTACCTTGACATGCTGATTGAGGATTCCGCGGCCAGATGGCGGGACCTCAACGATTGGGGTGCCATCGGGACGGACAAGTTCGGGTACGCACTTCGCAAGCAGGTAAAAGCGCACAAGATCCAGAAAATAGACAGGACCATGCTGACGGATCTCCTCGTTGAAGGTGGTCAGGCAGTTGGAGCAATAGGATTTTCCATTGACAGGCCAGAATGCATATGCGTAAACGCAAAGGCGGTTGTGATGTGTTCCGGCGCTGGGGGTTACAGGCCCCACGGCTTTCCCATTTCGAACATGACCTTCGACGGAGACGCAATGGCATATCGGGCGGGTCTTGCCATTAGGGGGAAGGAGTTCTCGGACACCCACCTCACGAACGCAGCTCATCCCGGATATTCCTGGGGCATTGGCGACATCAAATGGGGACCGGGCATCGTCAAGACGGGACCGCCTCCTATGCCAACCCGTCGGGTGAAGAAAGGGCTCAGCCTCGCCCCCTATTTTCTCGCCCATGAGGGCAAGGCCCCTATCGTGATGAGTCCTCCCATGGGGGGGCCACAGGGTCCCTACCCCGGTTTCAAGTACAGGGGGGAGCACCCCGGGCCGCAGGAAATGGTGGGTGGCGCTGCAACAGGGATGGCCGTCCACAAGGCCGAGGGCATCGTACCTGCTGATTCTATGTGCAGGACCCACATGCCCGGGCTTTTTGCCGCAGGGGATGCCCTTTCGTCCATGCTCTGCGGCGCGAGGTATTCCGGTATAGGCTTTTCCTTTGCCGGCTCTGCGGTGCAGGGCTTCAGGGCGGGTGAGGTGGCCGCAGATTTTGCCCTGGAAGCACCGCCGTGCAGGGTATCGCAAAGAAGGATCAAGGGCAGAGCACGGGATATCTTTTCGCCCCTAGGCAGGACCAAGGGGTTCACTCCGAGGTGGGTGACCCAGATGCTCCAGGCTGCCATGTTTCCCTATTACATCCTCTACGTCAAGAGAGGGGACAGGCTCAAAGGATCCCTCGCAAACATAGAATTCCTCAGGGACCATTGCGTACCGAAAATGGTCGCAAAAGATCTCCACGAACTCAGACTTGTGCACGAGACGGGGAATATGGTCCTGAACGCGGAAATGAAGCTTCGGGCATCCCTTTTCAGGAAAGAGAGCCGGGGAATGCATTACAGGGAAGACTACCCGGCGAGGGATGACAAACGTTTTCTTGCGTGGGTCCATGTTTTCAAGGGCCAGGATGGGAGCATGAAGCTCAAAAAGGTGCCAGTCCCCAGGAAGTGGAGACCCCCGGCCAAATTGAGCTATGAGGAGCGCTACGTCCATCGCTTTCCCGGGGAAATGGAATTCCTGGAAAAGAGGAGAAGGGAGCAGGGAGGCTAGAGTATATGGCGATTGAGAGTATTGAGGGTTGCAACGGTTGTAAGATGTGTTTCTATGTGTGTCCCATGGACGTCATCAGAATCAACGATGACTCGGGATTGGCAGAGATCCGTTATCCTGAAGATTGCCAGGCCTGTAATTTGTGTGCCGTGTTTTGTCCGGTGGAGGCCATCGTAGTCACAAAAGACAGATTCTCTCCATTGATGACAGCGTGGGGATGAAGGGGTCTCCGGTGAACTCCTGGATGACAAGGTGCCCGGGATGAGGAATCGCTGGTGTGTCTGTTCTGCTCCGAGTATGACTCAGAAGGAAAAAAGAGGGGAGGGAGAGTCGCTATGACATTTTATGACCAATTTGTTGAGAGCATAGCCCCTGAATGGCCCTATGCCGTGAACTACGGCAAGGAGAACGAAATCACCACGGACCTATTGATCCTTGGCGGGGGCATTGCGGGGTGTCACGCCGCCATCAATGCTGCAAGG
>JAFDHO010000035.1 GCA_019308745.1 Deltaproteobacteria bacterium
TATAATAAAGACAAATTGATCTTTCTGGTGAGGAGGTAGATCCATGTCAGGCCATTCCAAGTGGGCCAGCATTAGGCACAAGAAAGGTGCCGTGGATGCCAAGAGGGGTAAGATATTCTCCAAACTCAATAAGGAAATCACCGTAGCCGCCCGCCTGGGCGGCGGGGACCCGACCGGGAACCCCCGACTCCGGGCCGCCATTCAAGCAGCCAAGGCCCAAAATATGCCGAAGGAAAATATCGAGAGGGCCATTAAGAAGGGGACCGGCGAACTGGAAGGCACCGCGTACGAAGAGGTCAACTACGAGGGTTATGGTCCCGGAGGGGTGGCGATGCTCATTGACTGCCTGACAGACAATAAGAAGAGGACCGTGGCCGATATCAAGCATCTCTTTGATCGTCATGGGGGGAACCTTGGCGAGCCAGGCTGTGTCGCATGGATGTTCCAGAAGAAGGGCCTGATCCTGGTCGAAAAGGACAAAGTAGACGAGGAAAGTCTCCTGGATCTAGCGCTCGAGGCAGGGGCCGAAGACGTCAAAGAAGGCAAGGCGGAGTTTGAAGTTATAACAGACCCGGCGGTCTTTGACTCTGTCAAGAAGGCCTTTGATGAGAATGGCGTCTCTTTCAGTCTTGCAGAGATCAGCATGATCCCCCAAAATACAGTCAAGGTGGAAGGCAAAAAGGCTACCCAGATGTTGAACCTCCTGGAGGCCCTGGAGGACAATGATGACGTCAATCATGTATATGCCAATTTCGATATCCCTGACGAGGTAATGGAGGCCATGAGCTGATGATCGTGCTCGGGGTCGATCCCGGGTCCATAGTGACAGGGTACGGCCTTGTGGAGAAAAAGGGTGATAAGATGACCTGCATCCATGCGGATGCAATAAGCCTATCCAAAGACCTCCCCTTTTTTCAAAGGATTTACAGTATCTACCAGTCCATGGTCGAGGTGATGACCCGCTTTTGCCCTGGAGAAATGGCCATCGAGGACATATTCTTCTCCAAGAACGTAAAGAGCGCGTTGAAGATAGGCCATGCCAGGGGAGCGGTCCTGATCGCCGCAACCCAATGCGGGCTAAAGATATATGAGTACAGCCCCCTCGAGATAAAGAAATCGGTGGTGGGATATGGACGTGCGACCAAGGCCCAGGTCAGGAGTATGGTGCAGGTCATCCTCACGCTCGACTACCAGCCCAATTTTGACACGGCCGATGCCTTGGCTGCCGCCATATGCCACCTTAACTGGACAAGATTCGAGCACCGTCCAAGATAGATCTGGCTGAGTCGGAGGGAGTCCCCTGGTCATGATTGCGAGATTGAACGGAACTATCATAGAAAAATCCGCCCAATCCGTCATCATTGATAATTCCGGTATCGGATATGAGGTCATCGTGCCCTTCTCAACCTTCTATGCCCTGCCGGAGCAGAATGATGATGTGAGCCTGCACATACACACACACGTCAGGGAGGATGCCATCGTCCTTTTCGGTTTCAATACCCTCCTTGAAAAAGAGATCTTTCTCATGCTCAAATCAGTTGCGGGTATAGGGCCCAAGCTGGCTATCAACATCCTATCAGGACTCGGGCCCCGAGAATTGCTTGAAGCAATGGCAGGAGGTGATGCAATGCGGTTGCAGTCCATACCCGGGGTCGGAAGAAAAACCGCAGAGCGCATCGCCCTTGAGTTGAGCGAGAAGGCGCAGGCCCTTTTGGGTGGAGACCAGGCCCGGCCTGCACAGTTTTTTGCGGGCCCGGAGAAAAGGGCGCTTGACGATGCCGTGTCCGCTCTTTTAAACTTGGGTTATTCCTCCAAGGCTGCGAAAGGGGCCGTGGAAAAGGCGTTTGCCCAGACAAAGAGCGTTGATCTCGAACCACTGATAAAAGAGGCATTGAGGTTGCTGGCTTGAGCGGACAAAGTCTTCCAATGGAGAATAGAATAATAGATCCCCAACCACAACCCGAAGAGACTGGGGCGGAGATAAGCCTCAGGCCCAAGACCCTGGATGAGTATGAGGGTCAGAACGAGCTCAAGAGAAACCTCAGGGTCTTTATTGAGGCAGCAAAGGCCAGATCGGACGCCCTCGATCATGTCCTCTTCCACGGTAATCCCGGCCTGGGAAAGACATCTCTGGCACATATTATTGCCAACGAACTCGGGGTGAACATCACCAGTACATCCGGCCCGGTGATCGAAAGGCCCGGAGACCTTGCTGCCATCCTTACCAGTCTCCAGCCCCGGGATGTGCTCTTTATCGATGAAGTACACCGCCTCAATCACGTGGTGGAAGAGATCCTCTACCCTGCCATGGAGGATTATCAACTGGATATCATCATTGGACAGGGGCCTTCGGCCAGGACCATGAAGATTCCCCTCCCCCCCTTCACCCTGGTCGGGGCTACGACAAGAACGGGGCTTCTGACCCCTCCTCTCCGGGAGCGGTTCGGAGTCGTCCTAAGGGTCGACTTCTATGAGCCTGAGGATCTGAAAAGGATCTTGCTGCGCTCCGCCCAACTCCTGGGGATTCCGATCCATGAAGAGGGGGCCCATGAAATTGCCAGGCGTTCCAGGGGAACACCCAGGGTGGCCAACAGGATACTGAGACGGGTGAGGGACTACGCCCAGGTGGAAGCAGACGGGGTCATAACCAGGGACGTGGCCAGAAGGGCCCTTGACATGCTCGACGTGGATGACAGGGGCCTCGACAAGATGGATCGACACATAATGCTCACAATCATTGAAAAGTTCAACGGCGGGCCAATTGGTCTCGATACCCTTTCCGCGGCCGTAAGCGAGCAAAAGGATACCCTCGAAGACGTCTATGAGCCCTACTTGATCCAAATGGGATATATAAAAAGGACGCCGAGGGGTAGGGTGGCGACCAAGCTGGCCTATCAACATTTCTCTATTGAAGTAGACGAAGGCCAGATTCAAAAGAAGCTGTTTTAGGAACATACCGAAGCAAGAGGGAGGGACTCGCCATTTCGGATTTCTCACAAAATCGAACTCAAATAACGACTTTTCATATCCTGAGGCAGGACAGGAGGCACCTGAGGACCCAGTTACGGCTCCACTCCAGATGGAAGAAGACCGTCCTGATCATCCCCTGCCTGGCCAGCGAATACACGGACCCCAACAACCTTCCGGTGTTTGAGAATATCCTCAAACAGCTGCGAGATACGACTTATCTTTCACAGATAATATTCGGTCTTGACAGGGCCTCTGAATCGGACGCCATGTTACTGAGGGACCTGATAAAGAAGTATGGGCTCAGAAACACCCTCATTCAATGGAATGACGGACCCGGTTTCAGCAGCATATATGAAAAGCTGACATCCGCAGGGTTCAATATACAGGAGCCCGGCAAGGGCAAGAATATGTTTCTGGGCTTCGGTATTGCCATTGCCCTCGGAGCAGAATCCATTGGCCTCATAGATGCCGACATAAAGACCTTCAAGAGGGTGCAGCTCGACAGGCTCCTATATCCCGTTGTTGTTCTCAACTATGATTTTTCAAAGGCCTATTACGCCCGGATCAAGGAACAGGAGATGTACGGGAGGGTCAAGAGGCTCCTCCTCGATCCTCTCCTCCTGGCCCTCAAGAGGAAGTTCACCGAGAGCAAAGCCGAGAAGATGCTTCGCCTGATAGACTTCCTTCTGGGGTTCAATTACCAGCTCTCCGGGGAAGTCGCCTTCCATGTCGACCTGTTGAAGAAGATGCGGTTTGCTACAAACTGGGGCGTGGAGATCTTTACCCTGATCGAGGTGTACAGAAAGGCCTCCTCCTGCGCCCAGGTCATGTTCACCGAACATCCCTTCGACCACAAACACCAAGAAGTATCCCCGGGTGACACCAGCAAAGGGCTTAACCGGATGGCGGTAGACATCGTCACCACATTGATGAACGCCCTGGTGATTGAGGAGGGAGTGGATATCTCCGAGACTTTTTTCAGAGACCTGGCAATCACTTACCAGGCCATCGCCGAAGAGTTCATCAAGAAGTATTCTGACGATGCCGCCTTCAACAACCTTCAATATAGCCGTGACCACGAAGAACATCTGGTGCGGGATATCTTCAGGGACTCAATCCTCATTGCCGGAGATATGCTGACCTCTCCCTTCAAGCTCACGGAGAGGTTTCTCAGGTTTGTAAACACCTATCCCGAATTCAAGCCCTTCCTGGACAAGGGACTTGCCAAAACAATCATCTCTGTAGAAAGCCAGACACAACAAAGTATCTTTCAGACTCCTCAGACCGTCTCCTGGGAGCGAGTGTTGAACAAGTTGCCCGGCACCTTCTATGACCTGATCGAAGTGGTGGAAAGTGAAAAAAGAAGATTTGCCTGAGGATAAGAGCCGACAAATACATGATGTCAAAAAGCCGCCTTTTGTGGTAATATTTACGGATCTGGATGGGACGCTCCTAGACCAGGATAGCTATGGGTGGGAAGAAGCACGCCCCGCCCTCGAGCTCTGTGAAAGATATCGTTTCCCCATTGTATTTGCCTCTAGCAAGACCAGAGCAGAAATAATCTTTCTGCAGGAGTGTCTTGGATTGTCAGCCCCCTTTATTGTTGAAAACGGCGGGGGCATCTTTTTTCCTGAACACGAATCCTACAAGGCACCCCCTGATGCCGACCCTGTGGACCACCTTTGGAGATTGTCCCTGGGCGTTCCCTACACCGAGGTAGTGAATGTCTTCAGGGAGATTCAGGCGGATATAGGGTGGCCCATGAAGGGCTTTTCCCAAATGAGCGTTGAGGAAATTGCACGGTCGACAGGACTCGACCTTGAGGCCTCCCGCCGGGCCGCCATGCGGGAGTACGACGAGCCATTTATGATCCTGGAAGAACAGGGAATCGATCTCGACCGCCTGGACGAAGAGGCTCGAAAAAGGGGGCTGAGGGTTACCAGGGGCGGGAGGTTTCATCACCTCCACGGAGATTTTGACAAGGGTCGTGCCCTTCGTAGGATCGAGGCCTGGTACAGGACCTCCCACGCCAGGGTCCTATCCATCGCACTGGGAGATAGCCCCAACGATTTTAGTATGTTGAAAAATGCAGACCTGCCCGTACTGGTCCGATCCTCCTGTCAATACGAGGGATTGGAGGAATCCATAAGGGGCCTGATAAGAACCGAAGACCCTGGCCCGAGGGGCTGGAACAGGGCAGTCCTCGATATCCTGCGTGATAAAGTGAAGGGAGGTTAATCCTGGCATGTTCCAAGAGGAAGTTAATCCTGAAAAGATAAATAAGGCCGACCTGGTGGTCGCGATTCCGTCTTACAAGGAGGCTGATTCCATAAGCTACCCCACGAAGCAAGCAAGCGAGGGACTGGTCAAGTATTTCCCGCAGATAGAATCCGTGATTATCAACTGTGATAATAACTCCCCGGATGATACCAAGCAGGTCTTTCTGGGTACGCCCACTGAGATCCCCAAGATCTATATCTCAACTCCCCCGGGGGTCAAGGGCAAGGGGAATAACTTTAAGAACCTGTTTCGAAAGGTCCTTGAGCTGAAGGCGAAGGCCATTGTAGTAGTCGATGCGGACTTGAAGAGCATAACCCCCGAATGGATCAAACACCTGGGAGAGCCCCTTTTCAATGATTTCTCCTATGTGGCTCCACTGTACGTCAGGCATAAGTATGACGGTACCATAACCAATAGCATTGCTTACCCCATGTCCCGGGCCCTTTATGGCAGGAGGGTCAGACAGCCCATCGGGGGGGACTTTGGCTTCAGCGGTGAGCTGGCAAAGATCTACTACGAGAGCGAGCTGTGGGACGAGGCCATAGCCAATTTCGGAATCGACATATGGATGACGACGATCGCCCTAAATCAGGGAGTCCCGGTATGCCAGTCCTACATGGGGCGGCCCAAGATACACAGGGCAAAGGATCCTGCCGCCTCCCTTGGACCCATGTTCCGCCAGGTCGTGGGGACCATGTTTAACATGGCCTGTCATTTCGCTCCCTATTGGGTGAAGGTAAAATACAGCAAGCCCACGGCAATCTTCGGTTTCGGCCTGGGTGAAGTGGAGATGCCGCCGAAGGTAGAGGTGGATACCGAGAAGCTTATCAACAAGTTCCACGAGGGTTTCACCTTGTACCGGGAAGTCTGGGAGAAGGTCCTCAGCCAGGATGTCTTTAAGAAGCTCCTGGAAATCAAGGACATGAAAGAAAGGGTATTCAACTTCCCTACGGACCTGTGGGCCAGGATCCTCTATGACATGGGCGTTGGCTTTCGTGATACCCTCTGCGACCGAGACCTCATGATGGATTCCCTCATCCCCCTGTACTTTGGACGCACCTTTTCATTTGTGAAGAGGACCAAGAGGATGTCCACCCGCCAGGCCGAGGAATCCATTGAAGAGGATTGCATGACCTTTGAGATGACAAAACCTTACCTCATCCAAAAATGGGCAAAAGATTCGTAGACCTTGGCTTTCGGAATCTGGCAATTGGAGGAGATTAACGGATCAGGAGGATTCTGACATCCATTACATTGGTATTCGTGGGTCCGGTGATCAGTAGTTCTCCGGTCTTCTCGAAGTAGTGGTATGAATCATTGTTCATGAGATATTCCAGGGCAGTGATTCCCTTCTCTGCGCCTCGGCGCACCGTTAGAGGATCCACGATTGCTCCGGCAGCAGGGGTAGGCCCATCATTCCCGTCTGTCCCTCCACTGAGGATGACCACCCTTGGGGCAATACCGGCCAAATCGATGGCCGCTGAGAGGCAAAATTCCTGGTTTCTCCCCCCGAGCCCCTTCCCCCTGATGGTCACGGTGGTCTCCCCGCCCGAGATGATGCAGGCGGGCGGAGAAAGGGGGTTCCCCGTTTTGAGAACCTCTTTGACGATAGCGGTGTGCATCTTTGCCACGTCTCGGGTCTCTCCTTCTACCATGGAGGAGAGAATCAGGGTCTTGTACCCCATCTTTCGCGCCTCGGCCTCGGCGGCTTTCAAGGCCTGCATGTTGCTCCCCACCACATAATTGTGGACCTTCTCAAATATGGGGTCTCCTTCTTTCGGTGTTTCTGGCACTCGGCCCTCGGAACCCCGCTCAAGATAGGACGTGATGGAGTCCGGGATATCCTTCAGGTCGTATTTTCCTACAACGGCCAGGGCGTCTTGAAAGGTGGACCTGTCGAAGACAAAGGGTCCCGATGCGATGACATCCATCTTGTCGCCCACAACGTCCGAAAGCATCAAATTGACGGTCGTTGCCGGATAGGCAAACCTCGCCATTTGGCCCCCTTTGGAGGAGGAGATGTGCTTCCTGATGGTGTTTATCTCGTCTATGCTCGCGCCGCATTCCAGCAGCCGCTTAGTCAGAGCCTGCTTCTCCTCCAGGCTGATCTTGTCTGCGGGTTGGGGAAGGAGTGCTGATCCTCCCCCTGAGATCAGGGAAATTATCAGGTCCTTTTTCCCTGCCTCCGCCAGAAGTTCGAGGATTTTTCTCGTGCCTTCCACGCCACTCTGATCGGGCAAGGGGTGGCCTGCCTCCGTGGTCTCTACATATTTGAGGCTTTCCGTGAAACCATACTTCACGTTGATGAGGCCCTTGCCGATCCTCTCCCCCACCAGGTCCTCAAGGGCCTTTGCCATGGGCGCGGTGGCCTTGCCCCCACCCACTATGAGGACCCGCTCGAACCGCCCAAGGTCCAGCTTCATCTTCTGACCCTTTGCCGGCCCAAGGAGGATCTTCTCCCCTTCAAGGACCACGAAGTTCCTGACAGCCGCGTAGGGATCAACGGACCTCAGGGCGGCCCGGAACAACTGTCTTGCGTCATCCCGCATTGCCTTCAGATCTTCGTGTACGAGGTGCATGTCTCAACTCCTAGCACATTCTTGTTCCCCGCTTTGAATGCTGTTGCCCGCATGATTCACCCGAGGATCCCCTTGAAGGCAGGGCATGAGATCATCCTTCACGCCGGGATCCTTTGAAAAGCCCTCTCCGCCGACACGGTCGGCTCATTCCATATTCTTCCCGACAAAAAACTATCCAGTCGGCACGTTATCGCTCAAAGAGAACCAATGCAACAAATAAGACATGTCCCAGACCCAAGAAAAGTAGGGCGGCCTTTGGGAAAATCTTATTCAAGAATTCCTTGGCAAGAACCCTTCACGAGGGGAGAAATTCACACCTCTATCTCGAAGATCTTCTTGGGGGTCTTGTGGATACATTCGCTTGCCCCTGCCTCCGTGATGAAATAGTTATCACAGACCCAGGCAAAGGCCGTTGCCGAACCCGTAATGGGGTGCACGGTGATATTCATATTGGCTTGCAGCCTCATGGGTTCATCCTCGCGTATCGCAGGCCTCTCAACCAGGTCGTACCCCTGGCCGTGTGCATAGAGCCGCCTCTCTTCCGGGAATCCCTTACTCCTCAAGAATTCGTTGTTGGCCTTGATGATGTCTTTCGGATCAGCCCCGGGCTTCAGGAGGTCGATGGTGATTCGCTGGGCCTCCTTGGCTACTTCACAGGCCTCGAGCAATTCCTCTGTCGCCTTGCCCAGAACACATGTCCTTCCGAGCTCCGCATAGAGTCCGCCTGGCCCATTGACCTCGATCATCAGCGTAAATTGGTCTCCCTTCTTGATCTCCCTGTTCATGAAATGACGCTTCAACATCGGGCAAGGAGTGCCCAGGGGTGCTGACCCCGCCATGATGAGTTGCTGCTCACTTCCCAGGTTCTGGACGGTGTACTGGGCCAATGCCATTATCTCGGAATCTCTCATGCCTGGGCGGATGCTGCTGAAGGCCTTTTCCATAGCTATGTCTTGGATCTCCGCAGTTCTCCGGATCAGGGCGAGTTCTTCTTCGCTCTTTACCGCCTTTATGCTATCCACGAGGTCCGTTGCATCGGTAAAGGTGGCGTTCGTCAGATGTGTCCTTATGTGATCATGAAAGGGCGCAGGGATATGACCTAATGCAATGAATCCTACCTTGATGTCTTTCATGGGCCTTAACAGCTCGACGACCAGTTCCGCATCTAATGTCTTTGTATAGTGAAGACTCGGGAAGTAGGGGGCCGTAAAGCGGTTCTTGACACCCCTAAGGGCCCAATCCTTTGTACTCAGGTCCGTAAACCGACTCTCAGGATCCATCTTGGGCCCGATGTTTATCACCGTCATTTCGTCTTCCCTGGGAAAAATCACGCTCGTCGGGTATCCGTTGAAGGCAGGGACGTCCGTGAACCATTTTACGTATCCTCCGAGGAACTGATTCGTGTTCTGCATTATGAGGAAATCAATCCCTTCCGCCTCCATGGCCTCTCGTACCGCTCTCCATCTCCTTTCCAGTTCTTGAGTGGAAATCTGGACGACTATTCTCTCCTTCGCAATATCCATGCTCTTCTCCTCCAGTCCTTCTGTAAGTCGAGTTTAAATCTCACGAGTCTCGACCGGGATGATTGGCTGAGGCAAACTAACCTGCAAACCACAGATGTGCATGTTAGCCGAAAATCTCGCCTTGGATCAAGGTCAATCTGACGTGAAAGTGTTTTCTCACAAATGCCTTGTTTTCTGTTGTTAAAGAACGTTCTTTTGATCTATTATGGGTCCGGCGGTTTCCTTTAGACACATACGTAACCAGGCCCCCAGGCTTTCCTCGTTAATCCTTCTTTTCCTCGGACAGGGGGCATGCAGGGACGAAGAAATGATCCATAACAAATGCCTCGAAGGCTTTGTCCCGTACCGGGAAGACCAAGTCAGGGAATACACGCGGATAGGAGGTTGGCTCAACCTCACCTATGGGGACCTCCTCGATCGGGCCGCCCAACAGAACCCAAAGGGCATTGCGGTCGTAGATGACAGGAACAGGCTCACCTACGAGGAGCTCAGGGACAGAGTCTATCGTTTTGCCTTGGCCCTCCTGGAAATGGGTGTGAGGCCCCATGACAGGATAATCATCCAATTACCCAACCGTTACGAATTCGTTGTCGCGTTCTATGGAATGCAAAAGATGGGGGCAATTCCTGTCCTGGCTGTTCCTCGCCACGGGCACAGGGAAATCTCTTCCTTTTTCGGGATCACGGGCGCGCGCGGATGGATCGTCCCGCCAGAGGATGGAAAGATTGATTTTGTCCCTTTGATCGAGCGGATCCGCTCGGAGGCGGAGAGCCTCGATTTAGTGATCATGCCCGATACTCACCTCGGCCTTCCTGATTTTGCCCACTCCATGGAAGAGACCATAGAAAGGATTGATGCCGGGCAAAAGGGCCCCGGTTTCCTTGACCGCTACCGTCCCGACCCCAACGACGTGGCCGTACTCATTCCTACGGGCGGCACGACTGGTCTCCCCAAGATGGTGCCCAGGACCCATAACAGCCTTATCATCACCAATGACATTATCTCTGGCAGGGTAACAGCCCTGGGTAATGTCATTCTCCAGGCGACACCGGTCGGCCACGCAATGGCCATCCAGGGAGCAGTAAACTGTGCCATGTACCGTGCTTCAACCCTTGTGCTCCAAGGAATTCCCAGGCCGAAGGAGATCTTGGAGACCATACAAAGGGAAAGAGTGACAAACGCCATTATGGTCCCCACCCAACTCGAGGGGATCGTGAATCATCCGGACCTCGAAAAATTCGACGTCAGCTCCCTGAGGATTATTGGCACGGCAGGAGCAGGCCTTCCCAGGGAGGTTGCCCGGAGGACCATAGAGTATTTCAGGAAATATGGGTGTAAGTTCTCTGGGAACGGACTGGGGGCGTCAGAGGGGCTGCTCGCCCTGGGTGATCTCGACGACCCGCTGGAGGTAAAGTTAAAGACTGTCGGTAGGAATGTCACTCCGGGAAGCCACTACAAGGTTATCGACGACGAGGAGAATGAATTGCCTGTCAACAGTGAAGGCGAACTGGTGGCAAAGGGGCCGGAGGTCTTTACGGGATACTACAGGACCACCGAGGAAGAGAACAGGCTTGTCTTCACAAGGGACGGCTACTACCGCACCGGAGATATGGCGAGGATTGATGAGCGGGGTTATATCACGATTACGGGCCGAAAAAAGGACGTGATCATGAGGGGCGGCGAGACCCTGGTGCCCGGCGAAATGGAAGAACTCATACGCAGACATCCCAACGTGGAAAGGGTGGCAGTGATAGGCATGCCTGATCCCAAAACGGGAGAAAGGGCCTGTGCCTACGTGGTCCCCAAGAGGGGAAAGGACTTGTCTTTCGAAGAGATGGTGGCCTTTCTCAAAGAGCAGGGAGCGGGGGTGCTTCTTCTGCCGGAACGGCTTGAAATCATCGATTTCCTTCCCGAGACCGGGGTCGGCAAGGTGGACAAGAAGCTGCTCCGCAAGGATATCGAGAAAAAACTCAAGGGGGAGGGCATCCTCAACGCCTCACCGAAGGGTTGACCCGGGAATACGTTTCTTGGAACCATCAACTTTGACGAGCTCGCAAAAAGTCAGAAAGTACTCATTTCTGTCATTCCTGCGAAAGCGGAAATCCAGTCTTTTCAGATGGTTCTGGATGCCGGATCAAGTCCGGCATGACGAGTGGGCGACTTTTTACGAGCGTGTCAAAATTGAGATGGCAGTAACATTTTAGCCGTTTGAAAAGCGATTCAGAGAACTCGGTGATGGACGAACGGGGGTGATGATGCCTTTTCTTGCGTTCCGAGCCTCCCGGGCTGGTCTTTTCTGCGACACCCGTTCTCCCTATCTGAGGAGGCATTTCAAAAGGCTAAAGTGTTACAGATGGCAAAGTAAAAAGCTTCAAGTAAGTACTCAAGTTGAGTTTGCGAAATCCCGCTCGTGCGGGAGCGCGCGAATCTCGAGTGATCCCCGCGAAGATATGCGGGAAATCACCACGAGGTGAAGCGCAACGCAGATCGCTGGATCCCGCCCCGCGGGGAATTGGACTTTTTACAAAGCCATCAACTTTTATCCAACCACAATCAGTTTAGGAGGTGAATATGGGAATTGCCAGAGGTAGATTCGTCATCGACACACATGTACACGCCCAGCGACACGCCTTCAAGTTCAAGGAGCGAGGCATCAAGCCTGACTGGGCAACGCTTGCCGAGGGAATGCCCGATGTGCAGGTATACGATAACTCGGCCAGGCTCCTTTATGACATGGAAAGGTACGGCGTTGACATGTGCGTTATCATGCCCGCCTTCGGGATGACGGATGAACTCAATGCGGAAATCGTTAAGGCCCACCCGGATAAGTTCGTCTCGCTTTGCAGCGGGACCGCCTACATCAAGAAGGTAAAGGAAGGAAAGGAGAAATGGTCCATTGAAGGGCATTGTGAGGAACTGGACAGGCTCCTGAGCACCGGCATATACGTAGGAATCGGTGAGGGCATGCCCGGGAGCATGGTACCCAGGGAATCCATAAGCTGGGATGAGAGGTTCAAAGAGATCTGCCAGATTATGGAGGTTGCAAGGAAGTACAAGGTCCCCGTGAGTTACCACACGGGCACCCTGTCGGGTTATGCCGGAGCCAGACGGCTCGGTCGTGTCACGGGAGAGTGGGGCAACCCGTCCTTTGCCCATGATATTGCAGCCCATTTCCCGGACGTGCCCATCATCATGGACCATGGAGGGATGCAGGGCTGGTGGTCTGAGATGTACATGGACTCCACCCTCCACGTTGCGGCCTCCCACCCGAACGTCTATCTTGAAACCGGGCTCTACTGGGCGGAGCTCTATGAAAAACCCCTTCGCGATCCTAATATCGGCCCGGAGAAGATGATGTGGGGGACCGATTGGGGGGCCTCCATACCCCAGCAATGGGTGCCGGGCTTCTACCCCAGCAGTTTCGCAGACCAGAGCCGACGCCAGGGCATCCCTGCCCACCAGGTGGATTACTACGGATGGAGCCTGCGCCAGTTGGATAAGGCCATTGACGTGTTTGACCTGCCCCAGGATGATGTCAACCTCATCCTCGGGGGAACTGCCGTAAAGGTCTTTCGTCTGGAAGACAGGCTTCCCCACACCCGGCTCTTCAAACAATACTTGCCCATCTAGCGCCCACGGAGGCCCTGGTGGACGCCGGGGCCTTCCACACCCCTTTTCCTGATTTTGACCTATCCTTTCCTGTTATCTCAAAATTATCAATAATATAAATGAGTTATCATAAGAATCACATGTCTCGATGACCGAGAGAGAATTAGGTTCAATACAATATATTGTATTTTCTCTTGACTTAATACCCTATCAGTTGTATAAAAGTGCAAATTTCCCACTATTCTCTTCGGTCAATCCCGTTCTCCTCTTTTGGACTATGAAACAAGGCATGCACAGAAGAGATTTTCTCAAGAAAACCAGCGCATTCTTAGCAGGAAGCCTCTTTGGCCTCAACCAAACATCCAGGGCCTACGCATCCCCCATGGATGCGGAAAGACGGTGCTATTCTCACCCCAACATCGCCCTCATCATCGATGACATTGGATACAGTATAAGTCGTGCCAGAGAGTTCCTGCGCCTCGGCGTTCCCATCACCTACTCCATACTGCCACGCCTGCCAAAGTCCCTTGACCTGGCCCTGGAGATCCGGGAGATGGGACACGAAGTCATGCTCCATCAACCCATGGAGCCCTATGACCCCCGCATTGACCCGGGACCGGGCGCCCTCTACGTGGAATATGATAGACGCATGATCGCCGATATCGTGGAGGAGAACCTACACGCCATCCCCAATATCAACGGTGTCAATAACCACATGGGCTCGAGATTCACGGAATATGAAAGAAAGATGAGGGCTGTCCTGGGAATACTCAAGAATTGGGACCTCTTCTTTGTTGACAGCCTCACGACAAGCCACTCGGCCGGGTTCAGGACCGCCAGGGCACTCAATATGAACGCTGCCAGAAGGAACGTTTTCCTGGACAATCAGGTCAGAGAGGCTGCCATACTCGGTCAGCTGAACAGGCTCAAGAACATCGCCATCAGGTACGGTTGTGCCGTTGGTATAGGGCATCCATTTCCTCAGACTGCCACAGCTATTGGTCGTTTTCTGAGGGTCTTGCACGATTCGGGCATATCACTGGCATATATGTCCAGCCTCATTTGCTCTGCCTGATCCTTTGTGCCGATTGGCTTCCACGAACAGGAGCCTCCTCTCATTCTCCGTTGATTTTTTCCCAAAATCCCACTACCATCTTTCTTGAATCGAGATTCAGCATGATTCTCTCTGTTAGCCAACCCTATTTTGCCCCCTATCCGGGGTTTTTCCACAAAGTATCCCGTTCCGATACCTTTGTCATCCTCGACGAAGTTCAGTTCCCTAGAGGGACCACGTGGGTGACCCGAAACCGTTTCAAGAACGACAAGGGGATACTGTGGATGACTATACCCGTGTGGAAAAAAGGTTTGGGGTTCCAGAAAATCAATGAGGTGAGGATATATGACGAGGGGCACCACCTGAGGAAATACCTCGCCAGCTTGAAGAGTGCTTACGGAAAGGCACCCTTTTTCCAGGATCACCTCCCCTTTTTAGAAAGGATCTTCTCCGCGGGATACGAAAGACTCATAGAGTTCAACGTGGATATCATCCGGCATATTCTCAAGAGTTTGGGGATAGGAACAAAGATCCGCCTGCTCTCCGAGCTGGGGATCCACTCCACGGGAGAGCAGCGCCTCGTGGACATCTGCATGGAACTTGGCGCCAGATGCTTCCTTGCCCAGAATGCCGCCAGGAAATACTTGAACGAAGACTTGTTTCAAAGGGCCGGAATAGGAATTGAGTTCTTCAGGCCTCCTTCTCCTGTCTACCCGCAGCTCTGGGGAGAGTTCGTTCCCAATCTGTCCGCACTCGATCTCCTCTTCAATTGCGGGCCAGGTTCACGGAACATCCTGAGCGGGAAAAGGGGCACTTGATACCAGGCAACCTCACTTTTTGTTGACAACCCTGCTCAAAAGTTCTATACAACCCCTGAAGATGATCCTTGAGGGTAGGTGATCTCCGGGAAGAGGGGACACCGAGCCCATCGATGTTTGGACATTGGTTACATAATTTCATTTTCGGGTGGTGCCGCCTGGATCTCCGGTAGGGTGACCGGGACGGAAGGAAGCCTCAGACGTCTTCTGGCCGATTCAATATCCCCTATTGCCCGAGACTCTTTTCAGGTCCTTTGGTCCACCGGAGGGCCTTTTTTGTATCCTTTGCCGTGGCAGCCCCCGAGGTTGAGGAGGTAGAAATGGACAGAAAGAAAGTGACGATCGCGGAACTGCAACAAAAAAAGGCCTCTGGCCAGAAGATTACCATGATGACGGCCTACGACTATCCCACGGGTAGATTGGTTGATGAAGCGGGGATTGACACGATACTGGTGGGGGATTCCCTTGCTATGGTCGTCCTGGGCTATGACTCCACGGTGCCGGTAACCATGGAGGAGATGCTCCACCACTGCAGGGCAGTCAGCAGGGGGGCGAAGAGCAGCTTTATTATCGGTGATATGCCTTTCATGTCCTATCACGTATCAGTAGAGCAGGCCATTGAAAACGCAGGCCGCTTCATCAAAGAAGCCGGATGTGACAGCGTAAAGCTGGAGGGCGGGACCGAGGTGGCACACATAGTCCGGGCTGTGGTCAGAGCAGGGATACCTGTGTGCGCCCATATAGGCCTGACTCCCCAGACCGCCACCATGTTGAGCGGATTCAGGGTTCAGGGCAAGGACGCAGAAAGCGCCAAGGCCCTCATCCAGTCCGCCAAGGATCTTGAGGATGCCGGGGCCTTTATGATTGTGATGGAATGCATCCCTGATTTTCTTGCGGCCAAGATTACCGGCGAGCTCAAGATTCCCACGGTCGGAATAGGGGCAGGCAAGGAATGTGACGGCCAGGTCCTGGTCTACCACGATCTGGTCGGGCTCTTTGAAAGGTTCACCCCGAAATTCGTAAAGCAGTATATCAATCTCTCACCCATGATCAAAGAGGCCCTCGTGCGTTACAAAGAGGAAGTGGAGAAGGGAGCTTTCCCCGGACCCGAACACAGCTTCTCAATGAAGCAAGACGAAGCTGCAAAGCTTTAGAACCTGGCTTGTTGGTTATGGAGTCAGAAGAAAGACAGCGAACAATGCGTTTCCTGGTTGTGGGCCCCGGCGCCATGGGATGCCTGTTTGCCGCCCACCTCAAGAGATCAGGATATGACGTCGCCCTTCTGGACTACAAGCCTGAGCGTGCCGCTCACATAAATGCCCAAGGGATATTGGTGGAAGGCGTCGCAGGCGAACACAGAGTGGACGTTCCGGTCATGACGGGCCGAGGCCCTGAAAACCCCGACTTTGCCCTCTTCTGCGTCAAGTCATACAGCACCATGAAGGCAGCCCGGGCCATCGCCCCCTGGCTCTCCTCGGAAACAGTGGTCGTAACGCTTCAAAACGGGATCGGGAACCTGGAACTGCTCGGGGAAATCTTTGGGACTGACCGGGTCATAGGTGGAGTGACGGCGGAAGGGGCTACGCTGATAAGCCCTGGCAGAATCAGGCATGCAGGCCGCGGCCAAACTGCTCTCGGCCCCGAGAAGGACGGAGGTCCCGCCCGGCGTTTGGCCTCCGCCCTGAATAGGGCGGGGTTTCAGGCCCGAACCGTTGAAAATGTGGACGCACTCCTCTGGGGAAAGCTCATCGTCAATGTGGGCATCAACGCACTCACCGCCATCACCAGACTCCAGAACGGCCGCCTCCTCGAATTTGACGGGACCCTTTACGTTATGGAAGAAGCCGTGAAAGAGGCCGTGGCAGTGGCCGAGGCAAAGCGCATCAAGCTTCCCTACTCCGACCCCATTGGTCGTGTCAAAGAAGTGTGTGAGGCCACGGCCGGTAACATCGCCTCCATGTTGCAGGATGTCCGCAGGGAAAAGACTACCGAGATCGAGGCCATCAACGGAGCCATTGTGCACCATGGCAAGGAGCTGAATATCCCCACACCAGTGAATGCCACCCTCACCTCCCTTGTGAAAACGATCCAGGAATCCTATTCGGACCAGATGTAATCTTGGTAGGCTAGGATCTTAGCCGAGTCCATGCCTGGACCATACTACAGGACATGGGATAGTCCTCTCTGAACCCATACCACATGATACCAATAATACCAATTCCTTAGCACCGAATTCTTTGACAAAAAGTTCATAAGGCCCTATATTATTGGGGCACGTTTTCCATCCATGAGCCTAACAGGCTGCTGATCCAGGTCTTGGAAGCACCTTGTCGTTCCCTGACCCCTGTTTATACTTGGCTCCGCCAGAAAGGCGAAAAGGGAATCTTTTTCAGGCTTCCCCTTGACTTTGGAAAACCTTCAGCATTAAAAAGAACGTGCAGAGAAACAGCAAACCCTTAGATATGGGGACACTGGTGCCAGGCATCGGATCTAGGGAAAAGATTATCAATTTTGCCCTTTTCTCAACTCTTTAAGAAACCTTCTCTGCCTACCGTATCGCTGAATCCATTTTTTGTATGTCAGTATGTTTGAATCATCATTCTGGTCATCTGGGTCTTTCTTGAGTCTTGGTAGGAAAGGAATACGGAATTGCAGGTCCAAGAGAAAAACAGGAAGGAAGAGCAGGAGCTGGTGAAAATACTTGAAAACTATGAACCCACCAGGGACAACCTTATTCCCATATTACAGGAAGTTCAGGGGAATTACGGTTATTTGTCCGAAGATTCTGTTGAGCGGATTGCCAGATATCTTGATATCTCTCAAAGTTGCATCTATGGTGTTGCCACCTTTTACACCCAATTCAGGTTTACCAGGCCCGGTAATCATATAGTAAAAGTATGCCTTGGGACCGCGTGCCATGTGAAGGGCGGGGCACAGATTATGGATGAATTGACCAGGCATCTAGATATCGGGCCAGGCGAGACCACCCCCGATTACAGATTCAGCCTTGAACGCGTGGCCTGTTTCGGTTCCTGCGCCCTTTCTCCTGTAATAGTGGTTGACAGCAAGGTCTACGGCAGGATGACCCCAAAAAGGGTCAAGAAAATTCTCAAGGAGCTAGAATGAATTTCCAGGAAATACAAAACCAGGCCAAGCAGGAATGGGAAGAATTCAACGACATTAGAAGGCCAAGAATTCTGATCGGGGCAGCCACTTGCGGCCGGGCGGCCGGTGCCCTGGAAGTCGAGGAGGCATTTAGGCGAGAACTATCTGCTCGCTCTATTGAAGCCGACATATATGAAGTGGGCGATCTTGGAATGTGCTATGCCGAGCCGCTCGTTGAGATCTCCGTGCCCGGCGGAAGCCGCGTGATCTACAAGGAAGTAAATGAAGAAAGGGTCCCAGAGCTTATCGAAACTTCTATTATCAAAGAGGCCCTTCTAACTGACCTGGCGCTGTGCAGCGTCGGAGAAGGCACCATCGAAGGCATCCCGGACTTGAATGAACTTCCGATGATGAAAGAGCAGGTTCGCGTCGTGTTGAGAAACTCCGGGATAATAGACCCTAGCAATATCAACCATTACATTGCAAGGGGCGGATACAGCGGTCTTGCCCGGGCCTTGGAAATGAGCCCCGATGGGGTCATTGAGGAAATCAGATCTTCGGGTTTGCGCGGGAGAGGAGGAGCGGGCTTTCCCACTGGGGTAAAATGGGCCTTTGCAAGGGAGACAAAAGGGGATGTCAAATATATCATCTGCAACGCGGACGAAGGCGATCCTGGCGCCTTCATGGATAGAGCCGTGCTCGAAAGTGATCCCCACGCCGTCTTGGAAGGACTGGCCATAGGGGCCTATGCAATAGGTGCAAGGGTTGCATATATATACATCCGCGCGGAATATCCCCTCGCAATAGAGAGGCTTCAATGGGCCATTGAACAGATGAAGCATCTCGGATTCCTGGGATCCAATATCCTCGGACAAGCTTTCCAACTTGACATTAAGATAAAACAAGGAGCCGGTGCTTTTGTTTGCGGAGAGGAAACAGCCCTAATCGGATCAATTGAAGGAAAGAGAGGCATGCCAAGGCCACGACCTCCATTTCCTGCACAATCCGGCCTCCACTCCCTCCCCACGATCATAAATAACGTGGAAACGTTGGCCAATGTATCAGAGATTATGCACAGGGGCGCGGGTTGGTTCGCTCAATACGGCTCGGAAGACAGCAAGGGGACAAAAACCTTTGCCCTTGCCGGCAAGATAAATCGCACCGGCCTGATTGAAGTCCCAATGGGTATCACTCTGCGTGATGTCATATTCAAGGTAGGTGGAGGTATCCTCGACAACAAAAAGTTTAAGGCCGTTCAGACTGGCGGCCCATCAGGAGGCTGTATTCCTGCCGAATTCCTCGATATGAAGGTTGATTATCAAGAACTTGCCAAGGTTGGCTCGATAATGGGTTCTGGGGGAATGATCGTCATGGATGAAGACTCCTGCATGGTCGATATCGCAAAGTACTTCTTGACATTTACCGAAAGTGAATCCTGCGGGAAATGCACCCCCTGCAGAATGGGGACCCAACACCTGCTTCACATCCTGAGTGAAATCGCAGAAGGTAGAGGCACGCCTGAGTATCTTCCTACCCTTGAGACACTGGGAAAAACCGTGAAAAACACATCTCTTTGCGGTCTGGGCCAGACTGCTCCTAACCCGGTCCTTACCACCCTCAAGTATTTTCGCGAAGAGTATGAAGCCCATATCTACGCACAACGGTGTTCGGCCTTGGTATGTAAGGCGTTGATCACCTATGACATTGATATTGAAGCTTGTAAGCTTTGCGGTCTTTGCAAAAAAGAATGCCCCGTTCAAGCCATTACAGGCTCCAAGAAACCGCCCGAACCCTTTGTAATTGACGAGGGTAAATGCATCAGATGTGGTATGTGCCTCAGTGTTTGTCCCTTCAACGCCGTGCTGAAGACATCCGACAAAAGGGGCACCGTTGAACGCACTGTGGCATAAGCTTGATATGCCCTTTAGCCAAGGAGAATATTCGAACTCTAGCAGGAGCTTAGGCCAACCAATGGATGAAATAACCCTCACGATAGACGGTAAAGAAATCAAGGCCCATAATGGCGATACGGTTTTGGAGGCAGCACATAGGGCAGGAATTGAAATTCCCACTCTCTGTGCCCATCCGGCCTTAGAACCCTATGGCGGTTGTCGCCTATGCATCGTACAAATCGAAGCTATGCGTGGGCTTCCGCCCTCGTGCACAACTCCGGCGACGGACGGTATGGTTGTGCACACCAAAACCGATGAGATTATCGAGACGCGGCGTGAGATCTTGAAGCTGATGCTGAGCGGCCATACGAGTTCTTGCCTGGTGTGCTCTGATCGAGAACTGTGTGAGAAGTACAGACCCCGTCCCTTCAAGACGGGCAAGGCCACCCGTTGTACCTTTTGCAGCAACAGGGATCGGTGCGAGCTGAGGATGGTTGCCGACCAATGTGACATCAATGACCTGGACCTTCCGATAATCTATAAGGATCTGGACCTGGAAAGATACGATCCTTTCATGGATAGGGATTACAACCTCTGCATTCTCTGCGGGCGCTGTGTGCGCATCTGTGAGAAGATACACAAGAAAGGTGTCATCGATTTCGTGAACCGGGGAAAGGACGCCAGGGTAGGAACGGCCTTTAACCGGCCCCACACAGAGTCGGATTGCCGCTTCTGCGGCGCCTGCATAGATATCTGCCCGACCGGCACCCTCACCGACAGGTATGCCAAGTGGAGGGGCACCCCTGAGAGGACGCTCGATTCTACGTGCCCCCTGTGTCCTCACGGTTGCTCGATCAGGCTGAAGATCCATGAGGGCAAGATTATCGGCTCTGGAATGATCGATTTTTCGAGGGAGGCGCGTATCTGTGCCGTGGGCAGGTTTATGCTCCCCCAACTCCTGGACAATCCTTCCCGGATCCTTTCACACCAGCTGCGGGTACAGGACGGACTCATAAAGGCGGCCTACCGGGATGCCCTGGCAAAGGCCTCGGAAATGCTAGGGGCACATCCCGGGGAAAGATTCGCCCTTATCGCCCACGAGGCCTCCTCCCGGGAGGACCTCTATGTCATGGAGCGGTTTACCAGGGAAGTGATGAAATCCTCCAATTTTGCCGTTGCGAGGTCTGATGACCACACATTGGTTATCGAGCCCAACTCCGTGTTAGAGAAAATTCAAGACGGCACCGTGACGGCCCTTTACAGCACCGGGCCATTCCTGGATGGAGGCATACTCAAGAAATTAGGGTGCATCATCCTTGCTGACATGTTTCCTTCAGAGATGCAAAAAGAGGCGGATGTTGTCTTTGCGGTCACCGCCCCCACGGAGACCGAGGGCTCCTTCTTGAACGGGGCCGGGGAAGTGAAACACCTCGTTGCCGCGTCCGCGCCCCCGGAGGGCGTCGTGGCCGACTGGAAAATCCCCTGCGACATTGCCGGATCAATGGGATATGGTGAGCTCGAGTATCCGTCCGTCGAGGATGTGAACAAGCAACTGAACACCAGGGGTATCGCCGAAAAGGTGCCAAAGCTTCCGGAGCCTTCTCCCCTCGATGACGTCACAGCCATCCCCCGCTTCTTCAGGGGGCACAAGATAAGTGACGTCATATGCGCGGTGAAATCCCTCTATCCCGAGGATGAGATGGTTACCTCCGAGGTGGAACTTGAAGAAGGCCCTCTCCCTGAGGAGGACTCAGGGAGGCCCTTCAGGATCCTTGAGAAATCAGAGATAGTCCCCAATACACACCTGATCATCGTCCATGCACCGGTAATCGCAGAGACATGTCAACCAGGCCAGTTTGTCATTGCCATGGTCAATGAGAAGTCCGAAAGGATACCCTATACCATCTCAGACTTTGACAGGGAACAGGGCACCATCACCCTCGTGACCCTGGAGGTGGGCAGGTCGAGCAGAGAGATGGCATCGACGATCACAGGTCAACACCTGGCCCATGTCACCGGTCCCCTGGGTACCCCCGTGGAGGTAAAGAACTATGGCACTGTCCTCTGCGCGGGAGGCTGCTATGGGGTGGCTGCGATCTATCCCATAGCCCGAGCCATGAAGGAGGCAGGGAATCGGGTAATCTGCGTCCAGGAGGCCTCCAATCGGTTTCTGCTCCACTGGGAAGAAAAGGTCTGCGCGGTTTCCGATGAGCATATTATTGTCACAAAGGACGGCTCCGCCGGCATAAAGGGAGGCATTCAAGATGTTGTGGAAATGCTGGTTGAACGGGACGAAAGGATAGATCAGTCCTACATTATCGGATGCACGTTCATGATGATGCTTGTCACCGAGGTCACCAAGAAATCCGGGATTCCGACATTGACGGCCATGAATCCCATTATGGTGGACGGGACTGGAATGTGCGGGGCATGCCGCGTGAGTGTTGGTGACACCACCAAGTTTGCCTGTGTGGACGGTCCGTTCCTGGATGGATTGAAGATAAACTGGATCGAGCTGATGCAAAGGCAAGCGGCATTCACCTATGAAGAAGTTGAGGCCCTGCCCCTCGAGCCCCAGCAATACCAGGTTCAAGGGCACGAATGCCTGTGCCATCAACCTTGAACTCGACAGCGAGGTCAGGAACACACGATTACGGGAAGAAGGATTCCAAATGGACCCCAAAGAGAGAAGGAAGATCCCCCGGCAGGCCATGCCTGAACAGGACCCCAGAAGGAGAAGGCACAACTTCGAAGAAGTCCCTTACGGTTTGACAGAGGAACTTGCCCTGACAGAATCCCAGCGATGTCTCAAGTGCAAGAAACCTCTGTGTGTATCCGGTTGTCCCGTTAACATTGATATCCCGGACTTCATCCGGCTCATTGAAGAAGGCAAGTTTATAGAGGCTGCCTGGAAACTCAAGGAACAAAACTCGCTTCCCGCCGTCACAGGGCGCGTCTGTCCCCAGGAAACCCAGTGTGAAGAGAAATGCATCCTCGGCAAAAAGGGAGAACCCGTTGCCATTGGTCGACTGGAGCGGTTCGCTGCTGATTTCGAAAGGGTTGCCGGAAAACTGAAACTGCCGGAGTTCGCTGATCCCACGGGAAAGAAGGTGGCCATAATAGGGGCCGGGCCTGCCGGGCTGACGGCTGCCGGAGACCTGGTGAAACTGGGCCATGATGTCACCATCTTCGAAGCGCTCCATGAGCCCGGAGGGGTGCTCGTTTACGGAATACCGGAATTCCGCTTGCCAAAGGAAATAGTCCGGTTCGAGGTCAACTACCTCAAAAGACTCGGAGTCAAGATCCTTACCGATTACGTGGTGGGCAAGGCCCGAACCGTGGATGACCTCATGAAAGACGGCTATGATGCCGTATTCATTGGAACGGGTGCAGGCCTTCCCATCTTCATGCGCATCCCGGGCGAGAACCTCGTGGGTGTCTACTCGGCCAATGAATACCTTACACGATCCAATCTCATGAAATCTTTCAAATTCCCGGAATACGGCACCTCTCCTATAAGGAGCAGGAAGGTCGTTACTGTCGGCGGAGGGAATGTCGCAATGGATGCGGCACGCACTGCCCTTCGTCTTGGCGCCGAGTCCGTCATTGTGTACAGGCGGAGCCGCGACGAAATGCCGGCACGGGCCGAAGAAATCCATCACGCCGAAGAGGAAGGCGTCCGGATCATGATCCTGACAAATCCCGTGCAGATCCTCGGAGATGACCGAGGCCGGGTCAAGGCCGTCGAGTGCATCAAAATGGAACTGGGGGAACCTGATGAATCGGGCCGGAGGAGGCCCATCCCCGTTGAAGGAAGCGAATTCGTCATGGAATGCGACACCGTCATTCCTGCCCTCGGTAACAGGCCCAATCCCCTCATTCCCATGACCACGCCCGACCTGGAGACGACCCGCTGGAGGACCCTTCAATGTGATCCCGATACCCTCGAAACCTCCAAGAAGGGGGTCTTTGCCGGAGGAGACATCGTCACGGGCGCCGCTACGGTCATCTCTGCCATGGGTGCCGGCAAGACCGCTGCAAGGAGCATACACGAATACCTCATGACAGGGAGGGTGACAAAACCGAAGAAGGACGGTGGAACAGAGGGCAGAGAATCAGGGAACACAGTGAGCAAGGAGCGGTGAGCACTTCTTGAGAAGGGGCTTGACCGACGACCGAGGACGGATGACCGAGGATGCTGTTGATGCTTCAACCTTGAACTCAAAACCCCCAATCCCATGAGGCACTGGCTATACAAACATTCCGGCATTTGTAACTAATGCCCGTCCCGGTCCAATTCATCTCTTTTTTCCGCCGAAGATGGATGGAGGCTTTTGGGAATCAAGACGCCTTGATTGCCAAAACATATCGATATCATCCGTGTAATCCGGGCCCAAAAAACAGGTTACGTGGGATATCTTGAGCACCGATGTGATATTTTCCCGGCTAGACCTTTGGGAGGAAGACTTTTTGGCGATAGTACTTAAGCTCGTTGATGGATTCCTTAATGTCCCCGGAAGCCCGGTGATCTTTCCTTTTTTCATAGGTGGGCAATTGGGGATACCACCTCTTGACCAATTCTTTGAGGGAACTCACGTCGATGTTTCTGTAATGGAGGAAATCTGCAAGATCCGGCATATACCTGATGAGGAACCTGCGGTCCTGCCACACGGAATTCCCGCAGAGGGGGCATTGACCCCTCTCGCAATGGCTCTCCAGAAAATCCATCGTCTCCCTTTCTGCCCTCTGGCAGTCATACTCTGATACCGAGACCCTTTCCAGGAGGCCCGATGAGCCGTGTTGCTCCCGGCTCCAATCGTCCATATGTTCCAGGACGCTCTCCTCTTGGTGGATGACTATGTCGGGGCCCTCTTCCAGGATCTCCAGATTGTTGTCAGTCAAGATCGTGGCTATTTCAAGGATGACGTGCTTCTCCGGATCCAGGCCGGTCATCTCCAGGTCAATCCAAACGAGCTTTGATCGCAAGTGTGCCCCCTCCTTTAACACAAAACGTCCAGGGTCATGGACGTGCAGAAAGGTTTCTTAAAGACGCTAGAAGGGATTCATCAAAGATGCGCAGTTGACTTCGGACCCAATATAGGGAAATAGGGGGAAGATGTCAATCTGTCGTGAACCGTCCTGTTGGGGGAATGATAGCGCACATCAAGCAAAATACAAAACATCCGCACTTGGATAGACAGCCATACGGCATGTCTCCACATGCCACGATTCGGGCAGGTCCAGCTCCACCTCTTTCGGACCATGCCACGCTAACTGGGGCAGTTTGACCACCTTGTTCATCGCGGCCCAATACCTAGATCCCTTGGTGAAGTCCGGTGTTCCCGAAACATCAGAGGTCTTCCCGCTTCCCGAGGAAAGTCGAGAGGAGACCCCGGGAACCGGGACGAACGCAAGGTCTTGTGCCATTCCTTGCCGGAGCCCATCCCCGGGGCTCCTCTCTCATGTCTTGCGGCCTATTCTTCAATCCACAGATTGGAAAATGGGTTGCAGACGTAGATGTTCAAGGTATCATTGATCTTGAATCCCTTTACCTTCTTGTTATACCCTATGACCATGCGGTAGCCGGCCATGGGTATCGCAGCAACGTCCTTCAGCAGGACCATTTCGGCTTCCTGGTAGGCCCTCTTTCTCTCTTCCGCGCTTGTTGCTGACTCTGCCTTCTGGATCCACCTGTCGAATTCCGGGTTGGAGTATCCTCCCAGGGATTTCCCGTCCGGGGCTGTCCCGGAATTTGTCTCAAAATACCTGAAGCCCATGGAGGGATCCACGGCAAAACCCGCTCCGTATCCTGCGGTATCCCATTCTATCTTCGGATCCCTCAACACCTTTTCGTACCATATGGCGTGGGAGAGAAGCTGTAAGTTAAGGGTCACCCCTATCTGGGCCAGTTGCAGCTTTGCAGGCTCGGCAATTCTTTTCCCGGTGGGACGATTGGTGTCCAGCCAATATATGGGGGGGATCTTTTTCCCCGCATCCCTTTCAACCGCCTTTATCAGTTTCTTTGCCTCCCCGGGGTCGTAGGGCGGCACGAGTTTCAATGCCTCGGGATTGAAGTAGGGAGAATATTCAAGGAGTGTCCTGGCGTACATCCCGGACTTGAAGGCCCTCACATTTATGCAAATATTCTTCCAGTCCGCGCCCATCCACATGGCCTTTCTGAACCTGAGATCATTCACTGGCCAGCGCCTGAAGTTGAAGTAATGTTTGTGCAGGACCAGAGAATTATTGGCCACCTGATATTCCACGTTGGGGTCCTTCTCAATAATGGGCCTGGCTATATCCAGGAGTTGAGCCATATCGATGTCTCCCTTCTGGAGAGCTATCAAACGGGAATCATCAGAACGGATGGGGATATATTCCACCCTGTCTATGTAAGGTTTTGGGCCCCAATAGTCGTCGAACCTCTCAATGACAACCTTTTCCTTGGGTTTGATGCTCACGATCTTGTAAGGGCCCGTGCCGCAGGGATGGGCCTGAAACTTTTTTCCCCATTTCGCCACCTCCTCCGGGGGCGCAATGCCACGCACCGCATAGGCCATGACCCTCATCAGGGGGGCATAGGGTTTCTCCAGGATGATCTTGACAGTGTATTTGTCAACAACCTCCACTGCCTTCAGGTACTTAATCAGCTCCCTGAATTTCACCGGTTTCCACCCGGGAGGTGTCTTGATCCTCCAGTCCAGGTTGGTCTTCACATCCTCAGCAGTCATTTCCCTGCCGTTGTGAAACTTCACTCCCCTTCTCAAGTGGACGATCCAAATCGTGTTATCCTGTGTTTCATACCTGGTTGCAAGGGCCGGCGATAGGCTCTTGAATCCATCTGGCCCCCAGTTGAAGAGGCGATCATAGATCATCCCCACCGCAGGCGCCATCGTCTCAAGGGTCGTGTATCGGATATCCATCCTATGAAACTGGGGCATCCTCAGCCCTATCCGCAGGGTCCCCCCGTATTGCGGTCCCTTTGCAAGGACACCTGAAGATAAACAAAGGATTGACAAGGTGATCACGGCACAGATAACAAAAGTCATTCTCGGATATCTTTTCATAATATCCCTCCTTTCTCTCTTTGATCCTTCATATGCTAACTGGCTTTTGCTCAAAGGCTTCTTCTTTTTTCCCCCGAATTGGTTAAACCGAGGCACCCACCATCGTTCTTTTCGGGATCGGGCAACAGGCCTTGCTACCGGCATCATTCCAACCAGCTAGACAAAGGCAGTCCTTATGTCTTCCAAGGTGAGGGCTCCTTCAATGGATATGGCCTGATAAGGACAGATTTCCTCACACTGACGGCAGAAAATGCATTGAACCGTATTGCCTATCCGCATCTTTTCCTTCCCCTCATCAAATTCCAGGACCCCCTGGCCACAGGCCTCAACGCACAAACCTAACTTGCACCTGCACTGATCTTCATCATAGATATAGGTAATGCTGCCCCCCTTCCATTTCATTTTGCTTCTTCCCTATCTTCCGGCGTCATAAAGAGGAATTCAACAGGAGCTGTCTCAATGGCAATCCCATCAGATGTTCGTCTGATGATCGTGTTCTTAAGCCAGTTTCTGTCATCCCGCTCAGGATGATCCAACCGCTGGTTGTAGCCCCTACTCTCGGTACGGTAAAAGGCGGCCGGAAGGATCATCTTTCCTACCTGAACCATGTTGGCGGCCTCGACTGCCTCCCGTAATTTCCTAAAACTGCCCTTTGCATAGAGAAGGGGCAAGGCCTCTTCCTCGATCTCCTTCAAAGCCTCCATCCCCTTTTCCAGGCCCCTTTTCTCCCTCAAGGGCCCGCCACTTTCCCACATGATTGACTTCACAATAGCTTTCACGTTCTCGGGATCGACCCTTTCAGCGGGTCCTCGCTCGAGCATGGTCTCAAGTTCCCCCTTCTTCTCCTCAATCCATTCCTTGGTGCCTGCATCCAACTCTGGAGAGGAGGCCTCCAGGGCCCTGTTCACGGCACTCCTTCCGGCCAGCACACCCGTAACCAGGGCATAGAGGAGAGATGACCCGGGAGATACATCTCCCGCCGCAAAAAGGCCTTCAAGGTCTGTCCTCCCTTTTTGGTCTATCCTGACACCTCCTCCCTTGAAGTCCCCGATACATATGGGAGCCACTCGAAGCTGCTTTCTTTTCAAGTCAAAGCCCCTCAAGAGGTTGAGGGTAAAGATGCCCTTCGCGTCCACGTACCACCTTTCTTCCGGAACACCTGTGAGGTCGAGAAAGACAGCCCCCCTGTCTCCCCTCCCCTCCAGTATCTCCCTCATTGATGCCTTGACAAGGTGGGGAACCAGTTCAATGAAAGGTCTGCCGTAACGTCTCGAAATATCATCGGACAGGGACAGGGTGGCGTCTTTGCCGAGGATACCCTGTTCCTTTGCATATTCCAGGAAAAAGGGCTCCCCACGGGCATTTCTCAGGACGCCCTTGACCCTCGCCGATGACCCGGGTATCCAATATTGGGGCAGCCCCGGTTCAGCGACACCCCAGTTATCAAATCCCATCATTTCCATATCCGAGAGCGTCGCCCCGGCCCTGTAAGAGATGGCATACCCGTCGCCCGTCATGCGGGCGGGGGCATAGGTTCGTTCATAGATCTGGCCATGGCTGCCGGTGGCCAAGACCACAGATTTGGCGCGAATGACCAGGAAGCACTTCCTCAGGATGTCAAAGCCGATGGCACCAACGATCGAATCCCCCTGGCGGACAAGGTCCGTGATCATGGTCATCTCCCGGGTCTTTGTGCCCGCCTTCTTGGCATGCTCCAACAGAGGAAGCATGATGTTCTTCCCGTAGACACCGGGTGGTCCCAGCCACCGCTGACTGAATATGTCTTCGACCCCGAAGTCCCTGAGCTCCTCCGCGCGCAACTCCATCTCGCAGGCCACGGTCAGGGAAAGTCTCTGGTTTGCCGTATATTGGCTCCCACCTGTCCGTGCCCCCTCCTTCACAAAATATCGAAAAGACACATCAAAGGGTTGTTCAAAATCCATACCGGGTTCCATCACTCCCAGCGTGACCAGATATTGCGGAGGTTTTCTCGCCACCAGGGCCCCTGCGTAGATCGATGCGCTTGCCCTGGTGAGAATGCTCTTGTCAACAAGCAGAGTGCTCAGACCGGCCCGCCTGCTCTCGATAGCGGCCCTCAGACCCCCCATACCGCTGCCGATTACCAGCACGTCACACGTCCCATGATCTACGTCCATGCCTCAGCCCCTCCCTGTTCGCACCCGCGGGGAATCCTCACGCCCCGGGCATCATCCTGAATGCATGATCCTCCTTGCCTTCCCCACGTATTGATTGAATTCAACGCCCTCCCGCATGCCCATATCCCTGGGTCTGGGGAGATCAATGTCAAGGACTTCCTTTACCGTGCCCGGCCTCGGGCTCATGATCAGGATCCTGTCGGAGAGAAATACGGCTTCGGCGATATCGTGGGTCACGAAGAGGACTGTCTTCGTCTTCTCGGTCCATATCTTTTGGAGCCAGACATTCATCTCATCGCGGGTCATGGCATCCAGGGCCCCAAATGGCTCGTCCATCAAGAGAAGAGGGGGATCGTGAATCAAGGCACGGCAGAAGGAGACCCTCTGCTGCATGCCCCCTGATAGCTCCCAGGGAAATCGCCTCTCGAAGCCTGCCAGCCCGGCCATCTTGATCAACTCCATGGCCTTGCCAACGTATTCTTCCTTGTCAAACCCTTTCCTTACCTCTACCTGTAACATGATATTGTCGAGCACCCGTCTCCAGGCCAGAAGCACCGCATTCTGAAAGACAATACCCACGTTTGGATGGGGACCTTTGACAAGGATCCCCTCCACATGGACTTCCCCCTTCGTTAAAGGCAGAAGACCAGCAATAACCTTGATCAGGGTGGACTTACCACAGCCACTCGGGCCCACAATGGAGATGAATTCCCCCTCCCTGGCGGAAAAACTTACATCCTCCAATGCATGGATAGACCCGTCTTTCATCGGGTATGTCAGGCAGCATCCTTTGACCTCTATGGCCTCGGTCATGGTATAGCTTCCTTCGCGCTCCTCTGAGAGGAAGGCAGAGAAGCAAGGGGATCAACAACCCTTTCGCCTCTCTGCCCCTTCAGTCAAAGTGTTGGTAGGAATTCGTTCGTGAAGAACTTGTTTAGTGGCATATCTTTCGCTTCGGGAAGGCCGGCGAAGCGGGCAACGATATCCTTCATGGCTTCAACGACCTTGGGGTCCTGCCATCCGAGGGGAGGCGGAAACAGCCATCTGAGACTCCGAAGTTGGGTCAGGATGATGTCCTTCTTGGCCATCGGAAAATGCTTGACCGCGATGTCTGCGGTTTCTTCCAGGTCCATGAAGGCATGGTTGATCCCCCTGAGGCTTGCCTTAACAAAACGCCGGATCAAATCCGGGTTCTTTTTGTAGGTATCCAGATGGGTAATGATCCCATCACCCACGTCGGGAATTCCCCAGTCGCCGAAGAGGAGTATTTGCGGTGCCTCAACCCCCATCTTTTGGAGCCTTACGATATCATCCATTCCCAGGCCCAGTGTCCCGTCAGCTTTTCCTGTTGCAACGGCTTCCAGTCGGGCCCGCCCTGCAGCCAGGTATCGTACCTGCTTGAGGGTGAGATTGTTGACGGCCAGGAAGGCCTCAAAAATATCGCTGGTTCCCGAGCCTGACCCTGCGATCGTCTTGCCTATCAGGTCTTGAGGGGTCTTGATGCCCTTTGCTACAGGGAACAATATCCCCTGTCTCTTTGATTTTTCCACTACCATGACCTGGATGACCGGCACACCTCTGGCGACCCCCTTGACGGTCACGTTTGTTCCTGCAAAGCCGAAGGTCTCTCTCCCGGCCCCTATGAGCTTGAGGGTGGCCGTGGAACCTGCGCCTTCTTTTATGGTGATGTCGATACCCTCTTCCTGGTAAAACCCCTTGTCCATTGCTAATATAAAGGGTGTATGCATTGCAGAGCACTTCCAGTGAAGACGAAACATAACCTTGTCTGCTGCCTTTGCATCGGGCGGGAACAGGGATTGACCAATAAGTATTACGGCTAAAATAGCAAAGATAGGAATGATCAGCGACATGTGTTTCGATGAATTTGGTCTCATCTTTCTACCCTCCACATTTTATTAAGGGTTAACAAAAGGTGCCCAATGGAATTCCCCTTCCTATATGACTTTTATCACCTCCCTCCTTTCATTCTCATGCAGTGAAGAACTTTTCTTCTTCTCTGCGCATGGCCACATGCCATGAAATCGTCCTCCTTTCCACCCACACGGTAAAGGCGTAGATCAATCTGCCCAAGATGACCAAGACAACGAGGACCGAGAACAGGAGCTTGACGTCATAGTTGTGGTTCGCTACGGTGATCAGGTATCCGAGGCCCGCATCTGATCCGACAAACTCGCCCGTGATAGAGCCCAGCATGGCTACCAGCCCCCCGAGCTTCAGACCACTGAAGAAATGGGGCAAGGAGTTCGGGAGCCGGACCTTGAGAAAGGTCTGGAAAGTGGTGGCGGACATGGATTTGGTAAGATCAACCATCTCAGGCTCAATGTCTCTCAAGCCCGTGATCATGGCGATCACTATGGGAAAGTAGGCGAGCCAGAAGCTGATAATGACCTTGGGAGTGTAGCCGAAACCAAACCACACAATGAAAAGGGGGGCGATGGCGATTTTCGGCGTTGTCTGGAAAAACACCATCAGGGGCAACAATGTCTTTTCAACGGGCCTCGACCAGACGATTATGATAGAGACCATGACCGAGAAGACAACAGCCAGGATCAACCCCGTAATCGTTTCGTAGACCGTGACCAGGGTGTGGTGGGAGAGGAGGTTGAGATTGTAGAAGAACTCCTTGATAATGATTATGGGCCCGGGCAGTATGAAATCCGGTACGGACAAGACCACAATGGCCGCCTGCCAGAGGACCAATATGATCATGGTGGTGACGATAGGGTAAAGAGATGTCCTTATCCTCTCATCCCATTTTGTCTCTCGCTTCATTGCCATAACACCTGCCCTATCCCCTGTTTTCTAAGCTTTTGTGTCAAGATATGCTGCTTCGGCCTGACCTCAAGGCTCCTTCTCCCGCTGAAGGAAAATGATTTATGTTGAGAACATGACTCTTTCCTTTTCCCTCATGACCACATGCCATGAAATGGCATAACGTTCCAGCCATTCTACGAAAGAGAAGAGAACCTTCCCCAAAAGCAAGAGCAAGACCAGGTCGGCGAAGAGCAGTGTGGTGTCCAGCCTGTCGTTGGCATAGATGACAAGGTAACCCAGCCCTTCCATGGAGCCGAGAAACTCCCCGATGACGGCCCCCACCAGGGACAGGAGGGCGCCCAACTTAAGCCCGCTGAACATGTAAGGGAGCGAGTTGGGGATACGGATCTTGACAAAGGTCTGCAAAGAGCTGGCTGACATGGATTTGGCGAGATCCATCACCTCCTCTTCTATGTCCCTCAAGCCCGTGATCGTCTCTATCACAACGGGAAAATAGGCGAGCAGGAAACTGATCAATATCTTGGGGAAATGCCCGAAGCCGAACCATATGATAAACAAGGGAGCAATGGCGACCTTGGGGATGGTCTGCAGGAAAACCATGAGAGGCATGAGGGTCCTTTCAACAGGTCTCCACCAAACGACAGCGACGGAGATAGGAATGGCCACAATAACCGCAAGAAGGAATCCCACTCCCATCTCATAGAGCGTAACAAGAGCATTCTGAAATAACAGGTTCCACTCTTTGAAGATTTCAGCTATGACCACAATCGGCCCAGGGAGCAGGTATTCGGGGATAGATAAGACATAGACGGCCAGTTGCCAGAGGACAATGAGCCCTAGGGCTGCACCCATCGGGTAAAGCATGTCCCTTTGACGCAAAAGCCTACTGACGATCTTCTCTTTCAGGGTCATCTGGATTTACCCCTGCCCGGAATGGTCTTTGTCCTTACACTCCTCTACCGGGGGCAGGCCCCCCCCGGTCTCTAGAATCCCAGTTTTTGCGTACGGGCATCCGATCTTCCTGCTGGCAACCCTTCGGCAGGCGGTTTGACTTCCCCGGTCCCTGCCCACATATCCTGTATCGGGGACGGATTGAATTCCTTTCGGATAGCACCCTCCACCTTGAAGCACTTATTACCGTCCTCCTGACAGGCCTCTTCGCAGGCCAGGCAGATCAGGCATTCTTGGAAATTGACAACCGCAACTTTCTTCTGTTCTCTATCCCAATCAAGGACTTCCACAGGACAGCTGTCGACGCAATTAAGGCACGATTGGCCAAGACATTTCTTGTGATCAATAACAATCCCGATCTTTTGTTTTAACATGACGATCCTCCCCTATGAAACTGCTTCCTTTTGTCTTAGTCCCTCGCTTGGTATTTTTCCTGCGGGAACCTTTAATGATCCCATCCCAGTCGGTAACCCTACAGGCTTTGATGAACTCTCCGAATACTCCGATTCATCGAATCTACCAGCAGCTTTTCTCTAACCTTCTAGATATGTTCTTCTCTTTCAAGTATTTCCACGATGTACTTTGTCTGCTTCTCAACGTGCTGCCGAAAGAGTTTCTCCACCTTCTCAGCATCCTTTTTTCGAGCAGACTCCATTATTCTCCGATGGTCAGCAGCAAGGACCTTGAATCTTTCAGGATACTTCCTCGTTACCGTACGAAATCTCAGGACCTGCTCATGGATATTCCTAATCATCTCTCTGAGCTTTTCATTATTGCTCGCCTTCCAAAAGATAGAATGAAAATTGATATTGGCCTTTTCATATTCCACGGAGTTCTTTTCCCTTGAATACTTTTCTAGAAGAGCCACATATTTCTCCATCTTTTCGAAGTCGCCCTCCTTTAAGTTCGGCACCGCTTCCCTGGCCGCTAACCCTTCAAGGACACTTTGTATGACATAGAATTCTTCGACCTCCTTTTTGTTCATCTTCTTCACCCGGGCCATGGTGTGGGGCACAATCTCGACGAATCCGATGCCCTCCAGATAGCGCAGTGCCTCCCTCACGGGCGTCTTGCTCACATCATATTTTTCAGCCAGTTCAGCTTCCTTGAGGCGTTCATCCGGCCCGTAGCGCCCGTTGATGATGTCTTCCTTTATCTCTTCCGCTATGGCTTCCCAAATCTGCCTGTAATTCTTCAAGAATTCCTCCGTTGCGAGACGAAGTAATGATTTTCACCGAATCAGGTGAAAACTCAAGACTAGATTTAATATATGATATATTATGTTGCATCTTGTCAACTAAAAATGCGCAGATCCTTGTTGGATAGCAAATAGGTAAAGCCTCACAAGTTCAAGCTGAACATCCAAAATACCCTCATCCATGGCCCACAAGACCCCAAGATGACTCCTTCTTTTCATACCCCTTTTAGCCATGCCATAGCTCGGCAGCCACATCGTATAGCCCCAGTTGCTCCAGTTTCTGCTTGCTGGGCTTGGCCGTCAATGGATCCCAGTCCATGGCCCTAAGATAGTTGCTGAGCCTTGTCTCAAGATCAACGGTAATGCCGGCGAGCGGGCCTTCTGTTTGAGGCGGTCTCCCAATCACCCTGCCCGGCACGTATCTCTCCAGGGGGTTGATCCCTTCACGGCTGTTGAATGCCTGCCTGATATTGGAGATCCTCTCTCCCACCTCATACACAGTTTCAACAGCATATGGGTGCCCTGTCACTGCTGTCAAGAACTGTGAAAGCCCTTCAGCGTCAATTCCGGCAAACAAGCATATGCCAGCGGCATTCTTGGCCTGGCACAAAGTATTCTTCATCTTTTGGTCTTCCCCGCTGCTGCTGTTGGAGCTACCCTGTGTATGCCTGCCAGGGGTAGCGTCAATGGCGTAAGATGTTGCATAGGCGGGGGCATACTTGGGATCATGCATAGGCAATTCCTGGCCCCCGACGTGTATCGCATACTCCTCAGTTTCTTTCCCAAGCCTTCCAGCAGCTACTTTCACGCCGTCAGCCAGCACATCACCAAACCCTTCTCGTCTGGCCATCTGTTCGGTTATTGCAACAATAGCCCTGTGATCGCCCCATCTCAGCTCTATGCCTCCTGTGTCTACCTTATCAATAAGACCCTTCTCATAGCACTCGATCGCGAACGCCACCGTGACTCCCGCGGATATGGTATCCAGGCCATGGCGGTTGCAAATCTCATTTGCCATAATGATTGATTCAAGATTGTTATTGAGGCACAAGGTCCCAAACGCACAGGCGGTCTCGTATTCGGGTTTGGCCGCTCCTTGGGCATAGGAGTATTCTTCTCCTGCCTTCATCTCTCCTCCACATGCCACGGGGCACCGCCAGCAGCCCGTTTTTCTTTCCTGGAGACGCAGTATCCTATCCCCGCCAATGGACTCGGCATTGGGAAAATCTTTCTTTCCAATACCACCCCAGTTCTTCACCGGGGAATCACCGTTGTAAGCAAGTTCAGCAGTGCCCCCGGCAGTACCGAACCCCTGAAGCACCTGTATAAATTTGCTCTTCTTGAATTCGCCCAGGTATTGCCTAACCAAGGCCTTGATTCCTTCCCTGTCTGCGAGCGGGACCTTCATGCCGCCTGTTACTGCCATCGCCTTCAGCCTTTTAGAACCCATGACAGCACCCAGACCAGAACGGCCTGCTGCCCTCCCCTTGTTGTTTATGATACAGGAAATCAACGAAAGGGACTCTCCGGCTTGGCCGATACACGCGATTCTTGTCCCGTCTCCAAGCTCGGACTTGAGGATATCTTCTGTCTTGTAAGTATCTTTACCCCATAGATGGCCCGCATCTCTCAGCTCTGCCTCGCCGTTCCGAATATGCAGGTAGACAGGGCTTTCTGACGCACCGGTAACGAAAACCGCATCGTACCCGGCAAACTTGAGATAAGGCCCGAAGTCTCCTCCCGCGTTGGCATCACCCCACGTAGAGGTAAGTGGCGACTTTGCCACTACGGTGTATCTATTTCCCGTAAGAGCTGGTGTGCCCGTTAGAGGCCCGGTGACGAAGCCAAGGGTGCTATCTGGGCTTAGGGGGTCGATGCCTGCCCTCTGCCTTGAAAAGAGAATCCTGGCCCCAACTCCATAGCCCCCCAGAAAGTCGAGATAGAGTTGTCTATCTGGTACTTCCTCTGTTACCCTTTGGCTGGATAGATCGATGAAAAGAATCTTATTCATGTATCCTTTGAGCATACTACCTCCTGGCAAATAGGGTGGTCACCCGAGATTTGCGGCCCGGACATACTGGCACTGGCATCATCTGTCCAAACATACCTCCACGGTTTAATTGGGGCTCCATCAACTGCCCTTACAGGTGAAGCTTTCAGTCCTGATCCAGCATCAGCATCCCCCCTGTCTTAACCTGTAGAATATTATTGCTTATAGTTCTGCAAGGCATCCTTTCAGACAGGCTATCATTTTAACATTCTGTTCATGGGTTCCGATGGTCACGCGAATAAAACCTTTATAACCATTTGACGTCTGAGGACTGATAATCACTCCCCTTCTTTTCATGGACTCAGCCAATTTCACATCATCGACACCAACATTGACAAGGATAAAATTGGAGGAGGTTGGGTAAAAAAAGAGTCCCATGTTCTCGAATTCTCGATAGTAATATTTTTTCTCCTCCCAGACGAGTTTTACACTCTTCTGGAGATGCTCCTTGTCCTTGAATGCCTCCACGGCAGCTTTTTGGGCAAGACGGCTCACATTGAAAACATTTCTAATTCGCACCATACGGCGAATGAATTCCGGGCGGGAAATGGCATACCCAACTCTCATCCCAGCCAATCCGTATGCTTTCGAGAAGCTTCGCAGGACAACTATATTATAACCTTGCCGAATGAATTCAACCGTATCGGGAAAATCTTTTTCCCGTTCTACATAAGGAGCATAGGCCTCGTCAAAAATTACAATTTTCTCTTTGCCCACCCTTGCCAGAAACTCTTCCACTTCCGGCTTTGTGAGCATGTCCCCTGTGGGATTATTAGGGTTGATGAGAATGATCAGCTTTGTCTTCGGGGTGATCTTTCTCGCCATATCGTCAAGATCAATTCTGAAATTTTTCAAAGGACTGAGGATGTTCTTTCCTCCCATAATGTGGGTGGCATCCTGGAACTGATGAAAGGTCGGCTCCGGCGTGAGCATCTCGTCGCCGTTGTCTATAAAGGCTTCTGAAAAAAGGCTTATGAGTTCGCTTGCCCCATTGCCCTGAAGGACCTGATCCGGTTCAACCCCGTGGGCCAGTGCAATCACGCTGCGAAGTTCAAGGGCCCCTGGATCCGGATACAGGTGCATTTGCTTGGCAGCCTCATTTACAGCCCGCACCGTCTTTGGAGAAGGTCCCAATGGATTTTCGTTCAATCCAAGGTTGATTATTTCATCTAACCCGAGTTCCCTTTTCATGTCTTCCAGAGGGCGGGGGAAGGATCTGAAACCCATATCCACAATGCCACGACGAAATAGATTGTTCGTCTGATTATTCATCATAAACGCTCCTTCACTTTCTTGAATGATTATTCACTTCCAAATTCCATAATCAACATGACTTGCCAAAGGGAGGATTACTCGATGGTGACTTCAATGAGCGATGGTCCCTCCAATTCCATTGCTGCCTGGAAAGCTTCCTTTAAATCTTGCGGGCGTTCCACTTTCCTTCCATGAATCCCCATGGCTTCTGCCAGCTTGTCAAAGGCGATCCTCGGGTCCTCAAACTTGAGACCCATAAGCCTCCTGCCCGAATCTTTTCCCATCCGACGAATTTTTCCTGCAATAACATACTGGTAACGTGCATTGGCACAGACCACATAAGTGATAGGGAGTCCATAGGCTGCGGCAGTCCATAAACTCTGATTCCCCCACATGGCACTTCCATCCCCCGATATGGCAACTACGGGCCGACGCGGAAAGGCAAGCTGAACACCAATGGCTCCTGGCATGGCCCACCCTATGCTGCCTCCTCCTCGAAAGCGGTAGTAACCTTTTGGATCGAGAATGTCCATGAACTGCCTAAGAGTCGCCGAGCAGGACCAGGAATCATCAACGATCACTGAATCGGGCTTAAGGGCATCCTTCAGTTCAAGGATCAAGCGGGAAGCTGAAACAGGAACATGGTCCCTTTCCTTTTGAACCTTCACCATGAAGGCATCCTGCTTCCTCTTTTTTTCCTTTGCCACATCCATTGCCCTCATGATGGCAGCCTCTTTCTGTTCGGCTCTTATTTTTTCCTGTAAGGCATGAATCACCTCAGTCAATGCAATTTGGATGTTAGACTCCATCCCCACGCTTACCGGAACGTTTTTGGCCACTTCCCATGGATCATTGTCGATCTGAATAATATGGGCATCCTTCTTGGACAGCAAAGGTCTGGGCACCTGAGTTTGCGGAGCTCCGATAACCAGGAGCACATCCATGGAATTGAGCACCTGTCTGGTAAAGATACTCTCTTCATCCAGGTTTTCCAGGTATTGGGGATGTCTGAGAGGAAAGTTCAAGTCAGACATATGGGGTTGATACACGGGTGAGCCGATTAGTTCTGCCAGCAGGATCACTTCCGACAGTGCCTCATCTCTGGCGATTCCTGCCCCGACCACCAAAACCGGAGTTCTGGCCCTGGAAAGCAGATCTACTGCCCTTGAAAGGGCTTCCCTGTCTGGAGGTTTTCCGGAAAAAAATGGCCCATTGGGGATGTATTCAAAATCAAAGCTCTCCTGAAGGAGGTTTTGGGGTAGGGAAACAAAAACTGGACCTGGCGGTGGTTGAAGGGCCACCTTAAATGCTCTCCGCATCACCATGGGAAGATCATTGATAAAAGTGACCTCTGTGCTCCATTTGGTAAATGGCGCTGCCATTCCGGGTAGGTCGAATTCTCCCAGGGGGGGCTCCTGCATGTTTAGTCTATTATCCTGGTTCCCAGCGGTAACGAGCAGTGGCACCTTTCCAGCATAGGCATTGATAAGAAGGGGAGTGGCCGCTGCAAGACCTGATGACGTGTGTAGATTGACCACACCCGGTTTCCCTGAAGCCCTGGCATAACCCTCGGCCATACCTAAACAAAGAGACTCCTGGAGTCCCAATATATATTTTATTTCAGCGTGGCCCTCCAAAGCATCAATGAAAAACACCTCGGTCGCGCCTGGAAGACCAAAGACATACTCAACACCCTCTACCTTTAGGATCTCTATCAATGCCTCCTTGCCCGTCATATGTACCATTCCCATACCTCCTCCTTGGTGTTTTTCTAGAAATCAGATAGATGAGCCGACCTGAATGATCACGATGCCTTCGTGACTCAATGAGAGCCGATTTTATCCGGGCCTTTATCCCGACCCGGGCTTCGGCCGCCATTCCTCCCAAAAACTGTCTGCTGGTTTGGGCGTGCCATAGCCCAGCAATTTATCCATCCGGATATAAAAAGGATCTGCAAATCGTGCGTGGTCCGTAAGCCACCTCACCGCCCGGTGAAATAGGTTGTCGGGTTTGTTAAAGGGACAACAGCCAATGCACACAGAGCATCCCTGTTTCATCCGCGCCCAATAGATACGACAGGTCTCGGCATTGGCAGGCCATTTCAATACCCCTTCAATGTTTGAGGCATTATTTGGCTCTGTGGTTCGGGGGCCGTACTTAATTGACTGTGAGGGACATCTTTCTGCACAAATCTCGCACCTCTCACAGAATTCTGTGACCCCGAAATCAACAGGGCTATCAGGTACCAGGGGAAGGTCGGTCAATACCTTGCTGATTCTGACTCTGGGACCGTATTTTGGTGAAATCAATAGGCCGCTCCTGCCCAGGTCGCCCAATCCCGCCTGCATAGCCATTGGAATATTAAGCCCAACCTGGTTGGTCGTGCAGTCAATAGCCTTGAAACCCAGGTAGCGGATAAAGGTTGAAAGGAATTGGTTCGTGACCGCCATTCTGCTGTATCCCAGGCTGCTTACTGAATGAGAACAAAGGGTCGGATAATAGGACAGGACATGATAGTCCATCTCAAAAAGCATCACCACGGCCCACTGAATCTCTTCAGGCACATATTGGGGAACGGATTTCGCAGTGCCAGGACTTTCGTTTCCATCACCTTTCTCGGCTTCTTCATCATAGGTATGGGAGTATAACCAGCGCCTGTCGATTTTGCAGATCCCCACG
>JAFDHO010000416.1 GCA_019308745.1 Deltaproteobacteria bacterium
GCTCAAAGCCCAAAGCCTAAGGCCCCGGGTATTTTTCTAGGAAATATTGCTGGCATTGCTCGCAAACCACTCCGCAACAAGCTGGTATATTTCCTGGGGGCTGAGCGGTATGCCCGCGCCGCCGAGCCCCGGCGCCGTGTTGAAATCAATCGCATACAGCCATGGTCCTGACTGAACCATGTCGATTGCGAATACCGGGTAGGGCGCGCGGGAAGACAGCAAGCCACGTCCCTCATGACACTCGAAGAGAAATTCCACCTCCACCTCTTTGGCATGGTTTGACATCCAACTGCCAAAACCGCTGTAGCGTAGCCAAAAGGACCTTCTGCCGATCTGCAGATGCCGGTAGCTCGTGGCATATTCAATCCCAGGAAATGAAGGCTCGCTTTGCACAAACCGACTGCAGTAGAAATGGGGGTACTTTCTAAGAGCGTCTCCCAGGATAGCGAGAATCTTTCCTTCCCCGCGGTGGGCAAACTCATCGAGATATACAACAACCCTTATAGCCTCTGCATGCCATGCTCTGGCACATCGAACCCAAGCCTTTCAAGCAACGCGAACTGTTCGGCCTTGCTCATACTACTTCTGGATCTGCGGTCCCATATTGCGTCTGCCATCCCCCTCGGGTAGAAGGTATGGTCGTAGAAATCTATAAAGTCCGAGAGGATAGCGATCTTTGGCGCGGGGGTCTGAGCGTTATTTACAATGATTGCCATTTTCCTCTCCTCTCTTTAGTTCCTTAATCTTTCTCTTGAATCTCCTTAGCCTCTTGCTGGCGAACCCTACCTCAATCTGAACCGTATTGTAGGCATAACTTTCCACATTAAGGATGCAAAGCTCAAATTTAGACCGTTGTTGTCTCATGTCCTGTATTCCCCTTTCTCCTACTCCTAAAAACAGAGACGGGATGCTAGCTCTTCGGAAAGTTTCTTCGGTGCTCTATAACTCAGCCTTTTTCTACGGAGCCGCACTTTTGCGAATACTTCAAAATAGTGGTCTATCTCGTTTTCAACATAGTAGTATTTTGGAGAGTCATTTTTGCGCGACAGAAGACCAGCAGCCTCAAAATTTGCGAGCGCTTGGTCTAATGCCCGACTTTCTGGAAAAGGATAACGTTCTCTTGTGAAGACTCTCTCTGTCCGCTGTGAATCGTCTTTTGTCACGTGGCAGGAAGTGTAGTATTGCAGAAATAATATCTTCAGGAGCCAAATAAGACATCTCTTACCCTTCAACTCCCTTTACGTTCTTCAAATATCTTTCAATATCCACCTTTAAAAAGTTAAAATATCCTCTACATAAATGTCCTTCTGGATAATGATTATTGCACATTTCTAACACTTCGCTTGCATTGGCGGGAAGTCTTAAAAATTGACTTTCAAATATCTCGACAAGAAAGCGTGCAACGTATTTCTCAACTTTCTGATAATATTCCCGCGTTAGGGTTCCTCCAGGAGTCCTGTGTGCGTTAACAATCCATTCAACTGGATGCTCTAACCCACATGCGATACCCCCTAACACAGTACTATGAAAGAACTTATAATAATCTTCCATGCCTACTCCTTTTAGCCCTCCTTATACAGCGATTTGAAATCCGTCCTCTCCCAATGCTTACATACCCTTAGCCCGGGCGGGTTATGTGGGCCTTGATCAGGGAAAAACTGTTTCCAATAGGCGCAATAAGCCGCTCCGCCTTTAGGGTTCTCAAAAGGGCGGAGGCGATAGTAGATACAGTTGCTGCATATCTTCTCAAGCGGCAGATGTCTGTTTGTCATTAGTTCTTCGTTCTTTTCTGAAATTCGTCGGTTCACACATAAAATCACCCTCCATGAAAAAAGTCATAAAGCTTTATCTTCCCTAATGTGAACTCGTTGCTAATATCCAGTCCGCCAGCTAAATATAGCGGCGAATACGCGTCCCGATAAAAACCGAGTCTTTCGTAGATTAAATAACGAAAGGTTCCGGATCGTCTTGCATGTTCACACAGCTCTCTAAATATAAACTGAGCTGCAATTAACCGAATTTCGTAAGGAATCTCTAGCCACTTTTTCCTCAGTTCATCGTCCTTTATCCCCATGTTTACCTCCTTTTGGAGCGGAGGGCAGGACGGGAAGCCAGGAGCTCTGCCGTTGAGCTGCCTCCGCTTTTATCCCCATACTCTCCCTCCGATAGTTTCATGTTCCTATAAGAATAAAAGCAAAGGCCCTTAGAGGTCCGGAAACTTACTTGACCTGGGTAGGCCCGCCTGGATTGCGGGAAGTTGGATTGCGGAAATAAAAACGGGGATTATGCGCTCTGTGACATTGAGCCGTCCCACGTTTGCTTTTTTTATGAATAGACTGCAATGTTTCCAATACCGATATCTGGTAGAGAGATGCCTACCCGCTCAGGAAAAGAAAACCAAAAATCTAAAATAATTCCCATTTCTCACCACAGAATTTGTGACTGCCCCAAAAACCATATTAATTGTATGTCAGCAAAAGAATGGATTAAAGCGCAGATCGGTGTGTGGCAGTTCTACTATGAGAGCAGGGACATAAGGGATAAGAATCTCCATCCTGCCACCTACCCAATCTCCTTGGCGAAAAAGTGCATTGAGTTGTTCACCCACAGAGGGGAGCTAGTCGTAGACCCTTTTGTGGGTTTGGGGACCACCCTGGTTGCAGCGAGAGATGTTAACAGGAATTGTGTTGGATTCGATCTGAACCGACAATATATAGACTTATGTGATAAACGTCTGAGCCAGCAAACTGTTTTTAGTGAAACACAGCAGATTCCAGTTTGTGATGACGCCCGAAACATACCGGAATACTTTGAAGAAGAAACTATTTCCCTAATTTTGACCTCACCTCCATACGCTAATCTCCTTAATCGTGAAAGAAAGAACAAGAGCAGGAGAGGAAAGGAGAGGAAAAACAGCCAGTACATGAAGGTTGAACAATATTCACAAGATAGAAGAGACCTGGGCACCCTAACGCTCGAAGAATATTCAAAAGAGATGAGCAGGATCTTCGCGAAGCTCCTACCATTACTAAAACCCAGAGGCCATTGTGTGATAAATGTTCCGGATATGTGGTGGGACAACCAAAGAATTACAATACACATATCAATTGTTGAGGCATTGAGAAAAATCGGATATGAGTTAAGAAATATAATAATCTGGGATCGGACAAATATTGTTAATAGAGTCGGAATCTTCGGATGGCCAAGCAACTATATAACGAGACCCCCCGAGTAACGACTGATTACGCTGTGTCGAAAGGCCACGTCAAGGCGATCTGTAGAAATTAGTTGGGCGTTGGGCCTTAGGCTTTAGGCTTTGAGCTTTATAGGGATTATTTCTGTAGACTAGGAGCATAACATATGACAAAAACTGCAATTTTTTTCCGAATTATCACTATCACCTGGCTTTTGCTCACAACGCCATGGCTTGTGTTTGCCGGAGAACCTACCAATCAGGTCA
>JAFDHO010000194.1 GCA_019308745.1 Deltaproteobacteria bacterium
ATGATCAGCGGCGGACTCCTGTGTGGCACCCTCGCTTCGGCTACTTCCAGGACCCACGTTATGGCAAAATCCCCCCTGACAGAGATGCTTGGCAGCACTAACATGGGGGGGTTCTTTTCTCCCGAACTGGCCTGGGCCGGCTTTCACCACCTCGTTATCACAGGCAAAGCCAAGAAGCCCGTCTATATCTACGTGCACAACGGCGAAATCGAGATCAGGGATGCGAGCCACCTTTGGGGCCAGTCGGTAACCGAGACCCAGTGGCGGATAAGGGAAGAGCTTAATGACGAAGAGGTGAAAGCGCTGGTCTGCGGCCCCGCCGGGGAGAACTTAGTGAGATTTGCCAATGTCATGACAGGCATCAAAAAACTCTGGTGGTAGGACGGGCATGGGCTGTGTCATGGGTTCCAAGAACCTCAAGGCCGTGGCCGCCAGGGGAACCATGGATATCAAGATCGCCCACCCCTATGAGGCCCTCGAACACAACAAGAAATTCATTGATCAAATCACCAGCGCCAAGGTCAATCAGACCATGGGAACCCTCGGGACGCCCTTTATCTGGGGTGCCACCAATTCCTGGGGTGGGATAAGGACCAGAAACTTCCAATACAACCAGTGCGAGTACGCCGATGAGATAGAGCCGGAAAGCCTCGACGAAATCGCGACGGAGACCATCGGACCCTATCACATGACAGGGTGCTTTGCCTGCCAGGTCCACTGCCGCGCCCAGTACAAGATCCCGTCCGGCCCCTATGCAGGCACGTACGACGAAGGCCCCGAATACACATCACTGGGTGCCTTTTGTGGCGAACCGGATACCCCCCGTGCAGAAACCCTTCTCACTGCCAACCATCTCGTCAATCAATACGGTGTGGACAACCTGGAGATCGGGAGCCTCATATCATGGGCCATGGAACTCTATGAACTGGGGATCATTACCCAGAAGCAAACCGAAGGTCTCGATCTGAGATTTGGCAACGACGAAGCGGTCATTGAGATGATCCACCGGATCGTCAACAGGAAGGGATGGCTGGGGGATGTCCTGGCTGAAGGAGGAATCAGGGCTGCCGAAAAGATCGGCAAGAACGCCTTCGACTGCCTGGTGCAGGTCAAGGGGATGAACAACTTGAACTCTGACGAGCGGGCGACCCCTGCCCTTGCCCTCAACGTCGCCACCGCCTCAAGGGGGTCCGACCACCTCCGAAGCAGGCCCGCAATAGACCTCTACCACCTCCCCGAGGAGGTGCTGAGAAAGATCTACAGCTCCCCTGTCCCCTATGGCGGACCCCTGAGTTCCGAACATACCGCCTATGAGGGAAAGCCCTGGCAGGTCTTCTGGCACGAGAACTGTTACATGGGCGTAGACTGCCTCGGTATCTGCAAATACCATACGACCTTCCTGGGGGCCACGCTCCCCAACTTCGAGGATTGGACTCGAGTCATTTACTACAATACCGGCCTCGAATTTACCGCTCAAGAACTGTGGGAGATAGCAGAGAGGTGCAATATGATAGAAAGGCTCTTCAACCTTAGAGAAGGCCTAAAGAGAGACGATCTGAAGAAGGGCGATATGCTCTGTCATCGATATTTCGATGAGCCCTGCAACCGGGGGGCCCCGGACGTCATTGGTACGGCTATCGACCGTGAGAAATTCAAGAAGATGATCGACGAGTTTTACGAACACAAGGGTCTCGATGAAGATGGCAACCCCAGACCGGAGACCCTCAAAAGGTTGGGCCTTGAGAATGAGCCCTCCCACCTTTTGTGATCCATTGCCGCAATCGAGAGGAAAGGAGAGTAACCTATGGATTCCAACGCTAAAGTCCTCATGATAAATTATGAAAAATGCACCGGTTGCAGGCTCTGCGAGCTCGTCTGCGTTGCCTCGCACGAGGGGGTTTCCAATCCATCAAGGAGTCGGATCAGGGTCATGAAATGGGAGGCCGAAGGTCTCTATGTGCCCATGTCCTGCCAGCAGTGCCAGGATGCCCCCTGCCTGAACGTGTGCCCTGTCAAGGCAATCTCACGGGATGAGAGGCTAGGGCGGGTTCTCGTCAACTATGATGTCTGTATCGGCTGTAGAGCCTGTGTTCTGGTATGCCCCTTCGGGGCCATGCACTTTGATCCCATAGATAGAAAGGTGGCCAAGTGTGACCTCTGTGACGGGGATCCTCAGTGTGTCCGCTTTTGTGACGTGAAGGCAGTTGATTACGTCGAAGCAGACGATTTTCACCTGCGCAAAAAGAGGGATGCTGCAAAGAGGTTTTCTGTTGCCCAGAAAGAGGCGGCCGCCCTCATAGCGGAACACTAGTTGACATTCGATTCTGAACAGCAGCAACGTTGGGGCCCTTCTTCACAGTGGGGCCCTTTCTTCCTTGTTTAACCCCGATCAACCACCAGAAAGCATTATTGTTATGTGTATCTGATCGCCTTCCCCTACCGTCTTTTCCAGTTCTTCAGGATAGGCGCTCTCCATATTAACATAGATTTCCACGTAATTGTGCAACCTGCCCTTCGTGTCGAAGAGGGCATCCTTCATTTTCGGATATCTCTCAATCAGAGCCTCCAGGCACTCACCCACCTTCTTGCCATCGACCTCTACCATATCCACCCAGTCGGTGTACTGCCTGTGGGTTTTATGGATATTGACTTTGACGCCCACGTCCCTCTCCTTTCATTCACTACCACAGAAAACGAGCCGTTTCCTCAAATCGACTCCCTGCGTTCCGATGCCGCTCCCGTAGTCATGTAATCTTCCCCATTCGGGACAATCCAAGATCTTCTTTTTACAATACTCGCGGGTAATAAGGCAACCCTTCCCACCTTTTTCCCTTGGTTTTTTCCACCGGCAATTGTCCTTGTGCCCCCGCCACGCATCCCTTTGAATCCTCAATTCCACCCATTCTCCCGGAGCGCTATACAGAGGAGTTCGGTCACAGAACGAGGCACACCTTCAGAGGAGAAGATGCTGCCTGCGAATGCTCGCCTCGATCCGGGCTACAGGACACGTAACACTTTAGCCTTTTGAAATGCCTCCTCAGATACGGAGAACGGGTGATGATGCCTTTTCTGGAGTGACTGGCGGGAGGGCGCCGTCTTTTCGCGACTTGTCAGTGGGGGAGCCCGGGAGGCTCGGAACGCAAGAAAAGGCATCATCACCCCCGTTCGTCCATCACCGAGTTCTCTGAATCGCTCTTCAAACAGCTAAAATGTTACCAGGACACAAGGACCATGCTTGAGGGGGCTGGTGGAAGACCGGCCCTATCAGGGCCACCTTCCCGGTATCTGAGTGTTGCAGAATTTGCAACGCCCACCTTTCACATGAAACCGGGTGATGAGATAACCCTTCCTTTGGATCAGCATCTTCTTGCAGTTATGGCAATAGGTATGACACCCGTTGTGACCGGGCACGTTCCCTATGTACACGTAGCGGATACCTTCCTCGAGCGCAATCTCCCTGAAAAGCTCCAGGATCTCCACGGGGGTGGGCGGAAGCCTTGTCAGCTTGTACTGTGGCCAAAATCTGGAAAAATGCAAGGGATAATCCGGCCCGAGCTGCTCCAGGATCCAGCCGCACATGCGCTTTATCATCTCGGGATCATCCACGTAGGTGGGAACAACGAGTGTCAATATCTCGAACCAGACGCCCGCTTCACGGAGGGTCTTCAAGGTATTGAGCACCGGCCGGAGCCTACCACCGTTCAAGGACCGGTAAATGCGGTCATCAAAGGACTTGAGGTCGATGTTGGCTGCATCCAGGTATCGGGTCAGTTCGAGCAATGGGCCCCTGTTGATATAGCCGTTCGAAACAAGGACGTTCTTTATTCCATGCTCCTTTGCGATCCTGGAGGTGTCGTACATGTATTCGTAGAAGGTGATCGCCTCTGAATAGGTATAGGCGATAGAAGGAACCCCGAGCCTCAGGGCCTCTTTGACCACGTCCTCCGGGAACAGTTCAACATGACTCACGTCCTCAGGCCTTCTTTGGGATATCTCCCAATTCTGGCAGTTCAGGCACCTGAAGTTACACCCTGCGGTGGCTATGGAAAATATGGGCGTGCCCGGAAAAAAATGGTTTAGGGGCTTCTTTTCAATGGGATCCACGTGCACCGCGCACGGATTCCCGTAGGCGAGAGAGTACAGCTTGCCCCCGATATTCACCTTGGAGCGACAAATGCTCCGGTCCCCCGGCCTCAGGTAGCAGCGGTTCGGGCACACCTTGCACTGGACACTGGAGCCCCCCCGGGTGGAGTAGTGAAAACCTTCAATGGACCACTTCCAGGGCAGCGACGGGGCATCATCTCGAAATACATGTCCCTTGATGCTCTTATCCGGTCTTCTCTTTCCAAGGGAGAAGCCGAAGGAATCAGGCCTCCAGACAAAGGAGGACATCGCTCCCAGGCACAGGGACCTCAGGAATTGCTTCCTTGTCATTCGAAGGGCCAACTTATCTCCCCCTCCCTGGTCCCATGAAGAACAGGGCAACAATGCTGGAAAGCTTCATCAACATCAAAAATATAACGGCCCTCTTAATCCCCCAGAAGGGAACGAGCAAGCATCCCGTCACAAGGGTGCCGAGGGCCGCCCCTGCCATGTCTGCTGCCAGGCACCCTGCCGCCGGGCTCTTTTCCTCTCCGATTATGGCTGTTGCGGTGGGAAACTGGAGGCCGCAGAAAAAGGAAAAAACGAAACAGTAGGCCAGAAAAAGGAACGGGGCAGGGATTCCCCTTACGTAGTTTATCCAAAGGAAGAAGAGGAACAAGAGGACCAGGAGTAAGACCTCTGAAAGGGCCAGGCTTGTTGTCTTCTCCCCTTTGTAGATGTTACCAGCAATAGCCCCTGGCAAGAGCCCCAGCAAGAAGGCCGTTATGATGGCCCCGATTTTGAGATAGACATACCCATAGATCACCTGGAAGGTGAAAATCACGAGCATCTCGATCCCCATGGTTACGAGGCCCGTGGAAAAGAGGACATACTCTTCCCTCTTCATGAAAAAGGCGTAGAGGAGGGTGAGGGCCCCGAGGACCAGTACCAGGCCTCTTGGGGATGTTCCATGTTTTGAAAACCACTCCTTGAAGACTATGTTCATTACCCGGGGCTCGAAGTCTCTGTTCGTGGCCTGCCCGGGGGCCAGGTTTTCCCTTATCTTGCGCATCCTTTCCCTGGTCACATTGCCATAATAGAACCCCTCGACATAGGAGGTCTGGATACCCCTTAACCTCAGCCTTGAAGGGATATCTTCCCACAAGGCCCCGTCACGACAGAGGTAGTATGCCCTGTTGCCGGGAACGATCAATACATTTTGGAAATGTCTCCTCGCTGTATTGTATATGATGGAGAGTTTTCTCCTCCTGACCTCACTGATATAGTTGGGTGAGTACTCGAGACCGAAGCTGAGCACCCCCTCTTTGTTTAATAGGGCCTTGCACAAGGAGTAGAACTCCTCCGTGTAGAAACGATTTATTTGAAAGGTGTCGGGATCAGGGAGGTCTATTATGATGGCATCGTATCTCTTTGTGCCCCCTCTCATAAACATCCTGCCGTCCGTGTTGAGGATCGTGAGGCCCGGGTACTTCCTGATAAAACCGAGTTCTTCGGCCGCATCGGTCATATATGGATCCAATTCCACGTAGTCCACATACTTCGGGTTGTATTTGTATACCTCGTCCAGGGTCTCTCCCAATCCCCCCGACACCAGCAGGACCCCTTCCACTCTGTCCCTCTGGCTCAGGGCATAGTGTACCTTCTCCTCGCTGTTGATTATGTTCTTTTCGGTGTAGAAGGGGATCCCCGATTCCCACAGGGTCCGTTGCGGCCCTTCCTTGGTGACGATGATTCTCCCGTAGGGAGATTCCTGATAGCGGACAATAGTGCCGTATTGGCCAAGGAGCGTGGAAAGTTCAAATTCATGATTCAATGAATAGGCAAGGAAGATGACGGCAGGGCCTATGACCAGGGCCATCACCACATACCTTCGATGTACCCACAGGATCCAAAGAGACAGGACAATCAACAGGCACGAGGTGATAGCAATGCTCTTAAAGGGTTTTACCCAGGTCACCAGGACAAAAGTGAATAACAGGCCTCCCAGGATATCGCCTATATTGTCCTTTATGTACAGGTCGCCGGAGGTAAAGGCCCTATCCAACCCCCTTATCACCCCCAGTGCATAGGGAAGGATGAATCCAATGAGGAGGCAGTAGGGGGCAGTCGTAGTGAAGATATAGAAGAATATTCCATAAAAACCAGGAGAGACACCGTGGATGAAGGCAAGGTCGCGAAAGGCACGGATTATGATCAGTTGCAGAAGGGGCCAAAGGGATATAACCGCACACAGGACGGCGTATAGGCTCAGGGAGGTTCTCCTTATGCGTTTGGCAACCAGACTCCCTATCCCCGTCAGCAAGAGCCAACAGAAGAGGACCATGGATATGGTGATTTCATTCCCGTGAAACTGGGTCAAGAACTCGCGGATGTTTATGAGCTGGACCGGGATCGATGAGATACCCGTTGCAATGATGGACCAGATCAAAAGCCTTTTCAAGGTATGTAATCCCGAGGTTCTGGGGTTTTCATTCCTCTTCGAATGCCTGCGCCTGGTAAGTCAGCACCTCCAGATCACCCTTTTCCCACTCGTCTCCATTCAGTCCCGCCTTGAGGCAAAGATGGGTCAGGAACTCCTTCTTGTCGGGAAGTTGCTCCCACACCTGGGGCAGGAAGGTGGCCTGGTTATATCCTCGCTTAATGATGACACCGTCAACACCCGGTCTCAGTTTGTCCAACAGATCTAATGCATCCCTGTATTCAAGCGGCCTTGGATCGGTCAGTATACTGACCTCCACCTTGATCTTGCCCAACTCTTCCTTGGATAGAGGCGGAAAACGCGGGTCTTGGAATGCGGCATTGACCGCGTTCACCCTGACCCCTTCCAGAAGCGGCTCCTGTGGGACTATGTGCCCGATGCAGCCTCTGAGCTGCCCGTCAATCGTGAGGGTAACAAAGGTGCCTCGTTTCTCCTTGAACTTGTCCGAAGGAACCGGATCAAGAACTCCTGAGGTCTCTTTGCCCAGGAGCCTGTCCTCGATTGTCTTCCTGGCCAGGGAAATCAGATATTCTCCCTCCTGGTCGGTAAGTCTGTCGTTCTGTTCCCTGTTCATGTCTCGTGCCTCCTCCTTTATGTATAGGGTGGGGCCATAACCATTTTGACTGGCAGAAAGGCCCTTATTGCCCTCCTCGCACCATCCCATTTCAAATAGCAAACCCGCAATGATCACGATCAAGGGGCACGTATAAAGAAGCCTGCTCCCTTTTGAAAGTATTTTCAGCCAATTCATTGAGCTCTGATCGAAGAACCGGGGTCGCCTTCCAGGATGTCTCGCTTGTCAATAGCCTTTGTGGAGCAAACCTTCTGCCGTGCCATTCATTATATTAGGAAATACTGACGAGTCAAAGGGAAATCTCACCCAAAGAGCATTCCCTCCGCCTTGTCTCCCGGGACCCGGCCCCGGTCGCGATACCGCTTTTCCCCTTCCCCTGTAGGAGCAACTTGTAGTTGCGTCTCCTTTTCCTCTTGCGATCCCTCAGTCCCCATGTAGGAGCAGATTTCACCTGCGACAAATCCGCCTGTAGGAGCGACTTTTAGTCGCGATCCATCGCCCGCATTTCCTAGGTGAACGCCCGCCTACACCCGGGAGTTTGCCCATGTGCTCCTACCGGGATTTTCGCAAGCAAAGCTTGCTCCTACAGCACCCGCCGGTGCATCATTCCGGTGTAGGAGCAACTTGTAGTTGCGATTCCCACCGTTTCGGTTGTCTTCGACCCAACCCGGTTCATCTGTGCCAAGAATTCCTTCTCCACGGGCCTCGCTCCCGGAAGGACAAAAGAGAAAAAAGGTTACTATGGACAAGGGCCCCTGATCCGTGTAATATGCCGGTGTTCAACGGGCAGGAGACGAAGATACTGGCATGGAAGATCTCAGCACCCGGAAAAGGAGGGCCAAGAGGATCTTTGAAATCCTGGACCCTGTGTACACCATGGACAAGACCGCCCTGGAATACCGATCACCCTTTGAACTCCTCATAGCCACTATCCTTTCAGCCCAGTGCACGGACAGGCAAGTGAACAGGGTGACAAAGACCCTCTTCGGGAAATACCGGTCGCCGGAAGACTATATGAAGGCCCCCATTTCAGAACTCGAAAAGGAGATCAGGTCAACGGGGTTTTACAAGAATAAGGCAAAGTCCATCAAGGGTTGTTGCATGGAACTGATAAACCGCTACGGGGGCCGCGTCCCTGATAACATGGAGGATCTGCTGCGCCTTCCCGGCGTGGGCAGGAAGACCGCGAACTGCGTTCTTGGCGCCGCCTTTGGAGTTCCAGGGATCGTTGTGGACACCCATGTCAAACGGCTTTGTGTCAGGATGGGCCTTACTGAAAACAATCACCCTGACCGGATTGAGAAGGACGTGGAGAGGCTGCTTCCCACAAGCAGGTGGCGGCGTTTTTCAGATATCCTCATATATCATGGGAGGGCTGTCTGTAAGGCGCGCAAGCCTGCCCACGAACTCTGCCAGGTATTCCACTTCTGCCCCTCGAATGACATTTGACACTCTCCCGGGAGGACGTAATTGAATCCTCCTCCCCCTGTAGGAGCAACTCTCAGTCGCGATATCCCCAACCCGAGTGTAGGAGCGACCTCTGGTCGCGATCCTCCCCTCCCGATGTAGGAGCGACTTTCAGTCGCGATCCCTCCCCCTCCCTGTAGGAGCGACCTCTGGTCGCGATCCAGAGTCCGGATATCGCACGTGGAACCTGCTCCTACAGGAACAATGATATATTGCCATCGTGTAGGAGCAACTTCCAGTTGAGATCCCCTCATCCCAATGTAGGAGCGACTTCCAGTCGCGACTCCTCCCCCTGCGGGAGGGACCCTGGATCTGACTCGCCGGACTCCAACCTCACGGGGAAAGCACAACATCTTCGCGAATCCATCAAAGGTTGAATTGAGCAGCCAGGAAGGTGTGATCAGAAGGTCTTTCTTTCAGTCTGGGCTCGAGGTCCACCCAGGCCCCGGTGGACCGCCTTGCAAGGGGCTCGGTCACAAGGATATAATCCAAACGCCATCCCCAGTTTCTCTTTACGGCATTCGGGATCCTGTAGTCCCAAAATGTATATTTCCTATCCCCTCGTTCATACATCCTGAAGAGGTCTCTGAGCCCCCAGTTCAAGTAGTCTCTTAGAATTGCCCTTTCCTCGGGGTGGAAACATACCTCGCCCTCGAACTTCTCAGGGTCATATACGTCTATAGGTTCCAGGGCCACATTGAAATCCCCGGCAACAAGGAGCCTCATGTCGGGTTTGTACGTACCCTTGATATGTTCCAGCAGGTCTTTCAACCAGCGAAGCTTATACTGAAATTTCTCCGTACCTGCTGCGTATCCCTGGGGTACGTACACGCTGATCACGTGCAGGTCCCGAATCCTCGCGCTTATGAATCGGGCCTCCTCATCTTCGGTGCCATAGAGTTCGCAATTGACATCACTCAGGGGATATTTGCTGACCAGTGCAACCCCGTTATAGGATTTTTGTCCCTTGCTGATTAGGTGGTAGTCCTTTTCCCGGAAGGCGGTCTCGGGGAAGTCCTTGTCCTGAACCTTTGTCTCCTGGAGGCACAACAGGTCCGGTTTCTCCCTATCAAGCCATTCCTCAATGATGGGGAGTCTTGCCCGAACCGAGTTGGCATTGAACGTCGCTACCTTCACTGATTTCCCCTGGACCAGGCGAGGTTCAATACTCTCCTTCTGTTTCCCTCTGGACCGTGAGCCCGTGGAATGGGAATCTTACTCTTTGCGAAGTCATCCCCATTATTTGACGATGCTTCCCGGCCGCATCTCCCTATCCGGCACAATAATGTGGACTCCTGTTTCGTCCTCGGCAGCGAGAATCATGCCCTGGGATTCAACTCCCATCAACTTGGCCGGTTCCAGATTTGCCACGATGACGACTTGCCTGCCGAGGAGATCCTCGGCAGAATAGTGCCCGAGGATGCCCGCCACCACTGTGCGTTCTTCGCCGATATCCACCGTCATACTGTGCGTTCTTCGCCGATATCCACCGTCATCTTTATGAGCTTCTTAGATCCCTTGATTGCCTCAGCCGCCTTCACCGTCCCTATTCTCAGGTCCAGCCTCTGAAACTCCTGAAAAGAAATGAGTTCCTTTCCCTCTTCCATTCCTCGATCTTCCATCGTTCCCCCCTTTTCTTCAGTGCTCATCTCAACCCTGGGAAACAGTTTGGGAACCTCTTTGACCCTGTTGAGCTTTTCTCCCGTGCCCCATCGACTAACATCGGTCATTTTCAGGTCCTTGCCCCATCTGGTCAACCCAAGTGCCTTTTGCATCTTCTCAGCGCTGCCCGGGATAAAGGGCCATAAAAGAGCAGATATGATCTTCAGGGATTCAACAATATGAAATATCACCGTGGCCAGCCTGTCCCTGTCCTTCTTTGCCAGTTCCCAGGGCGCCATGGAGTCGATGTACTTGTTCACTTTCCCTATGACTTCCCATATGGCCATGAGGCTCTTGTGGAATCCCAGCTCCTTCATGAATCCGTGGTACTTATCTATGAGCGCTAAACTTGACTCCTTCAGGTCATCGTCATCTCCCGTGCTTTCAGCAGGTTCAGGCACGTCTCCCTTGAAGTACTTCCTGATCATGGTGAGGCTCCTGCTCACCAAGTTGCCCAGGTCATTGGCAAGGTCAGCATTTATCCTCGCGACC
>JAFDHO010000195.1 GCA_019308745.1 Deltaproteobacteria bacterium
TTCAGGGTTTATCGCCTGTATCCTTGCCGACTACATCCGCCGTCTTGGTTATCCTGCTCGTGCCCATCATGCCAGAAACTATCAGGTGGTTGTCCCCCCGATCTTGCTATGGGCGGGAATCGGTGAAATGTGCCGGGTTGGAGACATAGTGCTGAGTCCCTTCCTGGGAACACGGTTCAAGGCAGCGGTGGTGACCACGGACCTCCCAATGGCCACAGACAAACCCATTGATTTCGGTCTCCAGGACTTCTGTTCCAAGTGTGGAAAGTGCGCCCGTTACTGCCCTTCAGGGGCCATTCCCTTTGGGAAGGATGCCACCACAATGCACAACGGGTACAAAAAATGGGCAAACGACGTGGACAAGTGTACCAAGCAGCGTGTGGGTAACAAGACGGGATCAAGCTGTGGCGTTTGCATAAATGTCTGTCCCTGGAACAAACCATTTACCCCTTTCCACCGGTTCGTGATGTGGACCATGCGAAATGTGCCAGTGACAAGAAGGTTTGCCATCTGGGGGGATGACCTCATGGGCTATGGCAAGCCGAACCTCAAGAACAAGTGGTGGTTTGATTTGGAGGATGTGGGCGGTGTCCTGCGCATTCCTTCCCGTGCAGGGGAAAGGTCCGTAAATAAGCCTCCGGCGAAATAGAATCCGGGCAATCAAGCGACCGGGCTACCATAGCTGGGTTCCCCGAAGCTTGATCCCCTCCAATGGCAGCCATCTCAGCTTCAATCATATCACAGTCATTTAAGGCGATTCAGTGAGTGTTATCTAAAAGGTCTATGATTTCCAATAAAGAGCTGACCCACAGACACATCCTTGTCTTCTGGCTTCCTCTTCTGGCCACACTGATCATGATGATGGCAGAGGCGCCTATCATTGCATCCTTTATCGCCCGATTGCCTGATCCCAAATACAATCTTGCCGCCTTTGGCGTGGCATACTCGATAGCGATGTTCTTTGAATCTCCCGTCATCATGATGTTGAGCGCTTCGACCACGCTCGTCAGGGACAGGCATTCGTTCCTGGTACTCAGGAGATTCGCTTATCTCCTGAACGGGCTGATCACGATCCTCTTTGTGCTGGCGTTGACACCGCCCGTGTACGGATTCTTTGTCGCCGGTTTGATCGGGCTCACGCACCCTATTTCCAGGCTAACCTATGTGGCGTGCCTTATCTTGCTCCTGTGGCCTGCGGCCATCGGATACAGAAGATTCTACCAGGGCATCCTCATAAGGAATGATCTGACCAGAAGAGTAAGCTACGGAACCGTAATACGCCTGTTCTCGATGACCCTTACGGCCTTGTTCCTGTATTTCTACGGCGAGATGGCGGGCGCTTATGTGGGGGCAGCATCTCTTTCTGTTGGGGTTCTTGCGGAAGCCATTGCCAGCAGATTGATGGTGAATAGGACCATAGCCAGATTGCTGCACAAGGATAGCCAGCCATACCAAGACAGCCCTCTTGATTTCAGGCATCTGGTCAAGTTCTACGCCCCGTTGGCAGCAAGCTCCATGCTGGGCCTTGGGATTCGACCTGTGGTGACTTTTTTCATGGGTAAGAGCCTCTTCCCGATTGAGTCTCTTGCCGTATATCCGGTTATCTATGGGCTGGTAGGTATCTTTTACACCTTCGGATGGTCATTTCAGGAGGCGTCAATAGCCTTGATAGGCGAGCATCTCAAGAACTTTGGAAAGCTCCTCACCTTCACCCTCGGGCTAGGGCTTTTTGCGGCGGGAGGACTTTCGATCATCGCATTTACCCCCTTATCGGTTGTCTGGTTTCAAGATATTACAGGGCTGTCCTCCGAGCTTACAGGGTTTTCCATAAGGCCCGTCCAAGCCGTCTCCATTATCCCCTTTCTTCATGTGGTTGTTTCTTTCTTCATCGCTGTCCTTATCGCCACAAAGGTCACCAAGGCAGTTATCAAATCCACTGCCATCGAGTTCAGCATCATCGTTTTGTTCCTATTCATAGGGATACACCACATGCGAATGGTCGGCATTATGGCTGCCGTCATAGCCCTTCTCTTGGGGCGATTTTCCAGTCTTGCCTATCTCAGCATTCCCCTTTACACCGGAGTTAAGGGAAAAGGCAGCAGATGAGGGCTGCCTATGCTTTCTAGTATTAGCGTCCCCGCGGGGGGTGGTTGAAACTCATCGCCGTTCGGAAGTCCGGGTTCCCCGGTCAAGCCGGGGAATGACAGGGAAAGAAAATCGCGGTGGATTCGAAATCGACCCCTCTCTCTGAGCCTTTCGTCTTACAGAAGAAGTTGGCTTGGGGCGAGGAACCCCCTCGGGTGCCCGCCTGAGAAGCCTTCTTTCAAACCCTGAAGTGTTCCCCCGTGTCTTTTCGCTTCCATCTGACCCTCTGCATGAGAGGATAGTTCAGGCGGATTGCCCCTGAATTGGGGCAATGCTCCACGCAACTGCCGCAATACCAGCACTCTTCTGGGTGAAGTATTATGGGAGTGTTGCCTTTTTCATGGTGGGGGATGAAGACATCCATCTGGCAGACTTCCACACAGAGGTTGCAGCCGTTACAGAGTTCGCCGTCAAAGATCACCGGTCTGCCTGGAGTGGGTGTGTTTGGAATTGCAAATGCCTTCTCCCGACTCATTTTCTCCCTCCCTTCCTTAGCCCTTGTACCATCCTTCGTAATCCCGGTTGCGGGCTTCGTAGTTTTCCTTCAGCTTGCCCCAAAAATCAATGGAAAGCATCCTGGTCTTAACTTCCTCACCTTCAAGCCTTACGGTGATCCACTTTTGCCATTGGGGGGGATCCAACTGGGGATAATCAAGCCTGTAGAAATCAAGGTGCTGGCTGCTGGCCTTTCGAGCCAGGCACGCATTGATGATGATCTGATCACAGGTGAGAAGATCCAGCACATCAAGGACGCGACCAAGTTTGTGGGGGTCTGCCGCATAGGCCATAGAAACGTCGTTCTCCTCGATCTCCTTCAAAGAGAGCAGGCCCAAGTTCAGGAGATCCTCAGTCTTTTGTTCGCTGCAATAGGTCTGCATCACGCGGCACAGCCCGGCATTGAGTTCCTTCCAATCTATGCCATCCTGCCTCTTGACAGGTGCGTACACGCGGGCCTTCTCCTCCTCCACCTGTTGCCGCTCAACTGAGGTAACGCCGGCTACCAGGGCGTATTCGGCGGCCTTTCTTCCGGCATATCTTCCGGTGGCGGCGGCATGATGGTGGTAGTTTCCCGCAAAGAGTTGATCGCCGGCCGCATACAGCCCATCAAGGGTCGTCTTCAGATCCCAATCAATGAGCAATCCGCCCGCGTCCCCTCCTTCGCCAAAGGTCCTTTGCTGCGGGAGACCTGGCCTCTGCATCCTGGCCTTCTTTCCCATTTCTTCTCCGCCAAGCATCATGTAACTCTGGAGAAGATCCTTGTCAGGATCGAAGCCCGCATCCCTGTAAGTCTTCAGAATAGGAATCTTTGTCTTGCCTTCCTCGCCCACCATCATGCCGAAAATCACCCTTCGCTCCATCTCCGGCATGCCCGGCAGATCGGCGTACAAGGGCAACCTGAACTCCCCCTTTTGGACACGTTCAAGGAGATCGGGGACGAGGGTGGGTCTACGGTAATTGTAGTTTATGGACCTTTCGCCCAGGAATCTTTGTCCGGGTGCGGGCCTGTATCGATCCGAAACCCCTTTCAGCACATTACCATCTCGATCGACCCAGGGGATTTCCTTTCCGTCCGCATCGACCATGGAGCATGCATACCAGGTGTTGAAGGGATTTCCGGTCCCGTACATGGGGAAGTTGAGACCGCTTCCCATCAAGGACCTAGTGGATTTTTCCATCTGGGTCAGCTCGGCCCCTGCCCTCCAGGCCATAGCATGGCCGTTTCCGATACAGGTCTGAGGTCTGAGGGTCGACATGCCGGTCAGTTCCGTTGAAAACTGCCATACCCGCTGGGGCCTGGAAAGGCAGAGGACCGTTGCCTTTGCCCTGACAATGACAAACTCCCCTGTTCGAATGTTGAGCCCGGTAGCTCCGATCACCCTGGATCCGTGCTTTCCCCCTTCTGTCAGTAAGCTTGTTGCCATGGTCCTGTCGTAGATTTCCACTCCCAGCTTTTTGCAGGCCTTGTAAAGGGCGGGCTTGAAGGTGCTTCCCCAGACCCGGAAGTGGAGCTTGTTCTGGTAATCGTAGGCAAAACAGAACTTGGTCTTCTCATCCCTGAACTCGGCTCCCTTGAACTCGTCCTCAGTATCCCTTACCTTCCCTCCCATTTCCTCCAGTTCAACCAGGGCATCATAGGCCTCTCGGGAAGAGATATAGCGGGAAATACAGTTGGTGTATCCACCCGTGGATGTAATCTCGGCGTCTACCATCTCCTCAGGGGTGATATCTGAGCAAGGGTTTGCCACATAGACCCAGTGATCACATCCGGCCCCTCCAGAGCCACTGGCAATAGTGGCTCCCTTTTCCAGGATGGCCACCCGAAGCCCCTTTTTCGCAGCACTGATGGCTGCCCAACAACCCGCAATCCCCCCTCCAAGGACGAGGACATCTGTCTCAAGCTCCTTTTCCTCACCGTAGCGCAGGGGATAGGGCCACTCGGGGAGTGTTCCGGTTCTCACTGCCTTTTCCCAGCTCATTCTGTTCTCTCCCTTTTCGGCTGGATGGATTACCTATTCAGCCACACATTCGTCCAGGTGTTGGTCACATAGATGTTTCCCGTATCGGTCGCCACGAGCCCTTTGACGCTCTTGTTGTAGGCGATAAGCATGCGGAAAATGAACAGGGGGATGGCCGCTGCGTCTCTTATGAGTACCTTTTCCGCCTCGTAATAACAGGACAGTCTATCGGGTTCATTGAGGGCTGCCTCAGATCTTAATATCCACTTGTCGAATTCCGGGCTGGCGTAGCCACCCAGAGACTTTCCATCGGGCGCAGTCGCGGAATCGGTTTCAAAGTATCTGAACCCAAGGCATGCGGCGACTCCAAATCCTGCCCCATAACCGGCCATATCCCACTCAATCTTTGGATCGCGCAGGATCTTGTCAAACCATATGGCATGGGAAAGAAGCTGGAGGTTTAAAGGGACCCCTATCTGGGCCAGTTGGACCTTGGCCACTTCTGCCGTTGCCTTTCCCGGCGCCCAGCTGGAATCCAGCCAGTAGATCGGAGGGATCTTCTTCCCCGCATCCTTTTCAACGGCCTCAATGAGCTTTTTCGCCTCTTGAGGATTGTAGGAAGGGACCAGCCCAACAGCATCGGGGTTGAAGTATTTTGTGTAATCAAGGAAGGTCCTGGCAAAATTCCCCGATTGGAAGGGAAATGAATTAACAGCGATATTCCTCCAGTCCGCGCCCATCCAGACGGCCTTTCTGAATCGAATGTCGTTCATGGGCCATCGCCTCATGTTGAAATAGAACTTGTGCAGTACGGTGGGGTTGACGACTTCATGGTAGGAGAGGTTGGGATCCCTATCCAGAACAGGCTTGGCCTCATCGAACAGGGGTGCGATATCCAGCTCCCCCTTTTGAAGGGCCACCAGACGTGCCTCATTGCTCCTGTAAAACTTGTACACAACCTTATCAACATAGGGTCTTGGGCCCCAGTAATCCTCAAACCTTCCCAGGACCACCCGCTCCTTTGGTTTTATCTCGACCACCTTGAAGGGGCCGGTACCGCAGGGGTGGAAGGTGAATTTGTCTTTCCATTTCTCAGCTTCCTCCGGAGGAATGATGCCCCTCATGGAGTAAGCCAAGACCCTGATCAGGGGAGCGAAGGGCTTTTCCAGTGTCACCTTGACGGTGTATTTGTCCAGGACTTCCGCCTTCTTCAGGTACTTGATCAGCTCCTTGTACCGGACAGGCTTCCACCCTTTTGGCGTCTGGATCCTCCAGTCAAAATTGGCCTTCACGTCCTGGGCGGTCATCTCCCTGCCGTTATGGAATTTCACGCCCCTTCGGAGGTGGATAAGCCATACCTTGTTATCGTGGGTTTCGATCTTTGTTGCCAGGGCGGGCACCAGTTCTCTCAGCCCCTTGTCACTGAAGCCATAGAGATAATCATAGATCATGGTGGCACTTGGAACCATGGTCTCGGTGGTCAGGGCCCTGGCATCGAGCCGGGTGAATTGGGGAACCCTGACGCCAATTCTAAGGGTGCCCCCGTATTTGGGACCGGCTGCGAGGCAAAAGGATGAGACAAAAAGGATCGAGAGACCAAAGGCCGCCAGGGGAATGATTTTCTTGAAGGATCTTTTGTCGTACATGGTGATTCCTCCTTCCCTTTACGAGGTTTAACAAGCCCTTAGGTAAAGACGGTGTCCCAGAACATTCCTGCCTTTCTTTTCATATCTAGCCAAAAAATTAGCAGTTGACAACCATTATTTCAATATCATATATAATATATGAAATTATGTGCCTGTCGGGTGTGTCAAGAATCAGCTTTGTAAGTCGAAAAGCTTTCCCGTGTCAAAGACCGGGGTAACAGCCCACCAAACACGTACGTTTTCATGCACAAATCGCAAAGGATGGTCGTTGGGGTCCGACAGAGAACAAAGGAATCTGGCCCGGCAGGCCCGGTGGACCCGAACGAGACTCGAAAGTATGGGTATTGTGACGAGCTTCATGCGGGCCTTCAACACTGATCGTTTGGATCCCTACCCGGTCCACGTTCTTAAGAGGGTAGACCAGCCCACGGTGATGATCAGGGAAGAAGAGGTACAACGGGTTGACGGAAGGAACAGTGGCTTTAACAGGGCCTTTCGAGGAGAGTTCGGCCCCTACCTCCAGAAGGAAAGACCCCGGATAGTCAAAAAGCATCCGCTCAGCGCCGCCATGAGCTGGATGCAGGCCCACCTCAGCACTATGGGAGAGAACCTGGTTGAGGCCAACAGTGCCCCTCTCCCTGATGATCCTGCGCTGATCACCAGGCATATCAAGGAGACAGCCTACTTCTTGAGGGCTGACCTGGTTGGTGTTTGTAGACTGCCTCCCTATGCGGTGCTTAGCCACGACCTGGGAAAAGGT
>JAFDHO010000036.1 GCA_019308745.1 Deltaproteobacteria bacterium
CGGTCGAGGCCATCAAAAACGGGGCCTTTGACTATATCACCAAGCCTATTGCCCCGGAAGAGCTCTTGCTGGTTGTTGAAAAGGCCCTGAAGTTCATGGATCTCGAGGCGGAGAATATCAGGCTGAAAAAGGAGCTTCAAAGGAAATACCACCACAAGAACATCATCGGTACCAGTGATGCGATAAAGAGGATATACTATTTGATAGATAAGGTTTCAGATACGGATGGCGCGGTCCTGATAACCGGACCCAGCGGGACAGGCAAAGAATTGATAGCGAGGGCTATCCACTATAACAGCAGCCGGGCAGACAAACCCCTGGTCACCATCAATTGCGCTGCAATCCCTGGAGAGCTGCTTGAAAGCGAAATCTTCGGGCACGAAAAAGGGGCGTTTACCGGGGCCCACAAGAGGCGAATAGGCCGATTTGAAATGGCAAACGGCGGCACAGTCTTCCTGGACGAAGTGGGAGAGATGAGCCCCGCCCTTCAGGTCAAGCTGCTGAGGGTATTGCAGGAGCACGAATTTGAAAGACTCGGGGGGACCAGGACCATCCACGTGGATGTCAGGATTATCTCGGCCACAAACCAGGACCTCACCGTCGCCATAAACAACGGGAGGTTTAGAGAGGATCTGTATTACAGATTGAATGTCATCCCCATCAAGGTCCCACCATTGAAAAGGCGGAAATCCGATATTCCCATCCTCATTGACCATTTTCTAAAAAAATTTCAAAGGAACAAAAAGGGCCACAGGGTCACGGGGTTCTCCACCGAGGCCATGAAGGCCTTCTACGACTATGACTGGCCCGGTAATGTGAGAGAGCTCGAAAACGTCGTCAAAAGCATAACCATCCTTTGTGAAAATACCATAGCCGACATCGGTGACTTGCCGGAACACATCCAGGAACGCCATATGTCCATTCGACATCACACCTGGCCTGAACGAAGAGTTCCGGAGCAGGGGATATCCCTCGACGAGGCAGTGAAGGACTTTGAAAAAAGGCTTATCCTTGACGCACTGGAAAGGAGCAACTGGGTCAAATCAAAGGCGGCCAAGCTTCTCAACATCAAGAGAACGACCCTCGTGGAAAAAATCAAGAAACGTAACATTGAAATGACAGCCCCGGGCCGGGCCTGAAAGACCTAAACCCGTCAAAATAATGACATATCCTTATACCCCTGACTATAACCTTCCATTCTTTTCCCTTCCCTAGCGCCGGTCGAGGGAATGGAGCCTGATGGCCTGTGCGCTCTAGTCTGGAATACCCGGTAGCAACGGCAGCAACAGTTTCCTAGCAGTGAAGGGACTCCTCCTGTAGATTTTGGCATAGTAATTGCTGAGATACCCAACAATCAAGGATAAAGAAATTATTGGGGTGAATTCATCCAGGGGACTGGACTTTCTTCCACGGGTCAGGTAATGGTGACTCTTTTCTTCATTCTGATCATGCTGGTCCTGTCTTCCCCGAGGGCTGTTGCGGCCGATAATCATCCTGCACGCTACGGGGGCCGTACCGATAGGCTACTCTTGATAGCTTACGGGATGCACGAATCCGGGCACGATAGGAAACCAATAGCCATTGAGATACCGGGCGATGGCAGGATACTGGACTACTCAACCAGCACCATGCTTTCCCCCCCGAGGATCGCCATCGATATTTTCGGCATTACCGACCCCTTCCGCACCATGATGACCCCTGTTAGACACGAGTATGTGAAGGATGTGAGGATCGGATTCCACCAAGACAGGGTAAGGATCGTCCTGGACCTCAAGACTGATGAAATACCTTCATTTACTGCATGGGCATATGATCAAAGACTGCTTATTGTGCTGAATCCCCGTGACACGCAAAGAGCAAGGGTCAGGGGCAACAGACAAGCACAGGGCTCTTTTGATGAGATAGAACCGAAAACCATAGTGGAAAGAAAGGCACTGGAAATAGCGGCGACAGCCCCATCCGGAAGGTATCGGCCGGGCATGGCTCGAAGTCCCAGGAAAAAGGACTATCCCCCGGACAGGTTGACGCAACTTCCTGCGGACGACGGCCGGGAAGACACCGCAATACTCATAAGAGGGCTTAATGCCTACCACGCTCGAGACTGGCGGGGCGCAATCGATAACTTTGAAAGGTTGGCAGCCTCGAAGTCCGGAGGAAGGCATGCCGAGCGGGCCCATTTCCTCCTGGCGAAATCTTACGACCACCTGTACTCTTCTTCTCTGCTTGATCGTCTCGGCGAAATAAAAGGCCGTTACGAGGCTGCGATCAGCGAATTCCCGCACTCATCGTTTGTCGCGGACGCCCTCCTGGCCCTCGGAAACCTGTGCTTCAAGACCCAAAACTATTTTGAGGCATTGGGTTACTATAACCTCCTACTAAAAAAAGACACTGAATCGAACCGTGCCTTTGAGGCCATGATACAGAAAATCAAGATCCTGCTCCTCAAGGGACGAAAGAAAGAGGCCCTTTCCATTGCAAGACACCTTACTCGGGCATTCCCGGATCCTGAGCTGCAAATAAGGGCAAAAACAGCGATGGCAATGGTCCTTTATGAAATGAACAGCTTTCGAAAATCACTCGAGCTTCTTACAGGAATCGAGGTATCAAGGCCTGAAACCGTCTATCTCTACCCCGAGATATCCCTATACCTTGGGCATAATTACTACGAACTGGGCGACAACGCCATGGCCCGTGAAAACCTTATCAGGTTCTATAACATACGCCCTGATTCACCCTCTGGTGACTACATATTGACCAAGATTGCGGATACTTACAGGAATGAGGGCGCAATCCATAATGCCGTAAAATTCTATGAACTGGTCCTCGATCGTCACCCCGGCACCGAAGGAGCAATAATTTCCCAGCTCAGGCTTGCCGAACTCCAGGAAGAAGGCAAATTCAAGACAAATAGGGGGTTTATACCCATTGCGGAGATGAAAAGGCAGGCGGTGGGGCTTCCCGTAGAGATATATGAAGATATCATGGGCAGGCTCTCCAAGGGAGACGGCAATAATCCCCTCCTGGGGTTGACCCTGCTCAAGTTGGCAATAGGTTATCGCAAGGAAGGAAAATATCAAGAAAGTCTGGACGTCCTGAAGATGTTGAAAAGGAAACAACCCCGACTCTCCGACGCCCGGAGAGAGTTCCAGCATGCCCTCACACAGACCCTGGAGGACCTCCTGGGAGCCTGGATGAAGAATGGGGCCTACGAAGATATTGTTAATCTGTATCTGGAGGAAGGGGATCTCTTCGACTTCATTGAATCCCCGGCACCCATGTTGACCGTAGCCAGGGCCTCCATGCAACTTGGCCTGGAGGGGTTCGCCCTGGAGGTTTTCAGGAGAGCAGACCCCCTTCTACAGGATCACGAAAAACCCGGCGACCTCCTTATCTCCCTTGGCAGGGAGTCCCTCAAAAAGGGCAGGCTGGAGAAGGCCCTGGAAATGGCTGACCTGATTATCAAGAATCATCCTAGTGACGTGCTGGTCCCCTTGGCGTATCAGTTGAAGGGGAATGTACTGTATCAGGAGAAAAAATACCCCCAGGCAGCGGAGATGTTTGCCAGGGCCCTGGATTTCAATCCCGAAAAATGCGACAGGGTGGATATCTTGCTGGACAGGGCACGGGCCTTGACGGCCATGGCCTCAAGGACAAAGGCCTTGGAGGCCCTGAGAGAAGCGGACAGGATGATCAAGGAGTGCACCCTGCCCTCCCCCCATTCCTACGAGGAAATGGCACGGCTGTATCTTGACCTGGGTAATCCCCGGAAGGGGATTTCGATCCTGTATCGGGAAATCGATAAGAAGACGGGCGAGGACAAGGCGCGTGTGATGTTTATGATAGCACGGTACTATGAGACCTTGGGAAACAGAGAAAAATCCAATGAGATATTCAAGCAGATCCTGAATGGTAAGTTCCCTTTCTGGAGTATCCTGGCCAGGGAGAGACTGGAGGAAGCTGCCTTTGACAAGGAATTGGGGGAAAGGAGAGAACCGGGATCGGGAAGAGGAGCGGGTATCGGAGATGACAGGGAAAAAGGTCTTGTTGGTTGAAAGTCATACGGAAGACGGATCAATCATCGGCAGGGCGTTCACAAGGGCGGGTCATCGAATAAGCGTGACCGATGATGCGGCATCCGCATTGGAAAGGGCTCTCAATGACCATTATGATCTTGTCATAACGGAGATGAGCCTGCCAAAGGGAAACGGTCTCGATCTTCTTCAACGTATCAAGGAGATCAATGAAGGCCTGCCGGTTATAATCCTATCTGCGGATGCCGGAGTGCGGGAAGCCGTGGAGGCCATGAAGCTTGGAGCCAGCGATTTCATGGTGAAACCCCTGACGGCCGGGATGATGAAGGCCATCATCTCCTATGTTTCCAACGGCGAATCTCCCGGAAAAAGGGGCGACCTGCCATCCGTATCAAGAAACTCCATTATTACGAGAAACAATAAAATGGCACGACTCCTGGAGGAGGCCAGAGACATAGCCGACAGCCAGGCCTCGGTGCTTATCCAGGGAGAATCAGGTACAGGCAAGGAGCTTTTTGCCCGGTATATCCACCGCAACAGCAATAGAAGAAATGGTCCCTTTGTTGCAATAAACTGTGCCGCACTCCCTGAAACATTGCTGGAAAGCGAGCTTTTCGGGCATGAAAAGGGCTCCTTTACAGGGGCGATCAGCAGGAAAAAGGGCAAGTTTGAGATGGCCCATTCGGGGACCATACTCCTGGATGAGGTCAGCGAGATGAATATTCAACTCCAGTCCAAACTGCTCAGGGTCCTCCAGGAAAGGGAGATCGACAGGGTCGGAGGCACGACCCCCATTCCCGTGGACATAAGGGTTATTGCCACCACAAACAGGGACATTCAGAAAGAAGTTGATGAAGGGAGATTCAGGGAAGACCTGTTTTACAGATTGAATGTCATGCCATTTCATCTGCCCCCCTTGAGGGAAAGGAAAGAGGACATACCCCTTCTGGCTGAGCACTTTGTGGAAAAATATAGCAGGATAGACGGCAGGTCCGTCAAGGAATTGACAAAAGAGGCGAAACAGACACTCATTGGCCTGCCATGGAAAGGGAACGTCCGGGAGCTTGAAAACGTGATTGAAAGGGCGGTACTCAGGTGCAAAGGGGACCGGATAGGGGAGCGCGATCTTGGGCTGAACATGGAAACCGTCTGCAAAGTGTACCTCGCCCCCCCATCGGCTCCCCTGTCTCTGAGGGAGATGGAGCGAAAAATGATTTTCCAGGCCCTCCACCGCACAAACGGCAACAGGACGTATGCGGCGGAGATCTTGGGGATCAGCGTTCGCACGCTCAGAAACAAGTTGAATGAGTACCGAAAAAAAATGGAGCAGGATCAAGAAAGGCATGCAAATTGCTTTTAACTCCTGTGCATGCCCGATATTACCCGGTCAGGATTTCAAAAAACCCCGACCGGAAAGCGATGATACATATCCTGAGTGTGAACAGGGAGGAATCTTATGCCTAGCAAATTATCCTTTGCCAATACCTTTCGTGCGCTGGAAAGGGCGATAGACATAGCACACAAACGGCATGTGCTTATCGCCGGCAACATCAGCAATCTGGAAACACCGGGCTATAGGGCGAAGGAGATCGATTTCAGGGCGGCCCTTGACAAGGCCCTGGGGCACGATTCGGAGTTCCGGTTGCGCAGGAGTGACCCTCGACATATCGAATCAGGGGCGATATCCGGACGCGACTTTGAATCTTTTGAAGAGCAGGGTGAGTGGAACGGTTATAACTGGGTAAACATAGACAGGGAGATGACCAAGCTGATAGAGAACAACTTGAGGTACAGGGCTGCCACTGAAATCCTCTTGAGGAAAATAAACCTGTTAAAAGAGGTAATACGGGAAGGAGGCAGGTAGGATGAATTTCTTGCAATCTCTTGAAATAAGCGCTTCAGGGCTCTATGCCCAGAGGAAAAGAATGGATATCATTGCGAGCAATCTTGCAAACATAGAGACTACCCGCACCCCTGAGGGTGGCCCTTACAGGCGCAAGATGATCGTAATGAGAGCAAGGCCTGTTACGGACTTTGACAGGATTCTCGACCTTCAGGCGCGAGGGGTGAGTGTGGACGGTGTCGTGGATGATCCCGGTCCCTTTAAGAAGGTCTTCAATCCGACCCATCCTGATGCGGACAAGAACGGGTACCTGCTCAAGCCGAATATAGACCTGCTGGTGGAGATGACCAACCTGTTGATAGCAAGAAGGGTCTTTGAGGCAAATGTAGGCGTACTCAAGGTGACAAAACAGATGGCTATAAAGGCCCTTGAAATAGGGAGATAAACATGGGAGATCTGCTTATCAAAGGCTTCAAAGATGCCCCCCCTGCTCAAGGTATATCAGGGAGCAAAAGGAGGGCCCGGTCCGACTTTGGAAAGATAATAAAGGAGTCGATCAACAGGGTCGACACCCTGGAGAGGGAAGCCGACAGGTCTGTAATCGACCTCCTACAGGGAAAGGCGGATATACACGTGGCAATGATAGCCCTTCAAAAGGCCGACACATCCATGCGGATACTACTTACCGTAAGGAACAAGGTCATTGATGCTTATAGAGAGATCATGCGCATGCAGTTTTGACAAGCCGTGGCTCTTCATCTCTTTCATGGGCGCCAAAGGGGCGCGGGGGCTTATCTAAACCATAATCAGGCTATCGGGAAGATGTTGCCATGAATTCAATAAACCAATTTCAGGAGCTTTTGAGGGCGTTACCTCTCTCCAAAAAGATCAGCATTGCCTTCGTCGTTGTAATGATGGTCAGTGGGTTTGCCTTCATGTTTATCTGGGCGAACCAGGTGGATTATCAGGTCCTGTTTAACAACCTCTCCCCTGATGATGCAGGGGCGATTGTGGCCAAGTTGAGAGAGCAAAAGACGCCTTACAAGATCGAAGCCAATGGAACGGCTATCCTGGTACCGGCCGAGAAAGTACATGACCTTCGCCTGGTGTTGGCGGGAGACGGCCTGCCCAGTGGCGGCAACGTGGGTTTTGAAATATTTGACCAAACGGACTTCAGGACCACGAAATTTGTCCGAGAGCTGAATTACAGGAGGGCACTTCAAGGCGAATTGTCAAGAACCATAAACCGATTCAAGGAAGTCAATGCATCACGGGTCTTTATAGTGCTTCCCAGGGAATCTCTTTTTGTGGAGGAGAGCAGGCCGGCATCCGCATCAATCCAGTTGGATCTGGGGGCCGACCTTCCGCCCGGCAAGCTTGCGGCGGTCGTCCACCTTGTTGCAAGCGCAGTGGAGGGCCTTGATCCTGAACAAGTGACGGTGGTGGATACAAAGGGGAGAATTCTCTTCAAAGGGGGCATGCGTGACGAGTCATCCGCCTTGCTCAGAAGCGCCCAGCTCGATTACAAGGCAAAGGTAGAAGAGGAAATAAGAAAGGATGTCCAGAGCATGCTGGAGGGCATCGTAGGTGAAGGCAGGGCCATTGTGAGGGTGAGCGCTGAAATTGATTTCACGAAAGTAACCCTCAATGAGGAAGAATACGACCCCACCGCAGCGGTTATCAGAAGCCAAAGAAACATCACGGAGTCTGATGAGACAGGGACAGGAGTCGAAGACACCGCCCAGTCATTGATCAATCAGGGGAGAGGGGTGGTGCCGGCCCGGAGTGAAGAAAAAAACGGGAGGACCAAGAGGGATATAACCACAAATTACGAGATAAACAAGATCACCAGAACAATCCTCAAACCCGCCGGGAGCATCAAGCGTCTTTCAGTCGCTGCTGTTATCGACGGATCCTACGTTACGGAAAAGATGGAAGACGGAACCGTGAGGAAGCGCTATGTCCCGAGGAGTGAGGAGGAACTGCAGAAGTTTGAAGACATGGTCAAGAGGTCCATGGGATACAATGAAGACAGGGAGGACCAGGTCTCTGTCAGTTCAATGCCCTTCAATAATCCTCTCACCGAAACCATGGAACCCTATAGGGGGGGGAGAAGTTTTGATATCCTTGAACTCCTGAAAGATCACCAAAGGGCAATAATCAACCTGCTGCTTGTGATACTGGTCTTCCTGCTGGTTGTCAGGCCCTTGATCAAGGGTCTGAGGAATCTGGGAGGAGAGGCGGTCTTGCAAAACAAAGAGCTGCCTCAAGGCCCCGAACAATACGTGCAGATTTCAGAACCCGAGGGAAAGGACCGTAGAGAGAAAGTCCTCGAGATAACCAGGCTGGACCCCGAAAAAACGACCCAGCTTCTGAAGGGATGGATAGGAGAGCAGGAATAATGGCATCGAGCATATTGGACCCAGATCACCTGACAGGCCCTCAAAAGGCCGCCATATTTCTCCTTGCTATGGGCGAGGAGTTTACCACATCCTTCTTCAAAGGGCTGGACAGCAACAGCATAAGAAAGATCGGAAGACAAATGTCTGAGATCACATATATTCCTTCCCGCGTCCTAAACACAGTAATGGAAGAATTCTTGACCAATTTCGGGGGCGAAGTCAATCTGGCCGTGTCGGGAAAGGAGTTCCTGAAGCAGGTGGTGGCCAAGACCCTTGATGAAGAAACAGCGAGGGAGGTCTTCAAAGTCATAGGTGATGAGAGGGCCAAGGCGCCCTTCAGCGATCTGGCATTTGTACCCCCTGAGACCCTGGTCAATATCATTCACGGGGAGCATCCTCAAACCATTGCCCTCATGCTCTCCTATATCCCGAAAGACAAGGCGGCAGAGATACTCAGCATGTTGCCGGACGAACAAAAGGCGGATATTTCGTTACGAATCATACACCTCGGCAATGTCCAGGAAGAGCTTGTCAGGGACCTTGACGAAGAGATCAAAAAGGAGCTATCCAAGGTCGGGATTACGAGAAAGGGGTTTGACGGCCTGGAGACCCTGGCAAATATACTGAATGAAATGAGCAGGGACACGGAAGAATATCTCCTGTCCCGAATAGAAGAGGAAGATAAGGATCTGGCGGAGCAGATCAGGCAGAGGATGTTCGTCTTTGAAGACCTCATAGAGATAGATGACAGGGGATTCAGGGAGATCCTCCGCAACGTGGACAACCAGGTCCTGGCAAAGGCATTAAAGACCGCCTCCGACGAGATGAAAGAGAAGATACTCGCCAATCTTTCTGAAAGGGCATCGGCAATGCTCAGGGAAGATATGGAGGTCATGGGCCCGGTGAGATTGAAAGAGGTCGAGGAGGCGCAACAGTATATCCTTAAGGTCGCCAAGGACCTAGAAAAAGAAGGAAAGATAGTCATAAGCTCCAAGGAGGAGATCCTTGTCTGAACATCGCACAGAACCCAACCAGGCTGCAGGGGCGTGTGCTGAATTCCGATTCGAGGCATTAACAAAGCCTTGCACCACAGGTAAGAGAGATGTGACCGAATTCTCCCCCCTCCACCCCGGAGACAAAGGGGGAGGCGGGTTTGTCCCCTTTGGAGCGGGCACACCCACTCCGGATAAGGATGCAAAAGAAGGTCCTGATATCCTGGGCAAGGCACAGGAAAAGATCACCCTTCTGGAAAAGGAGGCCTATGAAAAGGGGTTTGCCCAGGGGGAAAGAGACGGATTTGAGCTGGGAAGAAAAAGGGCGCAAGAGGCGATAGACCGCATTGAGGATCTCCTCAATCAGTTCACCCGCCTTAAGGAAGAGGTCTTGAGTCGTTATGAAAAGGAGATCCTGGAACTGATCTTTGAAATATCCAAGAAGATCACTTATCTCCATGTGGAATCAGACAATCGTGTCCTGAGGGAGGCTATATTGAATGCGCTTCAACTGGCGGTCGAGAAGAGTGAAATCATCCTCAAGATCAATCCCGAGGACATGGATTACGTAGAACAGTTGCGGCCCGAGCTCTTCTCAAGATTCCAGGGGCTCAAGTCCATTATAGTCACCCCTGACCCTGCAATCGGCAGGGGGGGGTGTTATCTGGAAACTCCGTACGGCGCAGTGGATGCCGGGATCGATACCAGGCTGGAAAAAATCCGTGAATGCCTTGAAGAGGCCCTTATGGGGGGAAAGGATGTCCCAGGGCAAAATTGAAATAGAATGGAACAGGTACCTGGAGTCCTTGCGCAGGTGCCGGCCCATCAGGCTGGAGGGCAGGGTGGTAAAGGTCGCTGGAATCGTGGCGGAAGGACACGGCCCCGGCCTCGGTATCGGGAGTCTCTGTGCCATTGAAAGCTCGGAAGGACCCGACCTCCAGGCGGAAGTCATAGGATTCAGGGACAGGAGGGTTATTTTGATGCCTTTCGGGGAGACCCGTGGGATCAAGCCGGGGAGCAGGATCATTGACATAACCCACAGGCCGATGATCAGGGTGGGCGATGAATATTTAGGAAGGGTTATAGACGGCCTCGGACGACCCATTGACGGTAAGGGTGACATAGCAGGGTGCAAGGCATATCCTATTTACGGAAATACCCTCAACCCCCTGAACAGAGAGATCATCCAAGAGGTTATGGATGTGGGCGTGTCATGTATCAATGCGCTTATCACATTAGGAAAGGGGCAGAGAATAGCTATTATGTCCGGGTCAGGCGTAGGAAAGAGCGTGCTCATGGGTATGATCGCCAGAAACACATCGGCGGACGTGACCGTCATAGCCCTAATCGGGGAAAGGGGGCGTGAAGTCAGGGAGTTCGTAGAAAGGACCCTCGGGCACGAGGCATTGAAAAAATCCATTGTCGTGGCTGCCACCTCCGACGCCCCTGCCCTTGTCAGGATAAGGGGTGCCTATCTGGCCACAGCAATGGCGGAGTACTTCAGGGACAAAGGTCTGGATGTCATCCTGATGGTGGACTCCATCACCAGGTTCGCCATGTCCCTCCGGGAGATCGGCCTGGCCGCAGGCGAGCCCCCTTCCTCAAAGGGCTATACCCCGAGCGTTTTCACCCAACTGCCCAAGCTTTTGGAAAGGGCGGGCAAGGTTGAAGAAAGGGGCAGCATAACCGGCATCTATACCGTACTGGTGGAGGGAGATGACATGAATGAGCCTATTGCGGATGCCATACGCTCTATAGTGGATGGACACATTGTGCTCTCCCGCTCCCTGGCCCACAAAGGCCACTATCCCGCAATCGACGTACTTGCCAGTATCAGCAGGGTAATGAAAGATATCGTGCGTCCCGAGCACTTGGACAATTCGAAAAAGCTGATAAAGGTACTTGCCGCATACAGGAATGCCGAAGACCTGATCAATATCGGCGCCTATGTCGACGGTACCGATCCTGAGATTGATTATGCCAAAAAGATGCTTACAAGGATCAACTCTTTTCTCCGGCAGGAGATTGACCGAAAAGTGACCTTCGAGGAAAGCGTCGCAAGGTTGGAATCACTCTTTGCTGAGCCATGAACGGGTGGATGAGGCCGGGATGTTACAGGATATATCAGGGGCCACCCCGTTGCGTACTCAAGCGACAGGAGATGAACAGAGGAAAAATGAGCCCATTCGTCTTCAGACTGGACATGGTGCTTCGTTACAGGGCCTACCAGGAGAAAAAGGCCCTTGTAGACCTCTCTCGCGCCATAAGCGGACGTCGGGAGGCAAAAAGGCAGGTCCATATCCTGAATGAAAAAAGAAGGGAAATGGCCGAAAGGTGCAGAAAGGAGCAAATCAGGGGGATAATGGTTTCTCAACACCTTTTCTACATGGCATCTCTTGAAAAATTGGATCATGACCTCAAAGAGGCGCACCAAGAGGTTGATAGGGCGGATCACAGGGTAAGGTCCCTGGAGGAGGCACTGAAAAGGAAGTCCCTGAGGAAGAAATCCCTGGAGATCCTAAAGGACCAGCACCTCAAAAGGCACGGGGAAAAGGCGGAGAGGGAGGCACAAAGGGCCCTGGACGAGATGGTGATGCCAAGAAGGGGGCTGAAGGGATGAAATTATTGACCCAGATCTTTCTTGCCTCTTTGATCACACTGAAGATCGTGTTCGGCTCCATTCTCTTATTTCGGGAAGACAGCAAACCCCCGCTGGCACAGAATCACGCACTGGCATCCGAGGTTGAAAGCCTCTCAAAGGCGAATCCAAGAGAAGGGCAGGGCACGGTCGGAGAGGGAGAGATTGAATTGAGTTACACCCTGAAGAAGAGAGCGGAACTGAGGAAAGAGCAGGAAATACTGGAAAAGAAAAAGGCGGAGCTTCTGGCGATCCAGGAGGAAATAGAAAAAAAGATCAATATATTGTCAAGACTAAGGGATGAGATAAGGGCGGAAGTAGCCAAGAAAAAGGCGATGGAGGACCAGAAATTCAAACATCTAATCAAGGCCTATTCTTCAATGAAACCTCAAAAGGCGGCGGACCTGATTGAAAAACTGGACATAAAGTTCTCTGTAGACCTTCTCTCCAGGATGAAAGGAGACCAGGTGGGCAAGATTCTCTCCTTTGTAGAAACCGAAAGGGCCGCCAAGATCACCGAAGGGCTTGCCAAGAGACGCTAGACAAAGGAAAGTGTCTTTGCAGCCGACCGCTTCAGTCAAGAAATGAGACATCAGTGTAACCTTCGGCAAGGTGACGAAATCCGTGAGATGCTGACGAGTCCACTCGGGAAGCACGTTTTGAAGAAAGGCCGATTTGTTACCCACCCCACAGGGAAAGATTTTCCCTTTAGTGGACTCAGCCAGGCAGTCCTTGCCTTTACGACCATGAATACACCCCACCCTGTCTTTTTTCTCGCCATGTAACGCATTGAAAATAATGAGCTATTCTGTCGCACCCGGTTTTGGTACGAAGATTGCTAAAAAAATCGGCTAACCGAGCAAAAAGTCGTTTCAAAGGGGGGACATGAACCAGCAGATACTAAAAATCCTCACTTTCCCCGGACAGTACGCACCTTCCACGGGACACGGTTCGTCCGGGCGGGGAATGACTGGGATAAACTTCTCAGACATCATCAATGCCCTTTACCCGGTTCGGGGGAAAGGGCCATATGCCCCTGCCAGGGCATCGCACTGGACACGGCCCTCCAAAGAGATTGCACATTCTTACATCCAAGCCCTCAGGAAGAGACTCTTGAGCAAGGGAAAGGCCCTGAACCAGATCTATTTGAACCGCAAGGACATTCCCCTGCTGGAAAAATTCCTTCGCCAATGCGGCACTTCAAGACAGACCGTCGAAAAAATATTGATGGAGCTACGGGAAGGCTCTATCCACGGGCTGATACCCCTTTCTCAATTCTTCCTCATGATTGATGAAGTAACCGGGACAGGCCATGAAAAACGAAAGTTTTTGGGGCCATCCGCCGTTCTTCGGCTTGAATCCCTTCTCAGGTCTCTGGGGCTGAGACCTCAGGAGGTTGATCGTGCCCTGGAAGAGGCTAACGTGAAGGGGAAAGGGTTGGATCTGGACGAATTTTTGCTCAGCCTCAAGAAAGATACGGACAGGAAGAATCCCCTCTCTGATGTTGACCGAGACCTGAAGCGGTTTCTGCAGGTGGCAGGGGAGGTAAGGAATGCCAAGACCCAACCAAGGGTTGGGAGGCTGATACCCGAATCCGATAGTCCCGGAAAGAGAGGCATTGAGAAGGGAGGGGTGCCAATAGGACCGGCACCACAGGACCCATACCTGATTTCCGGGCATGGGGTTCCAACAAGGCACTATAAGGCCAGGATACCCCCAAACGTGGATGCCACTATAGATAGCATCTTGAAAAAGGCGATAACTTCAAGAGGGGGTGAGGAAAGACCGGGCATTGAACGCCTTCTCTTGAAAATGAGGGCCCTGACCGCACACGAGGCTATCAAGAGGGATACGAGCTTCTCTGCCCTGGAGAATGCAACCGGCAGGAATGTCAAAGTCGAAGAAAAGCACCCGGGTTCGAATTCATCGGTTCGTGGTACTGTCCCTCGTTCCTCTTCCGGCAAAGGGGGTGAAGGATCGCTCGACTTACAGGGCGGCAGGACACAATCAAGCACGATCAGCAATGCTCGCGAGCTGATAAGATCAATTCCGGAAGAAACGCGACCCCCTAAGCCGCCCGCCGAACCGGCCCACACACCTCCCAGGGCAATCGCTTCCCCGTCCCCGGAAGGTCTTGTCATCGAGCGCGGAGGGGGCCAAGGGTCTTCAGGAGGTCCTTTGCCCAGCTATTTAATAAACCAGGTATCAAGGCAAATATCCAGGTCTATGCTGATTGGGGATAGGGTAATCCGGTTCCGGTTGAGGCCTCCCGAGCTGGGAGCCCTTAAGCTCGTGCTGAAGGTCAATAAAAACTCCGTCAAGGTTGAAATGATGACCGAAAGTTCAGCGGTAAAGGAAATTATCCTGTCAAATATTAGGGATCTGAAAGCCGCACTCTTGGACCAAGGAGTGAGGCTGGAAAAGATAGATATTCAGGACAGCGGTCGCACCTTCGGGCAGTCTCCTGCCGATCTGAGGCAAGGTCCAGGCGGAGGAGCAAACCGCGGTGGGCAAGATATGCAAGGGATGGCTGTTGCCCCATCCTCAAATGATGAGGCCGTTGAAGAGCCTATGGGGACTGCCCATTCCATGGGTGTAAGCAACCGGCTACTGGACCTTAAGGCGTAACTAAGGAGGAACTGATAGAAGATGATCGAAAAACTCGGTACGGAAAATTTCAGCGTATCCAGCGATGAGGGAGGGCTCTTACCCCTTGCGAGATCAAAAAAGGGGCTCGGCAGGGATGACTTCCTGACGTTACTGGTAGCACAACTCAGGCACCAGGACCCATTAAACCCGCTCGATAGCACACAGTTCACTGCTCAACTGGCAGCTTTCAGCAGCCTCGAGCAGCTCTTTAATGTCAATGAAAACTTGGAGGAACTCAAACATTCGGATGAAAAGGCGGTCCGCCTCCAGACCCTCGGTATCCTGGGCAAGGAGATCGTTGCCCGGGGTGACGTCCTGTCATTGAAAGAGCGTGCAGCGGCCAAGGGGCGCTTCACCCTGGACTCCCCGGCAGATTGCTCCATCCGGATAACAGACTCAAATGGATACCCTATAAGACATATCAAGCTGGGGATCCTAAGCCCGGGGGAGCATACTTTTCAATGGGACGGACGAGATGATGCGGGGATAAGGCAAAGCCAGGGTCTCTACGGCTATCAAGTCACTGCCGTTGACGAAGGAGGACAGGTCTTAGACGTGGAGCCCCGGATTATCGGCAGGGTGAGCGGCATCAATCTGGAAGATCCCTCTCCCCTGCTTTACGTTGACGACATTCCGATCAGCATAGGGAATGTACTGGATGTCATGGTGACCGAGGAACAGACCCCCTGACATCCGCGGGCTCGCTTGAACACTGTTTTTGTGAAGCCCTGGATGGACAGGGGCGAAATAAGACCACAAGGATACAGGAGGGAATAAAATGGCGTTATCAAGTGCACTGTTTTCAGGGATCAGCGGCCTTACCACCCTGGGCAATGCCATGCAAATCATCGGAAACAATATCGCCAACGTCAATACTGTGGGATTCAAGGGGAGCACCTTCTCTTTCCAGGATCTCCTGAGCCAGTCGATTTCGACCCTCTCAGGGACGTCGCAGGTGGGCAGAGGGACCGCCCTAGGGGATATATACTCCTCTTTTGATCAAGGATCCTTCGAGTCCACGGCTAATTCCACGGATCTGGCCATCGGCGGAGAAGGGTTCTTCGTTTTGAGAGAGGAGAACAATGACAACCTCTATTACTCAAGGGCCGGCAATTTTCGCTTCAACAAGGATGGGTATCTGGTCAACCCTGAAGGGTACATCGTCCAGGGATGGAGACTGGATGAAAATGGAGAGGACATAGGTTCCGTCACCAATATCCTCCTAAGCTCCTTCACCTCTCGTCCACAGCAGACAGATCATGTCCAGGCCATAGTCAACCTCGATTCGGACGGATCTGATAATACATCAGGCTCTGATGACGCCCTTGCCTCCCTTTGGGTGACTAACGGGGCCAGCCTCAGTGAAAATGCATATGAATATCAGACCACCCTTAAGGTATACGATTCCCTGGGAAGCACACACGACATTACGCTCTATTTTGATAAGGCGGATACATCCTATGCCTATGAGTTCATTGTCACATGCAACCCAAGTGAAGATAACAGGACAGGGGTCTCCGGTAATAACTGGGCCGGATTGCTGGCCAGGGGGCTTATCCATTTCAACAGCGGCTCGGGTGTCATCAACGACCTCGAACTGTGGCAGATCAATCCCGCCACCGGGGCCTCGGTACCGCAAGGCGTGCCGGGTGATCTCTCGGACGGATATTTCACCTTCGCCCCGGCCTTTATCCCCGGAAACTCCATGAGTATAGAACTTGATTTCGGATCGCGCTACGATGGCTCAAGCTGGGTCAACAGCTCCTTGTCCACCACCCAGTTTGCCCGGGCGTCTACCACCACCTTCCAATCCGCCAACGGTTATGGTGCGGGAGATCTTCAGGGTGTAAATGTGGATGTGGACGGAATCATTACCGGAACATATTCCAACGGCCAGCTCATACCCCTCTACCGTGTAGCCCTGGCCAAGTTTCAAAACGTACAGGGGCTGTCCAAGGAGGGAAGCAATCTCTTCAGGCAGACAAGGGAGAGCGGGGCTGCAATAACAAACAAGCCCGGCACCAACGGGCTCGGCAGTATCGCACCCAACGCCCTTGAGCAATCCAATGTGGACATTGCAAATGAGTTCGTCAGGATGATCACCACACAGCGCGGCTTCCAGGCCAATTCCAAGATCATCACGGTGACGGATCAGATGCTGGCGGAACTGATAAACCTCAAGAGATAACCGCCGGTCCGGGAAGCCACTGAAAGGATACAGGGTCCGGCTTCGGGGGATGTCAATATCTTGACATCCCCCTCTTGAATTGACATCGCATCTTTCCACGCCCACCGATATACGACTTTAGACTTCTCATATGTATTTATAATCTCAGACTTTTTCTCCTCGCGACGGAATAACCCCCAAGAGCATACAGTATGGCATAAAGGTTGCTCTATTCTATCCTCGTCCGGCACGAGTGGAAAGACATCTTTTGAACTATCATGACGAGCATGGATGATAGTCCCACTTGCTGCGGTGACTGACGTAAGAGCATCGATTCTTGAAGAGAATCAATATATTTCGAATCAGGTCTTAGGAAGCGGACATGGACATTGCGACCTTGTTGGGTATCATATCGGCCTTCGGCCTAGTGCTTCTTGCCATTTCTATGGGCAGCGGCATTCAACTCTTCATAAATATCCCGTCCTTGATGATCGTTGTAGGCGGGACGCTCGGAGCTACAATGATCAACTATCCGCTGAAAGACGTGTTTGGTGTCTTCGGAATAGCAAAGAACACCCTTTTCACCCGCAACATATCTGCCGATGGTGTCATCAAAAAGTTTATAGAATTCTCCAAAAAGTCCAGAAAAGAGGGGATTCTGGCCCTGGAAAAGGAGATAAAGGACTTACAGGATGAGTTTCTCAAGAAAGGGATCCAGCTTTCCATCGACGGGCTGGAGCCCCAGGAAATCAGGGACATATTGGAGACAGAGATCGAATTCATACAAAGCAGGCACCAGTTGGGAGCGGAGATCTTTACCACTATGGGCACATTTTCACCCGCCCTCGGCATGATAGGGACGCTCATAGGGCTGGTGCAAATGCTCCAGAGCATGGATGACCCCAGCACAATCGGGCCCGCCATGGCAGTGGCATTGCTGACGACCTTTTACGGGTCCATGATAGCCAATATACTCTGCCTGCCGATTGCAGGGAAACTCCGGACCCGGAGCAAACAGGAGGTCCTGACAAAGGAGATGTCCATCCAGGGGATCATTTCCCTTTCAAACGGCGATAATCCCCGGATTCTCGAACAAAAGCTCATGGCCTTTCTTCCACCCAATCAAAGGGAGGCATCCGATGCCGGTCAATAGGAAAAAAGGCAGGAATGAAGGCGCCCCGGCAGACGTGGGGATGACGATGACTGTATCGCTCTTCCTGATACTGTTGACCTTCTTCATCCTGCTCAACTCCATTGCGGTATTAGATCAACAAAAGGTGCGCATGGCCATAGGTTCCCTGACAGGCGCCTTCGGGAGCCTCACCGGCGGGTTATCACCATTGAAGACAGGAGAGGACATCATTCCACCCTCCCCTCCAATGACACGGGAAACTATAACATTAAAAGAACTCATATCCTTGATAGACAAGGATATGATTAAGCAGGTCAAATCCCATAGAATAGAAGACAGGGAGATAATCACCATCAAAGAGAGTGCCCTTTTTTACGACGACAGATTAGAGATCAAGCCATCCTCACGTGAATTGCTGGACAGGCTCTGTGAATTCATCAATAAGGGGCAATATCCGGTGGAAATAGTAGGCCACACGGACAACGTCCCTGCGGATGAAAAGGGGTACAGGTCGAACTGGGAGATCTCGGGACTCATGGCCCTGGAGGTCCTACGATATATGATCCAAAGGGGCCGAGTCACCCCCCCGAGGCTGACAGCCTATGGTTCCGGCAGCTACAGGCCGATCGCTTCAAACGAGACCATGGCATCTCGATCCAAGAACAGACGGGTGGATATCGTTTTGAACATCAACGCACCCCCATACATCAGGAGAATCTACGGAGAGAAACCCTCAGGGGTCGTTACCTACAAGAAATTCGATTTCAAGGTCTTTTGAACAATGGGTGAGAGAAGGAAAGCCGCGAACCAGGAGGAAGGAACGAAGGCCGGGCTATGGATGGTCACATTCTCTGACCTGGTCATGTTGCTCCTGACCTTTTTCGTTTTGCTTATTTCCATGTCTTCCCTGGATACAAAGAAATTGAAGTCGCTCTTTACACACTTCAAGCAGGCAACAGGGGCGCTGGAATTCTCCAGTCTCAGGGCAGTGCCGGATTTAGCCAGGTTCATTTCTGCATACAACAACAGTGAAGGCCTGGTAGTAGTGGACCAGAGCCGTCTTTCCGATATGATAATCCCTTTTAAGGGAACCGACGAGGAATTGGATGACATGTTGAGGAGCTTAAGGGACAAGATAAGAATAATGGACGACGAGCGGGGCATCGTCCTGACCTTCCCCAACAGGATCCTGTTCAGGCCGGGGGAAGCGGAAATCAGAAAAGACCTTTTGTCGTTCCTCGACTGTATCGCCGCCATAATAGGCTCTTGTCCAAACGATATCCTGGTTGTCGGCCACACGGACGATACGCCTCTTGCAAAGGGAAAATACAGGTCAAACTGGGAGCTTTCATTATACAGGGCCCTGTCGGTCATTGACTACTTTATCAACGTGAAGGGTTTGCCGCCACATCGTTTCTCTGTCGGGGCCGCCGGTCCGTCAAGGCCCCTGTATCCGAATGATACCCAGGAGAACAGGGCATTAAACAGGAGGGTGGAAATCATCTTCAGGCATCTATGAGGGGATAAAATGGCAAAAGAAATAGAAGGAGAGGATACCGAGAAAAAGAAAACCGGGGAGAGCAAGAAACCCCCTTTCAAACTCTTGATCCTGGCAGTGTTGGTAATCGCCCTGGGAGCAGGTGGTTACTTTGCCTGGGGGTTCTTCAAAAAGGGGAAGGCATCGGAGGGGGCCGCATCTGCCCCGCCGGATCATCCCAAGGACAAGACCGGGGAAGTGGTTGTTATTCATCCGCTCGACTCATTTATCGTCAACTTGATGGATAAATCCGGTCTGAGCAACAGGTACCTGAAGGTCACCATCAGCCTCGATATCACCAGCGAAGAGACCCGAAAAATCCTGGAAGAAAATAATCCCAGGCTGAGGGATGCCATACTCCTGTTGCTTTCCAGTCGATCCTTTGATGAGATCAACACCCCGGATGGCAAAATTGCCTTAAAACAAGAGATCTTGTACAGGGTGAACCAGGTACTGAATGGCAATATTGTCAAAAAAATATATTTTACGGAATTTGTCGTGCAATAAACAGGGCTATGACAGACGTACTATCACAGAATGAAGTCGACTCCCTGCTTGAGGGGATCTCCAAGGGCAAGGTAGAAGTAGAGACGGATACCCCCCAGAGCACTGAAGGGATCGAGGACTATGATTTCCGCAGGCAGACACGGCCCATACACCTTCAGCTCCCCGGCCTTGAAACTGTTAGTGAGAGGTTCACCGGGCTCCTTAAGACAAGTTTGTCCGTCACCACCGGGTCAGCAATAGACGTGACAATGGACGGCATAGAATCCCTCAGGTTCAGCGTATTCTGCCGCGGGATCCCCCTTCCTGCCAGTTTGAACATCTTCAAGATGGAGCCTCTGAGGGGATATGCCATGCTGGTTATGGAGGGGACCCTGGTCTTCTCCTTCATAGACACCCTGTTCGGGGGAAAACCCGCGGGCCCGGCCAAGCTCGCAGGAAAAAGCTTCACCCCTATCGAAGTGAAGATGATAGAGAAAATCTCGAGAATAATCCTCGGCGACTTGCAGCAGGCGTGGTCTACCGTCCAGAATATGGAGATGACTTTTGTGCGCTCTGAGGTGGACCCCCAATTCGCCGGGATTGCGGGAACTGAAGAAATGGTAGTGGTAATAAAGTTTACTGTGGATCTGGAAAGCTTTTCAGGGACGATGACACTATGTATCCCGTACGCAACGATAGAACCCCTAACGGAAAAACTACGGGACAAATTCCAGGGCGAAAAACCGGAGGTCGAGCGGCCATGGAGAAAGGGCCTTGAGGAGAAAATGGGAAATCTCCCTTTAGAGGTCACTTGCATCCTGGGTACGACAAAGATAACCGGGAGAGATCTCCTGGAGATGAAAACCGACGACATCATACAGTTGGACCAAAAAATTACCGATCAAGTCATTGTAACGGCACAGGGTATCCCCAAGTTCAAAGGCTACCCGGGGACATATAACAAGAAAAAGGCCGTAAGGCTGGAGGGAAGGATTGACAAGGGGTGAAAAATGAACGATTCACGCAATTCAAAGGCCGATGCCCTGACAGAACCGCAGGCCGGGAATAATGGCGAAGCACAGGAGACCTGCGACCTTGATTTTATCTTGGATATTCCCCTCGATGTGTCTGTGGAACTGGGCAAGATCAAGATGCTCGTAAATGACCTGTTGCAATTGGGGCAAGGGTCGATAATCGAACTGGGGAAATCCACGGCAGAGCCCCTGGAAATATATGTCAACAACAAGCTGATCGCCAGGGGTGAGGTAGTCGTGGTAGATGACAGGTTCGGCATAAGGGTGACCAATATAATCAGTCCCCTTGAAAGGGTGAAGACCCTGGGATAGAAGACATTTCCACTTGATTCTCCAGGGCAGTATCTCTCCGCCGGGGAGAGGAACCCGGGGAGAATCCGGGTATTTAGACAAGATGATGACTTCAATGAACGGGCTATTCGAGATGGACATGATCAGTACCGGGCTCAAGACAATCTCAATGCTCCTGGTCGTCCTGGGACTCGTGATCCTGGTCCTTTACCTGATGAGGAGGGCTTTGTTCTTGGGCCGGGCATCAAAGGGGGAAACTATCATCAAGAGCATTTCTTCACTTCATGTTTCTCCCAAGGAGAGGGTTCAGGTCATAGAAATTTCCGGGGAAAGATTCCTCATCGGCGTCGCACCTGGAAACATAAGCCTCCTGGCAAGGCTTGACAATCATAATGGAGAAGGATTGGAAGGAGATGGAGACAGGAAAAAGAACGAAACAAAAAGATAAGCGCACGGGAAACCGGTTGGTAATGGCCGTTATCCTTTGCCCTGTCATTACAGTGCTTCTCCTCAATAGCGCCCAGGCCGAAGACTTCGTTTTTCCTTCGATTCACATAGGGACGGGAGAGATCGGTGATGCGGGGCAGTTTTCCGTCTTACTCCATATACTCCTTTTGCTTACCGTTCTTTCCCTCGCACCGGCCATTCTCATACTTATGACATCCTTCACCAGGTTGGTCGTGGTCTTTGCCTTCCTGCGCCATGCCCTTGGCACTCAGCAGACCCCTTCCAACCAGATCATCGCAGGTCTGGCCCTTTTCCTTACCTTCTTCATCATGATGCCCGTATGGCAGAAGATCAACACCGATGCACTCCAGCCCTATCTTCATGAGGAGATATCCAAGGAGGCGGCCATAGAGGCGGCTTTGAATCCCGTGCGGCAGTTTATGCTGAAGCAGACAAGGGAAAAGGACCTGGCCCTCTTTGTTAAGATGTCAGGAACCGCAAAACCAAGAAAGCCCGGTGATATATCCACGTCCATCCTTATCCCTGCCTTCGTGATCAGCGAGTTGAAAACCGCATTTATTATCGGGTTTATCATCTACGTGCCGTTCCTGGTTATTGATATGGTGGTTGCAAGCGTGCTGCTCAGCATGGGCATGATGATGCTTCCCCCTGTGCTGGTATCTCTTCCTTTCAAGCTCATGCTCTTTGTCTTGGTTGACGGCTGGCATCTAATAGTAGGCTCTCTGGTCAGGAGTTTCATGGGGGTATAGAGATGACGCCGGAATTCGTAGTTGCATTTGCACAGGAAGCCATAAAGACAACCATGATCGTGGCCATGCCCATGCTCGGCCTGGGACTGGTCGTGGGCTTGATCGTCAGCATATTTCAGGCCGTAACCCAGATCCAGGAGATGACCCTGACTTTCGTGCCAAAGATCCTGGTCGTATTGTTGGCACTTCTATTTTTTGCCCACTGGATGATTGAGAACCTGATGCGCTTTGCCACGACTGCCATAGAGCAGATACCCCTTTACATCAGGTAGGGGTATAAGTGAAGACGGACCGGTTCTCGTTCATCTCCGCGGTGGCAGGTATATATTCGGAGGACTTTTTATGGCAGCTTCTTTTCAGGACATAGACCAAGATTAGGCCCCCGGATATCAAATCGGCCCGCACGATCAGGATGCGAAATTGATGATGAGCTTTGGAAATGGAACTGTGGCCCCTGAGTTACGAGACATTTGAATCGTTTCTTGTTGTCCTTACCAGGACAAGTGCTTTGCTCTTTTTGTTGCCGTTTTTCAGCTCGCGAGTTATTCCGGCCCGTTGCAAGGCCGGGTTGGCCCTTGCCATAAGTATCTCCCTCTTCCCGGTTACAAATCGGGGTTATGCCGGGCTGCCGGATAACTTATGGGGCATGGGACAAATGATCATAGCGGAATTCATTACCGGCATGATTCTGGGGCTATTAGTCCAGGTATTTTTCGAAGGTGTCAGGATGATGGGACAATTGGTCGGATTTCAGACAGGTTTTGCCATTACCAATATCCTTGATCCCCAGAGCGGTATTCAGGTCTCTATCCTGGCGAATTTGGCATACTTTACCGCCATGGTGCTTTTCCTTTCCTTTGACGGGCATCACATAATGCTGAGTGCGATGAAGGAGAGCTTTCAGATTATCCCCCCGGGTTCCTTAGCCATCTCAGGGGATCTGGCCCGGGAGGTCATAAATTTGGCAGGTGATATGTTCGTTATCGCTCTCAAAATAGGTGCACCCGCGATAGCCGTTCTCTTTTTTACCAAGGTGGCATTTGGGCTGGTAGTCAAGCTCATACCGCAGATGAACATCATGATTGTAGCCTTTCCGGTTCAGATCGTCTTAGGGCTCATCTTTTTTGGTATCTGTCTGGGACTGCTCTCCAGGTTCTTGGACATATACATGGATCGGCTGGGCCCCCTGTTGATTAATACCATGAACATCATGAAGGGTTAGAGATAATAATGCCGGAAGATAGTTTTGAAGAAAAGACTGAAAAACCTACTCCAAGAAAAAGGGAAGATGCCAGGAGGAAAGGAGAAGTGGCCAGGAGTAAAGAGCTACCTTCCGTGGCTGTTCTTTTCTCCGCCCTGTTCGTCCTTGGCATTTTCGGATCCTACATTTACGGCCACCTTCAGACCATTCTGTTGAAGGCGACTTCCGCGATTGTCCTTAAAGATCTGGATCTGCAATTGCTCCTTGAGTTTTCCCGAAAAATTATCATCCTGTTTATCCTGACACTGAGTCCCTTGTTCACAGCCATCGTTGTTACGGCTGTTTTTTCCAACATCATGCAGGTGGGCTTTATGCTCTCAGGCGAATCAATCAGGCCTCACTTTTCAAAACTGGATCCCGTCAAGGGGCTGAAAAGACTCTTTTCCATGCGGTCCGTTATGGAACTTTTCATATCCTTGGCCAAACTGATCATTGTGGGAAGCATTGCATATCTCACCGTAAAGGGCGAGATGAGAAACGTCGTCTCTCTGGGAGGAATGGCAACAAGTTCTATCGTATCCTATATTCTCTGGGCCATGTTTAAGCTCTTTCTAAGGTGCTCACTTGCGATGATCATCATCCTCTTCATCGATTACTCATATCAAAGATGGGAATTTGAAAAAGGGATGAAGATGTCCAAAAGGGAAATGAAAGAGGACCTTAAAAGGACGGAAGGCGATCCTCTCGTCAAGTCCAGGATAAGAAGCATTCAAATGCAAATGGCCAGAAAGAGAATGATGCAGGCAGTTCCCGAGGCGGATGTGGTGATTACCAACCCCATACACATTGCCGTTGCCCTGAAATATGAGGGGTCCGTCATGGGTGCACCAAAGGTGATTGCAAAAGGGAAAAGGAGAATAGCGGAAAAGATCAAAGACATTGCCAGAGAACATGACATCCCCGTCCTGGAGAATAAGCCACTGGCCAGGAGCCTATACGACCTGGTTGAGATCGACCAAGAAATACCGCCGACCCTCTACCAGGCGGTTGCCGAGATCTTGGCCTATATCTACAAATTGAAATCAAGAACACTGTAACAGAGAATTCACATGGTAGAAGAGGTCATTAAAACAAAATCACCGATTACCTTTGCGGCGCCCAGTGAAATGGTGGCGGTCATCGGGGTGGTCACCGTGCTGATCGTGATGATTATTCCTGTTCCCTCCGCGCTCCTCGATTTTTTCTTGGCACTGAATATGACCCTTTCCATAACTATTCTCCTGATCAGCATGTACACCCAGAAGCCCCTCGATTTCTCCATATTCCCCTCTCTGCTCCTGATGACCACCCTGTTCAGGCTGTCTCTGAATGTTGCATCAACCCGGCTAATACTCCTGCATGGCCAGGATGGTGCCCTGGCCGCAGGAAAAGTCATTAAATCCTTTGGAAGCTTTGTGGTCGGCGGCAACTACGTTGTCGGCATGATTGTCTTCGCTATTCTTGTTATCATAAATTTCGTGGTCATCACGAAGGGTGCGACAAGGATAGCAGAGGTCGCTGCAAGATTCACCCTTGATGCAATGCCCGGCAAGCAGATGAGTATCGACGCTGATCTGAACGCAGGGCTGATAGACGAGAAAGAGGCGAAAAGCCGCAGGAGTAGTATTGCCAGAGAGGCCGAATTTTACGGCGCGATGGACGGGGCCGCCAAATTCGTCAGAGGGGATGCAATTGCCGGCATAATAATCACCCTCATCAATATCATGGGCGGCCTGGTGATAGGCGTTCTTCAAAAGAGCATGTCCATTATGGACGCCGCGCAGAATTACACCCTCCTTACCGTGGGTGACGGACTGGTATCACAGATCCCGGCCCTAACCATATCTACTGCTGCGGGGATAATTGTGAGCAGGGCCGCCTCTGAGGAGAACATGGGGAGGGAATTGGGGAAACAATTCTTTGATTACCCAAAGGCGATTTACCTCTCGGCGTTCATAATATTTTTTTTCGGTCTCATCCCCGGCTTGCCGCATCTACCCTTCGTCATGCTCTCCCTTTTCATCGGAGGAAGCCTCTACTTGCTTAGAAGAAGGGCCATGGCCTTAAGTGCAAGAGAGCTCAAGGAGGTCGAGATGGAAAAGCAAGAAGAAGAGGCGGGCCCGGAGCCTGTTGAATACCTCCTCGCAATTGACCCCCTTGAGCTGGAAGTAGGCTATGCGCTTATTCCCCTGGTAGACAAGAGGCAGGGGGGGGAATTTTTGGACAGGGTTCGTTCCATAAGGCGACAATTTGCCGTGGAAATGGGTCTTATCATCCCGCCGATTCATATCAGGGATAATCTCCAGCTTAAACCTTCTGAATACAGCATTCTTCTCAAGGGGATAAAGATCGCCGGTGCTGAATTGTTGATTGACCATCTTTTGGCCATGGATCCTGGAAACGTCACAAGGCAAATAGAGGGAATAGCTACCAGTGAGCCCGCATTCAACCTTCCTGCGATATGGATACCTCCGAAAAACAAGGAGGAGGCAAAACTCGCCGGATATACCGTCGTAGACAATATCACCATTATGGCGACACACTTGACAGAAGTTATCAGGAGATATTCTTCAGAGCTCCTGGGGCGTCAGGACGTTCAAAACCTCCTTGATAATCTGGCCAAGACCTCTCCGAAGGCCGTTGAGGAACTGGTACCGAACCTTCTTCCCCTGGGCGTCGTCCAGAAAGTCCTGCAAAACCTCCTTCGGGAACAAATATCCATAAGAGATCTGTTAACCATCGTTGAAACATTGGCGGACTACGCTCCCGTGACAAAGGACCCCGATCTCTTGACAGAATACGTAAGGCATAGGCTCTCGAGATCTATCGTCACCCCTTATCTGGGTGAAGACGGGGTGTTGAGGGTAATAACTTTAGGCCATGACGTGGAAGATACACTCTTGAAGTGCATACAGAAGACGGAGCATGGTTCATATCTTTCCATTGATCCAAGGACAGCGGATGCCATAGTCGGCTCTATCAAGGAGCAAGCAGAAAAGTCTATGGCAAAGAATTTGCATCCTATCATTATTACGTCGCCTGCCATACGGCGGCATCTGAAAAAGATGACGGAGTACTTCATCCCTTCTTTGGTTGTTCTTTCCCAGAATGAACTTATGACCGACATCAGATTTCAATCTATAGGGGAGGTAACCATAAGCAATGGCCGTTGAAAAATTCAGGGGAAGGAGCATCATCGAGGCCATCGGAAAAGTCAAGGAGAGACTCGGACCCGAGGCAATGATAATTTCCACCGAGAAATTGGGGGGCAATGGTACCGGCCCTCAATTTGAAATAACGGCAGTTCCTTCCAATACCGGTGAATTTGCACAGAGCCCGGGCCTCCTTGCCGAGGTCAAGTCAGAGCTGATGAGCATCAAAGATATGATCTACATCCTCAATCATACCGACGGTGCCCTTGAGAAATTGATTTGGAGCCCTTCCCTCCTCAATATTTATGCAAGGCTGATCAGGAGCGGGGTCAAGAGGGATTATGCAATAGGCTTCCTGGAAAAGAGTGGAGTACTGAGTGATGAAAGCACGGATCCCAAGGTTGCAATAGTAAAAAGGACCATCAAGGCCATCAAACATGCCATAAAGACCAAGGACCCCTTTGCAGCAAACGGGAACGGCCAAATAATCGCAGCATTCATAGGTACTACGGGGGTGGGCAAAACCACTACAATCGCAAAGATTGCCGCTCAGCTCGTGCTCGGATCAAAAAGGAAGGTGGGGCTGATCTCCATAGACAATTATCGAATAGGTGCGGCTGAACAAATAAAGACATATGCACACATTTTGGGTATACCGTGCTTTCCGGCCTTCAACAGGAAGGACCTCTTTTTCGCCCTCCGGAGGATGGAGGGCAGGGATGTCGTATTGATTGATACGGCAGGGCAAAGCCAGTATGACATGTCCCGCATCTTAGAGCTCAGACAAATGATACCCGGTGAGTTATCGATAAGCTCCCATCTTCTCTTGAGTGTCGCAACCTCCGAACCGGAGATGCATAGGACCGCCGTCAATTTCGGGCCCTTTGAGTTTGAAAGCTACATATTCACTAAATTGGACGAAACGCAGCGCTACGGCTCCATAATAAACCAGGTAATGAAATTGAATCTGCCCATCTCCTATTTCACGACGGGGCAAAACGTGCCTGATGATATAGAGAAAGCAAGAAAAGAAAAATTGTTATCCCTTGTACTAAACAAAAATTGATTTTTCTGCCGGAGATCTGAACGATGGATCAAGCTACAAGTTTGAGGAGAATGATAAGAGCACAGGCCGACAGGGCCGACAGGTTCAAAAAGAACGATGAAGGCGGATTTTCTTCGGTGAAGAAGGGGCCAAAGGTATTTGCGGTTACCAGTGGTAAGGGAGGGGTCGGCAAGACGAATGTCGTAGGCAACCTGGCCATTGCTTGCCAAAGGATGGGAAAGAAGGTGATAATCCTAGATGCCGACCTGGGTCTGGCGAATATTGACATCATCTTCGGCCTTAATCCAAAGCACAATATTGCGGAGGTGATCAACGGTGA
>JAFDHO010000037.1 GCA_019308745.1 Deltaproteobacteria bacterium
TTTGATGCCTGTCATGACATTGGCAAATCTCACTAAGTTCTCCCCGGCGGGGCCGCAGACCAGCGCTTTCACCTCTTCGTCATTAAGCTCTTCCCTTATCCGCCACTGGGTCTCAGTCACTGATTGACCCCAGAGATGGCTCGCATCCCTGATCTCGATTTCGCCGTTATGCACGTAGATGTAGACGGGCTTCTTGGCCTTGCCTGTGATAACCAGGTGGTGAAAGCCGGCCCAGGCCATTTCGGGGGAAAAGAACCCCCCCATGTTGGTGCTGCCAAGCAGCTCAGTGAGGGGTGATTTTGCCATAACGTGGGTCCTGGAAGTAGCCGAAGCGAGGGTGCCACACAGGAGTCCGCCGCTGATCATCAGCGCATTGTCTGGACTCAACGGGTCAGTCCCCTTCTTGGTATGGTTATACAACAAGTATGCGTCCAACCCTCTGCCGCCGAGGAACTTCCGGCGGATCTCGAGGGGGATAGTCCTGGTTTCGATCTTTCCTGAAGAGAGATCAATGTATGCAATTTTCCTGTCTAATGCCATTTTACTTCCCCTCCCTCTTTGCTTTCGCTTCTTGAGCTATCCTCCTGTTTACGTCCCATACGGGTCCGCGGATTCTGGGAAAATCCGGTCTTATCCATACCAGGCGATATTCAAGGCCGCACTTTGGACATTTGGCGGTCTTTGCGCCTTTTTCAGGCTGAATCCTCTCCATGCAGCTGGGGTTAAAACATCGGACCTTGCCGTAGGTTCTTGTCTTGCGTAGGCTTTCGGCCGTGGTGAGGCCTTCCTTTTCTCCTGCCATGGGATCCTCCTTTCAATTGAAAAATCGTGATCAATGGCTTTGAGTTCTCATGAGATCCTAACGGACAAATTTGGTAGTTCAGGGTAATGAACTCTTGAGAGGGACCCTATGTTACCATAGCCCAAGCCTTTGTCAAGCAGAAAAACTTCAATTCTGCAAACACGAGTCAACCCCGGGTAGCGCAATGGAAATAGAGATAGGGCTTGACAACTCAGGGAAATAGGGCGAGAATATGCCATGTCGTTCAATAGGATGAACAATGGACAAAGGTTACATAGCCCCCTCTGTAAGAAAGGCCTTTGAAATCCTGAGGGCGATTTCCCTTTCCAGGAACGGCTTAGGGATCAGTGAGATTGCCCGCAAGCTGGCCATGGCGAAAAGCAGTGTTCACGGTATTACGTCGACCTTGGAGGAACTGGGTGCCATAAGGAGGGACCCCCTTACAAAGAAGTTTGTGACAGGTCCTACCCTACTGGAGCTTGGCAGGTTGGCCTATTCCCAAATCGACCTGGCGGACGTGGCACGGCCCGTCATGGAAGAGTTGATGGAAAATACGGAGGAGTCCGTCTTTCTTGGGGTCTTGAACGGCCAACATATTACTATCCTGGACATCGTGGAATCCAGAAAGGAATTGAAGATAACCTCGCCAAGGGGAACCACAATACCTATTTTCGCTGGGGCAACTGGAAAGGTAATCCTCGCGTCCATGGAAGAGAACAAGGCCCTGAACATTATCAGGACCAGGGGCCTTCCCAGGTACACAGAAAACACCATCACCGATCCTGAGAAATACGTTCAAGAGATAAGGGCAGCAAGACAAAAGGGCTATGCCATCGATGATGAGGAGTACATAATGGGGGTCAGGGCCGTAGCAGCGCCTATTGAAGGAATGGGCCTTATGATCTCGACCATATACGTGGTTGGCTTCAAGGCATCGATGGATGAAGACAAGATGCAGGGGCTCATAGCAGAGACAAAGAAAGCTGCCACACTCATTGGCAACAAGCTCAAAGGGCAGTGAGGCTTCTCGGCAAAAGGACACCGATCATCCACAAGGCCTAGTTGGTCTTAAGAAGGGCCAGTTTCCTCTCTATATTGTCCTGGATCCAGTGATTATCCCACCACTCTATGGGGTTCACGAAGGTGCCGTTGACCATGATTCCAAAGTGGAGATGGTCACCGCCCGCAAGACCCGTCTGTCCCGTGTAACCGATAATGTCCCCTTTTCTCACCGACTGTTCCAAGGTTACTTCCGTTTTGCTCAGGTGCCCGTAAAGTGACATAAGGCCCTGCCCGTGGTCCAGCACAACCGTATTGCCATATATCCCCAATTCACCTGCAAAGATGACTCTCCCGTGATTTGCGGCCGGGACCGGAGAGCTGGCAAGAGAGGCAAGATCAACACCGAGATGGGTCTGTTCATCAACCTTTTCCCTCTTGTAATAATAGGATCTCCTGTCACCGAACCTTGCCATGGTTGCCGCATTCTTGAGCCTCAGAAAAGGACCTTCCCACATTCTTTCCGGGCTGGTCTTGTCCCTCAGGTCGAATAGGGTCTTGTGGTTCTGTTTCCTGAGCTCGTTGTTGATCACGATGTATCTCTTGATATCTGAATCTTCGGGATTAAAGGGGTAGTTAGAAAAAAAGGGCAGCACTTTCTTGAGGAACCGGTCTGTTATGTTTATTATTTCGTGACGAAACTTCCTTTTGCGGATATGATAATAGAATCCGGATTTCGATAGGTTACCAGCCCTGTCCTTGGCCCGGAGGAGGAGGGACGGCTCAGAGTCAAGCCTTCGGGGCATGGAGAAGTAGACCACATGCACCCCTTCCTCTGCCCTCTCCCGTGCCGCGAAACCAGGGAAGAAGAAGTCATTGAGCATGAGGCCGCTTTCAAGGGCGTCCGAGGAGGTTTGATAGACGACGAGGCCTGCCCCTCCCATGTTGACATTGTGCATGCGGCTCAAGGACCTTAGGGCAGGAGGGATCGTGTCAACGACCATTTTTCTCCGCAGGAGGCTAAGATTCCCATCTCCTCCTCCCCGCCTGGAGTAATCCCAGGCCTTGACGACAAGGTCCACGCGGCCCTGGGCCAGATTGAGGCCCAGGGGGTCAATGGAGAGATCCTTACGGAGCTGGTGAGTGCCCTTTCTGTTGAGCAATCCCTTGAAAGGGAATTTCTCCCTGTGGATGACTACCTCCCTTCCTTCCTGGGCAAGGGTCACGGCTACCTCTTTGAGTCCTCGCTTTCGGTCCAGAAGCTCCAGGGAAAAGGACTCTTCCTTAGAAAGGAACTCAGGAAGCGGCGGGACGTTTACCTCAGGCTTTTCACCTTCGAATATGACGGTAAGAAACCACCCGATACCGAAGGCTATTAGCAGGATCGGGATGAGGGCCAGTGTAAGTATTGCTTTCTTCTTTTTAGCCATGATCCTCTTTCTTGACTCTGTTCTCCGTGGTATAAGAATGGTCGGCCCAAAAGGGCGCTTGTAAAGGCTTAAATAGCAGGTTGGGTCTATTATGGCAATACTTTTTATTGTGCAACAGGGTGCCTTGCCTTCACAACAAAGTAGGTCTTCGACAGGATTTATGGATGATTCTCGGACAAGGGAATTGGTTTCGCAATAAGTAAGGAGGAGTCATGAAAGCCGACAGGACTATCGGTGTGATAGGGGCGGGGACCTGCTCCGAGCATACATACGAAGTCGCACGACAAGTGGGGCTTGAGATAGCAAAGAGGGGCTGGGATCTGGTATGTGGTGGACTCGGCGGGGTCATGGAAGGAGCTGCCAGGGGATGCATGGAAGGCGGGGGAAGGACGATAGGACTTCTGCCGGGGCCGGAGAAGGAAGACGCAAATCCCTATATCGAGATCCCCATAGCAACCGGGCTTGGAGAAGGGAGAAATCTCCTCCTGGTGAGGACATCGGATCTGCTGATCGCCATTGCAGGCGGTTACGGGACACTATCAGAGATTGCATTGGCCCTCAAGATAGGACATCCGGTGGTGGGGCTTGACACGTGGCGGGATATAGACGGGGTCCGTTATGTTGAAAGTCCCTTTGAAGCCATTCGCCTGGCTGAAACAATCTTGCTTTGACGTGGGGGCCTTTTCTTTTGCGTACTGCCCGGCCCGGAGCGCGGTTCCTATTTATTTATTCCTCTGCCAATCCTTTTGGCTTCTTTGATGATCTCTTGGGCATCGAGGGTCTGGAAGCATCTGTCCCTCATAAGGACCCTTCCGTTTACCACAACATCCTTTACATCTGCTCCGGTGGCGGAGTAGACGAGATTGGAAACGGGGTTATACAGGGGAACCATGTGAGGGGCAGTGCAATCGACCACAAGGACATCGGCCTTTTTGCCCGCTTCAAGAGTTCCGATGGCTTGCTCAAGGCCCATGACCTTTGCACCCCAACGTGTAGCCATTTGGAGCACCGTGCCGGCAGTCATGGTTACCGGATCCATGGAGAAGGCCTTGTGTACCTTGGCCGCGGAGTCCATTTCCCGAAAGAGATCCAAATCGTTGTTTGATGCGCATCCGTCTGTTCCAAGGCCGGGGGTGAGCCCCTGTTGGATCATTTCAGGGATCCTTGCGAGGCCCGACGAGAGCTTCATGTTGCTTTCAGGCACATGTACGACCTTGACCTCCCTTTGCTTGAGCAAGGCGATTTCTTCGTCACTCACATGGATCACGTGCGCGGCGATGAGATCTGCGGAGAGGAGCCCCAAGTTGTCCAGATAATGGACCGGGCGACTCCCGGTCCTCTTGAGGATTTCGTCAACCTCTTCCCGGGTCTCGGAGAGGTGAATCTGGAGGGGGACGGAGAACTCGCTGGATATTTCCCGTGCCTCCTTCAAGGTCCTATCACTGCACGTCAAGGGGCTGTGACAGAAAAGGCCTGGAGCTATCAATTCCGAGAAACCACACCACTTCTCCAAGAAGGCCCTTCCCCTCTGAAGGTTTTCTCGGGGATCGGGGATACCGGGCGCAGGGAAATCGATTATGCCCTGGGCGACAAGGGCCCGGAGGCCGGACTCCTGAAGTGCCCGGACCGTGGAGTCCTGGAAAAAATAGCCATCCACGACACTGGTCGTCCCCGACGCAATCATCTCGAGGCATCCCAAGAGGGTTCCCCAGTAGACGGTTTCAGGGCTCAGGTGGGTTGCTTCTGCAGGGAAGATCTTGTCGAAGAGCCATTCCTTGAGGGGCAAGTCATCAGCAAGGCCCCTGAAAAGGGTCATTGCCGTGTGGGAGTGGGCGTTTATGAGCCCCGGCATGATGATTCCCTTCTTGGCATCAATGATCTCTGCTTTCTCGGGATAACGAGAAAGATCCTGGTCCTTTCCGACATAAATGATCCTGTCACCTCTGATACAGACTTTTCCATCTATCAAAGGTGCTTCACCCTCAGCCATGGTAAGGACTATCCCTCCCTGGATAATAATATCAGGATCTGTTAAAGGGTCTCTGTCTTTTCCCGCCGTATGCATGGTGTTTCTCTCCATCAGCCTTGGGCCTCCACAGGATCTCGGCCGGGGCCACCTCGCCGGGCCCTCCTGGAAGGCCTTAATGGCTCAGGTTATGAAATTCTGAGCCTCCTTTTGATATTATGGGCTTTGAAAAGAGAGCCAAATTTTATATATCTAGATCAGGGCAGTCAAGGAATCCCGGTTTTGGGAAAAACTGTATAAGCAAATATAGATGTCCGGTTAGGATTTTGCAAAATAACTAATTCCTGGAGCAGTTGGTTGTCTCCCCTGGGAGGTCTTTTTCAAAGGCTCAATATTCGCCCTGACCCTTTTTCACGCCCCCATAAGCCTCATAATCATCGCCTCACAGGCACAGAAGACCGAGGCTCCGGTAGAGATGATCTCATGGGGCTACTGAGGACTTCTATCAAGTGTTTGGTGCCGGCGTTCGTGCCTGGGAGGAATTTGATTGAGCCTTTGAAAAAGACCTCCCAGGGGACACCTCTACGTGCTATTGATCGGGCTTTTGGCAATCGAAGCCTCTATTTGCAAAATCCTAACTGGACATCACTGACGAGCAATGAGCTTTAGCACAGGGAGACAAAGGCCCATGAACGCATCTTTGCCAGGGGACATAAGGTTGCGATCCGGTGAATCCGTTGACGAATTCATGGATGGGAGGTTGCGGCTCATCCAATCAAAGGCCGGATATCGTTTTTCCGTTGATGCTGTTTTCCTCTCGGAGTTTGTTTCCATCAGGAAAGGGGATTTCCTCATCGATCTCGGAACAGGGTGCGGAATCATACCATTGATCTTGCTTCGGACAAGGCCCCTGAGGTTTGCCTTGGGAGTGGAGATACAGCCTAACCTCGCGGAGCAGGCCGCCCGAAACGTAAACCTGAACGGTTTCAAGGGACGGATGGGGGTTTTGATAGGGGACGTGAGACGTCCTCCGGTAAAGGCATCCAGCGCGAACGTTGTTGTGTGTAACCCTCCTTACCGGCCCAAGGAGAGCGGCAGGCTCAACCCTGATATGGAAAGGGCCATTGCCCGGCATGAAATCCTGGCCTCCCTCGAGGACATAATGGATGTGTCCCAAATGCTCTTGAAGGAGAAGGGAAGACTCGCCATCATATATTCGGCAGAGCGTTTGCCTGATCTCATGGTCAGTATGAGGGAACGCAGGCTGGAGCCAAAGAGGTTGCAAATGGTGTATCCCGACACGAACTCTGAGGCAAAGCTGGTCTTGATAGAGGCCTTGAAGGGAGGCAATCCAGGGATCCGGGTATTGCCACCAATCATGATGGTTTCCTAAAAAGTCCAATTTCTGCGCGCCTTGAACTTGGAGTTTTTTCATTTGCCATCTCAATTTTGATGCATTCGTAAAAAGTCACAAAACGTCCCTCGGCGTCATTCCCGCGAAGGCGGGAATCCAGTCTTTTCAAATGGTTCTGGATGCCGGATCAAGTCCGGCAGACGAGTGGGCGACTTTTTACGAGCGTGTCAATTTTGACTTTTTGCGAGTTCATCAATCATAGGCCAGGAAAAGCCCCAAGGCAAAACCTAAGCCTCCAAGGATCTCTGTGGGGTCATGCAAGGGTCGCACCCGGGCGCAAGGGGGAGGCGGTGCAACGGGCCGTCAAGATCTCAACCTGAAGTCAATCCGTTCAAGGGCCTTCCGGTTCAACCTCTGGTTCAATTTTTCCACGATCGTGCCCTCCAGAAAGCGAAGCTCCTGCAACCATATGGGGTCTGATACCTTGACCCTGAGGAGGCCGTCCTTGATCCAGGATGGTTGTGCGTACTTGGAGACGGTTGGCCCGACTACCTCATCCCACACCTGCCATATGAGGGCATCCTTGGGGTTGAAGGGCAGATTCTTATCCCCCAGTATTTCGCTGATGACATCTCGTAAGGGAGTAAGGGAGTCCTTTTTCTTGTTCATGCTCGCGTGATTGGGGCTTTAAGTTATTGTTGACTCAAATGATATTTGCCTATATGCTAACAAAATAAATAACTTTAGAAAAGGTGATAATCATGGCTTGGGACTGGGAAAAGCTACAGCAGCAAAGAAAGTCGGGGCCAGGGGGAGCGCCTCCTCAGATGGGTGAAATCTTTGAAAAAATCAAGGGGGCCAAAGGGAAATTTCCAACGATCTGGGTCATAATCCTCGTCATAATTCTCATATATCTGGGTTCGACCAGCTTCTACACCGTTGACGTGGATGAGGTGGGGGTGATCCAGAGATTCGGAAGGTATATCAGGACGACCTCTCCCGGTCTCCATGTCAAACTTCCCAAGGGCATAGAAAAGGTCACCAAGGTCAAGGTGCGGTATATTTTCAAAGAGGAGTTCGGCTTCAGGACCATACAGGCGGGCGTGAGGACAAGGTATGCATCCGGTTCAGCCTACCTGAAGGAGTCGTTGATGCTGACCGGGGACCTCAATGTGGCTGTTGTCCCATGGATAGTTCAATACAGGGTCAAGGACCCCTACAAGTACCTCTTCAAGGTCAGGAATGTCCGAGGGACCCTGAGGGACCTGGCCGAGGCGACAATGCGCCTCGTGGTCGGAGACAGGAGCATAAACGAGGTCATCAGTAAGAGGGTCGAAATAGCGGTTCAAGCCAGAGATCTCCTTCAGAAAGAACTGGATGAAGCCGAAACCGGCATAACGGTGACCACCATCGAGATGAAGAAGACAAATGTTCCGGAACCGGTTCAGCCTTCCTTTAACGAAGTGAACCAGGCCATACAGGAAAAGGAAAAGATGATATACCAGGCGCGAGAGGAATACAACAAGGCCATTCCCCAGGCCAAGGGACAGGCCGAGAAGACCATCAGGTCCGCCGAAGGGTATGCGCTGGATAGAGTGAACCGGGCAAAGGGCGACGTGGCAAGGTTCATCGCCCTTTATGACGAATACGCCAAGGCAAAGGATGTCACAAGGCGAAGGCTCTATCTGGAAGCCCTAGGAGAAGTCATACCCAGGTTGGGCAATAAGTACATCATTGATGCAGGGCAACAGACCTTGCTGCCATTGCTCAACCTTGATAGGTTCGATGATAAAGGAGGGACGAAGTGAGACTGAAGATCACCGTCGCCGTTGTAATCGTAGGGCTTATTGTGCTCTACACGGGAGCTTACACCATTGACGAGACCGAACAGGTTGTCATTACTCAGTTCGGTAGGCCCATAGGAGAGCCCAAAAAGGAACCGGGCCTCTATTTCAAGATCCCGGTGATCCAACAGGCAAACTATTTCCCAAAGAACCTCCTGGACTGGGACGGAGATCCGGGCCAGATACCGACCTTGGACAAGACCTTCATATGGGTTGATACCTTTGCCCGATGGAAGATCGTGGATCCGTTGCTGTTCTTCCAAACCGTTAATAATGTCGTGGGAGCGCTGGCGCGGCTGGACGACATCATCGACTCTGCGGTGCGGAACTTTGTGACATCATACTCCCTCATCGAGACTGTTCGCAGCACGAACCGGGAGCTGGATACCTTCGAGATAGTTGCCGTGGAGATCAAGGATACCCGGCCCTTGGGCGAAGTGATCATGGGGAGGGGTAAGATCACAAAGGGGATCCTCGAGCAGGCTCAGCCTAAGTTATCGAAATTCGGCATAGAACTCGTTGACGTCAAGATAAAGCGGTTGAACTACGTGGAAGAGGTAAGAAAATCGGTTTACGGTAGAATGATAGCCGAGCGCAAACAGGTGGCGGAAAAATTCCGTTCCGAGGGAATGGGAGAAGCCCGGAAAATAGAAGGCGAAAAGGAAAAGGCCCTCAAGCAGATCACGTCAGAGGCCTACCGGAGGGCACAGGAGGTAAAGGGAAAGGCGGATGCGGAAGCCACCCTGATCTATGCTCAGGCCTACGGCAAGGACCCGGAATTTTACTCGTTCCTGGAGACCCTCGAATTGTACAAGAAGGCCATTGACAAGGAGAGTACCTTGATCCTTTCGACGGATTCCGAATTCCTCAAATATTTCAAGGGCTACCAGGGCGAAGGCTTTGGTCAAGACCTCCCCGGGCAACAGAGATAGGAGGGGGCATGGTCAGAACGGAGATTCAGTTGTTTCTTCCCAATGCCCCGGGCGAGCTGGGAAAGCTGGCGAGCACACTTGCGGGGGAGGGGCTCAATATAGACGCGCTCACCATTCAGGACGCCTCGGCCTATGTCCAGGAGCTCTTCAAGGCGAGGGGGAAGTCTCTCAAGAGGATAGCCCCGGCTGCCTCCTACGGATCGATGCAAAAGGACTCGGCCGATTATGCGCTCATCAGGCTGCTGGTAGACCAGACCGACAAGGCCATCGACCTCCTGTCCAGGGAAGGTTACCTTTTTGACATCATGCCTGTGATTGCCCTGGAGATCGAAAACAAGCCGGGCACATTGGCAAAGATGGCAAAGAAATTCGGCGAGGAAGGCATAAACATCAACTACGTGTATGGTTCGGCCCTTCCCAACGAGAAGAAATCGCTTTTCGTCTTTTCTCCCGAAGATATTGACGCGGCTGCCCTGATATTCAAAGACAAGGGTTGATCTAATACCCCAAACCATCCCTATCGCAACCGAAGGTTGATAGCTTCGTAAAAAGTCCGAAAACGCTCATTTCTCTCATTCCTGCGAAAGCAGGAATCCAGTGATTTCAAGAGGTTCTGGATGCCGGATCAAGTCCGGCATGACGAGTGGGCGACTTTCTACGAAGCCATCAATTTTGACTTTTTACGAGTTCATCAAAGTTGCTCCTACATGGGATGGGGGAATCGCAACCAGAGGTTGCTCCTACAGTGGACGGGTGGAATGGCACCCTCTGCAAGAGCAGGTTTTACTCCCTTTCAGCAAGTCCTCAACTTCCTTGATATCCCTTGGAGAGTCGACCTCAACAGAGTCATGGGGTGTTTCAATGAGCTTGATCTTGTGCCCGTGTTCCAGGGTCCTCAACTGCTCCAGCTTTTCCTTGTCCTCCAGGTCTCCCGGCGGGAGGGATGCGAATACCTGGAGAAAATCCATGCGATATCCATAGAATCCCAGGTGTTTGTAATAGACCCTTCCAGGGCCCGAATCGCGAAAATAGGGGATTGGCGACCTGGAGAAATAGAGGGCAAAACCTTCCCTGTCCCTGACGGCCTTGACATTCCTTATGTCTTGGACTTCGTGGTGTTCGCTTATCTTGTAAATCAGGGTGGTCATGGGGATGGCAGGATCTTCAAGAAGAGGGGTTACCAGGTGGGATATGGACTCGGGATGAAGGAGGGGCTGGTCACCCTGTATATTGACGACGATGTCTTGGTCCCTCAGATTCATTATTCGAGCAGCTTCCGCCACCCGGTCCGTGCCCGAATGGTGGCCTTTGCCGGTCATAACCACGTGACCCGAGAAATCCTTGACACAATCTCTGATTCTCTCGTCATCCGTGGCAACAATAACCTGGGAGACGCTCTTGCATAGGGCGGCCCGCTGGTAGACGTGCTGGATCATTGGCTTCCCGGCGATGGGGGCCAACGGCTTCCCCTGGAACCGGGATGATTCGTATCTGGCAGGTATGAAGGCAACGACTTTCATAGAATCACGGGCCACAGGGGCAAGGGTCATTCCTCCAGGTAGGTTGCACAGGTGGATTCGGACTCCCACGCACTTACTCGGCTGACCCTGTAATGCTCTGTGTTCAGCTCTTGACTGAGGGCGCGAAAGACATGTCGAGCGATGTTTTCAGAGGAGGGGTTGATGCCTTCAAATGCGTTGTGGTCATTGAGGAATTGGTGATCCAGGCCCTTGATTATCCTTTCAGTGGCCTCTCTGATCATCCGGAAGTCGACCAGGAGTCCTTGGTCCCCAAGGCTTGAGCCGCTCACATAGACTTCCACCTTCCAGTTATGGCCGTGAAGCCTCTCACACTTTCCCCCAGATTCCTTGAGTTGATGAGCGGCAGAGAATTGGGAAACGACTCTTAGTTCATACACTTTTCTTGCTATCCTGTTTCAGCGCCGTCCTCAAAGGGCCGCCCGCACTCACTGCACGTGCCTTCGACAATGATTCCGGTGCAGGTCCCGTCGGGGCAAAGGACCCTGTCGTCGAAATCAATACTGTCTGTTCCTTCGGACCCGGAGGCCGCCTCCTCCATGGGAGCACCACAATGCATGCAGTATTGGCCTTCCAAGGGCACCTCTGCCCCGCAAGCAGGACAGCGCTTACAATCTATCTGGTTGTGACAGTGGGGACATTCCATTTATCTCAGCTCTTTTTTGAGGTTACTACTTGAAAGGGGGTTATTTCTTGCTTGACCCTTGTGCTCTTGCATTTTGGACATCTGACTTTCGTCCTCTCATACTCGGAGATGGTAAGGGTGAGGGTGAATCTTTTCCTGCATTTTTCGCATCGGAAATCATAGCTTGGCATAGTTAACCTCCTTTCGCAGATTTCAGTACCAGTCCGTACAGGCTTGTTGCCCAAATCCTTTCGTTTGTTTTCCCCAATAGGTCATATCAGAGCGCTAAATAGCTCCTTGGGAGGTCCTTTCAAAAGGCTCAATATTTGTCCTCACCCCTTGTACGCCCCCATAATCCTCATGGTCGTCTGCCAACAGGCACAAAAGAGGGAGGCTCCGGTGGAGATGATCTTTTGGGGCTATTGAGGACTTCTATTGAATGTTTGGTGCCGTTGCCCGTGTCTGGGAGGAATTTGATTGAGCCTTTTGAAAAGACCTCCCAAGGGGCTAACTAACACTTTCATTATGGTTTGGGCCACGACCTGTCAAGAGATATTATATCTTTTCTGGTTTTTGTCAATAGGATAGCCCTTTCTTTCTACTGGAGCATGGCGACCATGGCAAACCTGCCCGTGACGCCTTCCCCCCGATAGGAGTAAAAGAGGTCTGTCCTGCAACGGGTGCACACTCCGGCCACCTCGATATTTCGGTCCTTCAGGCCGGCATTTCTAAGCTGCCAGCGGCTTATTGCCCAGAGGTCAAAGGTATTCTTGCCCACCATGAAGGCACGGAATTCCCTTGGGAAGATCTGCTCGTAGGACCTAAACTCAGCGCAGCAGGGTCCCAAAGAAGGTCCTACGGCAGCCATGACGTCACGAGCCCTGCAACCACACGTGGAGACCATCCTTCTCACTGTGGTATCGATGATGTTGAGCACGTTTCCTCTCCAACCGCAATGAACGTTGGCCAGGACCTTCTTTACCGGATCAAAGAGTATGATGCCCTGGCAGTCCGCAAGCCTTACCATGATGGCAATCCTTTTCCTGTTGGTGATGAGGGCGTCTGCATAAATAGGACGGGACAGCGATTCAACTCCGTCATCCTGGATGATTTCTACGTGGCTTCCATGACACTGCTTCATGGATACCAGGTGATCCGCCCCAATAACCTCCACAACTACCCTCAGGTTCTTCGCCACGTCTTCGGGCTTATCTCCGCTCGCCTGGCTTGTGTTGAGGCTGTTGTAAGGCGGCCGGCTCACTCCCCCGTGGCGAGTAAGGACTGCATGGGACAACCGGGCTTTAGTCAGGCCTTTGAACTGAAAGGAGATGACCTGGGAGGCATCCAGGGGGTCCAGTAAAGGGGGAAAAACACCAGCCTGACTTTCAGGCGTTGTGAAGAGCATTCGCCTCGTTCCTTGCATTTTCTTCTTTTGTACTGGAGATGGGTTTATAGCTTGGTTTTGCGGCGTGGCCTTAGGGACAGAGTCCTTGGTCGTGCATCCTTGCTCGCGTCCTCTCCAGGATGATGTCATCGTCCCGGTGAAAGGAGTAGAGATCACTGCGACACAGGCTCTCTTGCGTACCGCTGCTTCCTTCCGGACCTGACGGGGTTGGCAAGCGTCTGTCACGCAAGGTCCACTCCGTTGCCAAGAACGATAGACAACAACCCTGAATAAAGACTCTCATCAAGGACATTCGACCCCGCATAAGCGGATCTCGGGTTACAGGGCACCGCTAGCTCCCCGTCTAGCACGACCAAGGCACGTCAAGGAAAATGATCAGATATCCACCCTTTCCTTTAGCTCTTTGCCAACCTTGAAAAAGGGAAGCTTCTTGGAAGCGACGTTGATGATCTCTCCTGTCTTTGGATTTCTCCCCTGATAGCCTTCATAGTGCTTTATTTTGAAGCTTCCGAAACCCCGTATCTCAACCCGCTCCCCCCTTGTGAGGGCCTTCTCCATGTCCCCGAAGACGGTATTGACAACCTCTTCGGCCTTTTTCAGGGCAAGATTCTCTTCTCTGGCAAGAGCTTCTATTAATTGGGACTTGTTCATAGAACTCCTCTCCTGATAGGGTGAAAAGTATGACTCATAAGGTTCTACGCGAACGAGCAGGACTTCGCAAGAAACATGAAACAAATATATAATGAATTTGAATCCCTTAGTCAAGCCCAAATAACAAGCACATATAGGAATCCTTGCGTTGTGAAAAAGCTTGATATTTCCTGGTGCCTGATATAAAAGCCTTGTTCAGCCCTCCCGGGGCGCAACGAGGGAGCGACCAGCGAATTCGCGTCTGCACGAGTCTCATGGGAGGACGGACTCCCCCCCGCAGGGAACCCGGAAAGTCTCTCGCTATGGTTATCACAATCGACGGACCGTCAGGCTCTGGAAAGAGCACGGTCAGCAAACTCCTGGCAAAGAGGTTGAATTTTCTCTATCTGGACACGGGGGCGATGTACCGTGTCGTGGCTTTGCAGGCTGTTAGGAAAGGCATCGCTTGCAAGGAAGAGAAGAGGCTGGGAGAGATGTGTCAAGGGCTGGCCTTGCGTTTCGAGTATGAAGGCGATGTTTGCAAGATATTCTCGGGCAATGAGGATGTCTCCCAGGCCATCAGAACACCTGAAATGGATATCCTGGCGTCCAGGATTTCGGCAGTAAACGAAGTGAGAGAGGCCATGACCTCTCTCCAGAGGAAGATCGCCCAAAGGGGAAACATCGTGGCTGAGGGGCGAGATATGGGCACGGTCGTGTTCCCTGATGCGGATTTCAAGATCTTTCTCACGGCCTCCGTGGAGACAAGGGCCGAGAGAAGGTACTTGGAGAGGATCAGCCGCGGGGAGACGGTATCCCGTGATGGGGTCTTCCAGGATCTGAAGAGGAGGGATGAGCAGGATACCAGCAGGCCCATTGCGCCCCTGAGGCTGGCTGAGGATGCAAAACTTATTGATTCCACCATGTTAAGCCCCGATCAGGTGGTGGAAATGATACTCGAGGGATTGAGGACTAAGGGCTTGGATGAGTTTCTTGTTACCGAGACCTGAGATAAAAGATCCCAGAAAAAATGACTAAATTGTTGAAGTTTATATGAATGTCTGATAATAAGGCATGATGGGGCCCGATATGTCGGGGGCAATACAATATTGGGGGGGAAGAGGTTAATGGACAAACAGATTAACGCAACAGGAGAGGGTGCCAACATCACCACAAGCGCGAGGGATGATCAAATTGTTGAGGAAAAGGGCCAGGAAGGGTCAACTCAGTCAGCCGGAAGCAGCGTAGGGGAAAAGAAGAAGGGCGACACCAGCGATTTCCAAGAGCTTTACGAGGAGAGCCTGAGGAGTATCCAGGAAGGAGAACTGGTCAGGGGGGAAATTGTCCAGATCGACAAGGAGTTTGTGCTTGTGGATATCGGTTACAAGTCGGAGGGACAGATACCGATCCGTGAGTTCATTGACCCTCATGGAAACATTACCGCCAGAGTTGGTGATAAGGTGGATGTCCTTCTGGAGAGAAGAGAGGATGATGAGGGAATCATCCTCCTGTCCAAGGAAAAGGCGAACAAGATCAAGATCTGGGACGAGATCAGGGAAATCTACGAACGAGATGGGACGATAAGAGGAAAAATCATATCGCGCGTCAAAGGGGGAATGTCCGTGGACATTGGTCTGGCAGCATTCCTGCCCGGGTCTCAGATCGATCTGAAGCCTGTGAAGGATTTCGATGGGTTGATCGGCACGACCCACGATTTCAAGATACTGAAATACAACAGGCGCCGTTCCAATATTGTATTATCGCGGAGGGCCATCTTAGAGGCAGAGCGCAATCGCCTGAGACAGCAGACCCTGGAGGTCTTGGAGAACGGGGCAGTACTCCAGGGAAAGGTTAAGAATATTACTGATTACGGGCTATTCATTGATCTTGGGGGGATAGACGGCTTGCTTCACATTACGGATATGTCTTGGGGGAGGGTGGGGCATCCTTCTGAAATGTACCAGGTAGGAGATGAGATCACGGTCAAGGTATTGAGCATTGATCCTGAGAGCGAAAGGGTATCCCTGGGCCTGAAGCAGCTAAAACCCGACCCCTGGACTCAGGCGGACGAGAGATATCCCGTTGGCAGCAGGATCCATGGCCACGTGGTAAGTCTGGCAGATTACGGGGCCTTCGTGGAGATCGAAGAGGGGATAGAAGGGCTGATCCACGTGTCGGAAATGTCCTGGACAAGGAAGATCCGTCACCCATCCCAGGTAGTCAAGGTGGGGGATGAGGTTGAGGCCGTGGTGCTCAACATCGACTCGGCCAACAAGAGGATTTCGTTGGGGCTGAAGCAGATTGAACCGAACCCATGGGACATCATTGAAGACAAATATCCCGTCGGAACCACCATAGAGGGCCGAATCAAGAACATCACAGACTTCGGAATATTCATAGGGATCGATGAAGGGATTGACGGGCTTGTTCATATCTCGGACTTTTCCTGGACACGGAGGATCAAGCATCCGTCGGAGATTTACAGGAAGGGGCAGGTCGTCCAGGCCGTTGTCCTGAACATCGATAAGGAGAACGAACGCTTCTCCTTGGGCATCAAGCAACTCACGCCAGACCCCTGGGAATCGGTGCCGGAAAGATACAAGCCCGGGACCCGCATCACCGGGGTCGTCACAAATGTAACAGATTTCGGGGTCTTCGTGGAGTTGGAGGAAGGCATAGAAGGCCTCATCCATGTCTCGGAATTGTCGAAAGACAAGAGCGGCAATCCTCTGAGCCGATTTAAGACCGATGATGTGATTCAGGCAAAGGTCATAAACGTTTCAAAGGCAGAGAAGAAAATCGGCCTTTCCGTAAGGAAGCTGGAGGAGAGTGACGAGAAAGAAATCTATAAGAGCTATGTCAACACCCGCAGTGAGGCAACGTCGAACCTGGGAGAACTCTTGAGAAAAGGTATGATAAAGTTCCAGGACAGAGCAGACAATGCCGAAGGTGGAGAAGAGCAGGCCGCACCAAGAGAGCAGGGCGAAGGAGAAGGGGAGAGTGCCCTTGCCGAAGAGGGTTTCAGGCCGACAGAAGCAGACGAGAATAAGGGAGATGACGGCGGGCAGAAAGAAGATAACGTGGAAGAGCGCCCGGTCGGAGATGAAAGCGAGAGACTGGAGACACTGTAAGACCCTTGTAGACCCCCGTCTCTGCCTTTGAGAACCCTCCCTGCTCGGGGAAAGGATAACACATTCCAGAATATGTCTTCCAAGAAACACCCCCTGTTTGTCGTATTCGTCATCCTGGTCATTGCGATAATCTTCCTGGGTATGGTGATGGCGGTTATCATCATGACCTTTGGCGGGACGACCAGACTATCCTTCGGAGACAAGATAGGCGTCATAACCATAGAAGGACCTATCAAGGATTCAGGACCCGTTCTGTCCCAACTGGTCCGATTTCGAAAGGACAGAAGAATAAAGGCCATCGTGCTGAGAATAGATTCTCCAGGGGGCGGCGTAGGCCCTTCGCAGGAGATCTACAGAGAAGTTCGAAGGACGAGAAAGACAAAGAGAGTTATTGCCTCCCTGGGGAGTCTGGCCGCCTCAGGGGGATATTACGTGGCCTCGGCTGCCGACAGAATAGTCGCGAACCCAGGTACCATAACCGGCAGTATCGGAGTTGTCATGGAATTTCTGCGGCTAGAAGATCTCATGGAGAAGATAGGCATAGACTTCGAAGTATTGAAAAGTGGCGAATTCAAGGATATAGGCTCTCCTCACAGGAAGATGTCCCAAAGGGAAAAGGAACTGGTCAAGGGGTTGATCTCAGACATACAGAGACAGTTTGTGGATGCTGTTGCCAGAGGAAGGGGTCTTGAGATACAGCGGGTCCGGGAGATCGCAGATGGCCGTATCCTCTCGGGGGCTCAGGCAAAGGACTTGGGCCTGGTAGATTCCTTGGGCAACTTCCAGGATGCCCTGGATCTGGCAAAAAAAATGTCGGGGATCAAGGGAGAGGCCCAGATAGTCTATCCAAAAAGGCCTAAGGGGAGGTTCTGGGACTTCTTATTCCGGAATGCGACGGAGGCAGTGTTGGAGGCCCTAAGACAATACAGGACTTCTGGCCTGGAATACAGATGGGTCGATTAGCCGTCTCCGAACTCCTATGGGTTGATGTGGACAAGGTTTCTTTCGGAGCCGAGGATCTCGATCGCCCGGGGGGGAACCCTGGAACAATGAAACATTGGGCCAGAGGGGCGAAAAGAAGGTCTCTGCTTGAAGGAAGTCCTCGAAAGCGTGCAATTCCCCTGTTCCATCTACTCCGGCCGGGGCGGGTTTATCAAGGGGAGAGAAAGGGATGACCCTCCGTTGCGGCGCCAAGGAAGGAGAATGGTCTACCGGGTGAACGAGCTCACGTCGCCCTTGCCCACTCGAATCACTTCCGGTACATCATCGATCAAAGAAACCACAGTGGATGGGCTCGGATACATCATCCCCCCATCGATGACGAGGTCAAGGTAGGGAGCATAGGCCTCCTGGATGGCAAGGGGGTCGTCATAACCTGCGCTCGTGCTTATTATGGGCCGGCCCAGGGTCCCGACTATTTCCAGACAGATTTTGTTGTCCGGCACCCGGATACCCATGGTCTTTCTCTTTGTGAGCATGATCTTGGGAACGAGCTTTGTTCCCTCGAGGACAAAGGTGTAAGGGCCCGGGAGACAGCGCTTCATGGTCTTGTATGCATAGTTGGAGACCTGGGCGTAACGGCTTATTTCTTTAAGACTGTCGCATACAATGGAGAAGGGCTTTTTCAGGGGGCGGCTCTTCAGCTTGTGAATGAGCTGAATCCCCTTTTTATTGAAAAGGTCACACCCGATGCCATAGAATGTATCGGTGGGGTAGGCTATCAGACCGCCTCTTTCCAGGACCTGAACTACCCGGTTGATAAGTCTCTTCTGAGGATTCTCTGGGTTTATGGAGATTATCATGGTGATTTCTATAAGCCATTCCCAGGCCTTTGTCAATCATCATCCTCGCTGGCCGAAACGGGTCGGCAATCCATACACGGGAGGAGCGTGAATTGGAAGCGCCAACCTTTATGAAGATCGTTTCATTCATATTTGGCCTGATCCTGGGCAGCTTTCTCAACGTTTGCATCCATAGAATCCCCAGGGGAGAATCCATCGTGCATCCTGCTTCAAGCTGTCCCCGGTGCGGCGCAAAGATAAGATTCTATGATAATGTGCCCCTGCTCAGTTATGTCTTGCTCCTGGGGAGGTGCAGGTCTTGTAGATCTCCTATCTCACCGCGATATCCCATTGTAGAGGCCTTGACAGGGCTCTTGAGCCTTGCCCTGTTCTCAAAGTTCGGGCCAGATCCCAGGTACCTCTTTTCCCTTCTCTTCTGTGCCTCGCTCCTAGTCATCAGTTTCATAGACTTGGACCACAAGATAATTCCGGATTACATTTCCTTCCCCGGAATCCTGCTGGGACTCGTGGGTTCCGCGTTAGGGATTTTCCATGTTTCCTGGCTGGAGTCGCTTCTGGGTATCCTTTGCGGGGGAGGGTTTCTCTTTCTCACGGCCATAGTCTTTCAATGGCTCACGGGCAAACAGGGTATGGGGGGCGGGGACGTCAAACTCATCGCAATGATAGGGGCGTGGATGGGATGGAAATCATTGCCCTTCATCATCCTCATCTCTTCCATAACCGGCATCCTCATAGGAGGCACGGGTCTGCTTGTAGCAGGCAAAGGGTACCGGGCCAAAATACCCTTCGGCCCTTTTCTTTCCCTGGGAGCTTTGGTATACTTTTTTTTTGGATCAGAGATCCTCAGGTGGTATGTCGGCATCCTAAATTGAGAGGTCTGCGGTGAGGGTTCCCCTCTATAGTCTCAGGACTGGAATACTAGCCCAGCTGATCTTCCTGATTATCGCAGCAATGCTCCTCATCAACGTGGTCATGGTAAAAATCGCAGAAAAGGGCCTTGTGGGAAGCAAGCTCCGGCGAGGTGAACTCCTGATAAGGGCCGTTGAGATGTATCTCGGGGAGGAGATACTTGCGAAGAAGCGATCCACGCAGGGCATCGCTTCCAGTCCCCGCTTCAGGAGCTACGTCGCCAGCCTACTGGAGACAGGCGGTTTTTCTGACGCTGTCATCATAGACAGCGGAGGGACGGCAATATACAGGAGCGGGGATAGCAGAGACTTCAGAGACCAGGGGCAACTGCTCGCAAGGGATGCCATGGAAAGGGGCCTCAAATCGACCGATTTCTACGGAATGGTATGGGGTGTCATATGGTTGAACAACCGGGAAATGAGGATTTCCTCACCCCTTTCTTACCAAGGGAAGCCCATTGGAGGGGTGTCTCTGAACGGGTCGCTCATTCCAATATACGAAGCCCTCAGAAGGTCCCAAAAGATCCTGCTCCTCTACATTGTCATTGACACCATAGTGCTCGCACTCGTGGGGATATATCTCCTTTCACGGCTCGTGGTGAAGCCCATCCACAGGCTCTTGAAGATTACGGCCGAGTACAAAGAGGGCGAATTCCTCCCCTCCCTCTCCGAAGCATCGAGGGATGAAATAGGAGAGCTGTCCAAGTCCTTGAATAATATGTTGAAGCGCCTCGATGAAAACAAGCAGGAACTGAAGGCCCATATCTTCTCCTTGGAAAAGGCAAACAGGGAGCTCAAGCAGGCCCAGAGCGAGATCATAAAGTCAGAAAAGCTCGCATCCGTCGGACGATTGGCTGCAGGGATAGCCCACGAAATAGGAAACCCCATCGGCATCATCCTGGGTTATCTGGAGTTGATCAACAGAGGGCAGGTGACAGAAGAGGAGAAGGAGGATTTCTTCAAGCGGATGGAGACCGAAATCAGCAGGGTCAACCAGATCATCAAGAAACTACTGGACTTTTCGAGGCTCTCCAGTGGTATGATGAGGGAGACTTCCGTTCATGATGTCATCCACCAAACCATTGACATTCTTGCCCCTCAGCCAATGATGGATGATATCAACATCCAGGAAGAGCTTAAGGCCACGCAGGACATCGTTTGGTGCGACCCCAATGAGTTGCAGCAGGTCTTTCTCAATATCGTCATGAATGCGGTGGACACCCTTGAAGTCAAGAGGCTGTCAGCGGGCGATGACCCTGAAAAGACTCTCCTGCTAAGGAGTGCCAACAGAGACGATGCCATTGAGGTGAGGGTCGAGGACAATGGTTGCGGCATCCCGGAACAGGATCTGTCCCACATCTTCGACCCCTTCTATACCACAAAGGAGCCGGGCAAGGGTACCGGCCTTGGACTGGCGGTGTGTTACAGGATAGTGGAAGGCATTGGCGGAAGGATCATGGCGGAGAGCACCCTGGGGAAGGGGACAGCGATTATTATCACGCTACCTTTGAAGGACGGGGGAGGTAATCAAACAAGGCCATGACCGGAAAGCGCGTCCTGATCATAGATGACGAAATGAACATGAGGCATATGCTGAAGGTGATGCTGGAAAAGTCGGGTTATGTCGCCAAGACGGCTTCTGACGGAGTTGAAGGTCTCAAGGCCATGGACGAGGATAACTTTGATTTCATCCTGTGCGATCTCAAAATGCCCAGGATGGATGGCATGGCTTTCTTGAAGAAGTCGACGGAGAAGTATCCTGAGAAGACCTACATCATGATGTCCGCTTTCGGGACGATTGATACCGCTCTCGAGGCCATGAAGATCGGGGCCTATGATTACATATCAAAGCCATTCAAGCAGGACGAAGTCCTCTTGAGCCTTAAGAAGGCGGAGGAAAGGGAACGCCTCAAGGAGGAAAACCTCAGGCTTCTGGATAAGATCAAAAAGATCGAGGAGAGGTATTCCTTTGGGAGAATCATTGCCCGAAGTGAGGCAATGGCCGAAGTCTTTGATCTGGTGAAGAAGGTTGCGGATCATAAGACCACGGTTCTCATAACCGGGGAAAGCGGGACCGGGAAAGAGCTGATAGCCAAGGCCATCCATTCTTACGGCTCACGGGCTGCTGGGCCAATGGTATCCCTAAACTGCGGGGGAATTCCGGAGAACCTCCTGGAAAGCGAGCTGTTCGGATACAAGAGAGGGGCATTCACCGATGCTGTCCGAGACAAGTTGGGCCGGTTCGAAGAAGCGAACGGCGGAACCATATTCCTGGATGAGATCGGAGAGCTTTCCCTGTCTTTCCAGGTCAAACTTCTGAGGGTCCTGCAGGAAGAGGAGATAACGCCCCTCGGGGGACTGGGATCAAAGAAGGTGGATGTTCGGGTCATCGCTGCGACCTCAAAGGACTTGAAAAGGGAAGTCGAGGCCGGACGGTTTCGGGAGGATCTCTATTACAGGGTCAAGGTCATGACCATCCATCTCCCCCCGCTCAGAGAGAGGAGGGGCGATATTCCTCTCCTGGTCGGCTACTTCATCGATCAGTTCAACAAGAAACTGCACAAGAACATCGAGGGCCTTTCATCCGAGACCATGCCTATACTCATGGGCTATTCCTGGCCGGGTAACGTGAGGGAGCTGGAGAACCTCATCGAGAGGGCCGTCCTTCTGGCCAAGGGGAGGTACATTACGCCGGGGGAACTTCCGCCCTCCCTCGTCTCTGTGCAGGCCGCGGAGCCTCCCCAATCGCCTCTTGAAACCCTATCGATCAAAAAGGCCTCGATTCGCCTTGAAAAGGAACTTATCAAAAAGGCCCTGGACCTCACGAAGGGCAATCGCTCGAAGGCAGCAAAGATCTTGGAGGTCAGTCGCCCGATGCTCCTGTCGAAGATAAGGAAATATCGGATCGAAGAGGAAAGATAGACTCAGGAGGATCATCTCATGGTAGAAAACGCACACGTCCCTGTGACCGATGAGGAGTTCGAAAAAGAAGTGTTGAAGTCAGAAGGTCTCGTCCTAGTGGACTTTTGGGCTAAGTGGTGCGGCCCGTGTCACCAGATGGCCCCGATTCTGGAATCCTTTGCAAAGGCCAACGCCGGGAAGGTGAAGGTCGTAAAGGTGGATTCCGATGAAAACCCGAAGGCTGCGGAAGAGTACGGCATCAAAAGCATCCCCACCCTCATATTCTTCAAGGACGGGGCGCCCGTAGATGTCAACGTGGGCGTTATTTCAGAGGCAAATCTGCAGAAGAAGCTGGATGACCTCCTCGGGAGATAAGGCTTGACCCACAACAGGGCTCTTACCCAAATCATTTCATCATTTCTGCCAAAGAAAGCGAGCGCACAACACCATCTTAGCTTCTATATTAGGCCAGACGCCAAGTTTAGGGGGGCAGCCCGCTAGGCCTAAGCCTGGGCGGCCTTCGGGTACAAGGGCGATATATCCCTCAGGGTCTTGACGGCATCCTTCAGGACTACCAAGAAGCGCTCTACGTCTTCCTCCCTATTGTCGATTCCAAAGGTTACTACCAGGGTTCCCTGGGCGTCTGCAAAGTCTCGGCCGATGGAGAGAAGGACATGGGAGGCCTGGAGTGCCCCTGCGGCGCAAGCCGATCTGGTGGAGACGGCAATGTCTTCCTCATCCAGCAGGAGGACTATGCTCTCGCCCTCAATATACTTTATGGAGACAGACACGAGGTTCGGTAGGGCGAGTTCGGGATGTCCATTGACGTAGTACTCAGTTATGAAATTGGGTAACTCCTTGATCAGCTTATCCTTGAGACGTTTGTAGTGAGAAATCCTCGAATCCATGTGTTTCAGGGCCAATTCTGCGGCGACACCCATGCCGATGATCCCTATCAGATTCTCTGTACCAGCCCTTTTGTTGTTCTCTTGAACGCCTCCGTCAAGTATGGGCCATATCTTGGTTCCACGGCGGATATACAAACCTCCAACACCCGTGGGGCCGTAAAAGGGATTCGATGCGAAGCTCAGAAGATCCACCTCTAGCTCCTGGACATCAACAGGGACGACACCCACGGAATCCACGGCATCCGTATGAAATAGGACCCCTTTATCCCTCGTGATTTGCGCTATCTCCTTTATGGGCTGGAGCGTGCCGATCTCATTATTGCTGTGCATGATGGAAACCAGTATGGTCTTGTCGGTAATGGCCCCTTCAACGTCACTAGGGTTCACACGGCCATGTTGATCCACAGGGACGGAAGTAACCTTGAAGTCCATCATCTTGAGGCGACGCAGGCTTCTCAGGACTGCATTGTGTTCAATATTGGATGTGACAATCTGATTGCCTTTCTTGGTGTTGGCAAAGGCCGCCCCCTTTATCGCATGGTTGACGGATTCCGTGCCCCCTGACGTGAAGACAACCTCCTTCGGTGCTACACAATTAATCAATCGGGCCACCGACTCCCTGGCGCCATCAAGGGCTTCGGATGCCGGGTCACCGATCTTATGTTGGCTGGAAGGATTTCCATAGTTGCTCTTGATGGCTTTCACCATTGCCTCCTGAACTTCCGGGAGCAAGGGGTTCGCCGATAAATGATCCAGGTTGATAATTCCCATGACTTCTACCTCTCTTTCAGGCGGACTGGCCGGCGTCGTCGAGCAGGGAGTTGCAAGCCTTGCAAAAGGTGGCTCCTTCATCCACCTCGGTATCACAATAGGGACAGTAACAGCCTTCCTCGTGGTTATGCTCGTGGGCTTCCTTTCTTGCAGGCTCTATGACAGTTTTTCCGGCCTTTCTGTGCTCATAATTTCTTATTGCCACCTGCAAGGCATCCGCCCCCAGGTTAGAGCAATGCAGCTTGTTCTTCGGCAATCCCTCCAGGGCCTCTGCAACATCCTTATTGGTAATCTTTTTGGCCTCTTCCAAGGTCTTGCCCTTGGCCAATTCGCTCAACATGCTGGAGACTGCTATGGCCGCCCCGCACCCAAAGGTCTGGAACTTGATATCGTCGATTCGGTCATCTTTGACCTTGAGATATATGGTCATCATGTCTCCGCACAGTGGGTTGCCCACTTCACCCACGCCATCCGCATCTTCTATGACCCCCACATTCCTGGGATTCTTGAAGTGATCCATTACAGTTTTGGAATACATGTCATGTTCCTCCAATACGCAATTTTAGATAAATTAATCATCTTTCATAGCAAAGCAATAGGGTTAATAGGCCCGAAGGAGAATGATCGTAACACTTTAGCCCTTTGAAATGCCCCCTCACCAAAGCAGAACAGGGGATGAAGCCTTTTCTGGAGTGACTGGCGGGAGGGCGCCGTCTTTTTGCGACTTATCAGTGGGGGAAACCCCTGGCCCCGAGCGATAGCGAGGGGAACAGCGGGAGGGGGCAGAAATCCCCCGCATATAAGTCGCAGAAAAGACCAGCCCGGGAGGCTCGGAACGCAAGAAAAGGCGTCATCCCCTGTATTCAGCCATAGTGGATTCTGCCAATTGTTTTTCAATAATCTAAAGTGTTACGAATAATCTAATTAAGCATCACCTAATTTGCTGAACATCTGAGGCCCCTTCGAATCCCTCCACGGCTGCCGGCGGATTCTCGAGACACGGAGCCGTGGGTTTTCCAGAGGGCTTCGACCCACACGGGCCCCAACTCCCGGAAAAATGACCCCGAGCCACCCAAAGGAAAATATTTCTATATAACAAAAAAAGGTGCTTTATCCAAGGGTAATTATGGTCTTCGGTGAAATTTTTCACAACACCAGGAGCACGTCACCCTAACGGCTTGTTTCCGATTGAAATCGTTGTTATTATTTAATACAAAGATTTTCGCAAAAAGCCCAAAAATTCTCAGGTCGGCCTTTTTTTGGAGAGTATTCCTAAAAGTAGGAACACTCCCGCGTTGCAAAACCCCGGCTTTGACAGTGCCGATTGGTTAGAAAGCGCCTGGTAAAAGCCATGAAGGTCACAGTAAGGCTATATGCATCCCTGGCCAAATATATGCCCAAAGAGTATGTGGCTGGTGATTCGGGCGTAATGGACGCTGAAGAAGGGACAACCCTAAGGGGCCTCCTGCAGGGGCTCAACATCCCCGAAGGATCTGCAAAAATCATATTCTTGAACGGTGCCCATGCTCGAGGAGATGAGGTCTTGAAGGATGGAGATAGGGTAGGGGTTTTCCCCCCTGTGGCGGGGGGATGATCACGGCAGGAAGACAAAGATGTATTTCGAGGGCCGAAGCGAACCCGGCAACCTGTCCGGCGGAATTTCAACCCCCTTGGAAAAGGCCCTGATTGGCCCGCGCCCCGGAGAGGAGGGCCACGTCTCGAGGAAGGTCTTGACTTCCCTGTCCCTGACCCAGAGGCCCTTGGCCAGGAGGTTCGGTCCGATCTCACGAGAAAGGAAGTTGAAGAGCTTCAAGATAACCGTACCCTCAACCTTTTCAGAGGGATTCCTTTTCCCATTGTGAGAGACACTGCTTCTGAGGGAGGCAAAGGGTCCTCCCTTCTTGAGTGCTGCCCCGAGAAGACCGGGCATGGCAGCAGAAAGGGCCAGCACCGAACCATCCCGAACAAACGTGGATTTGACCTCATCCACGGCCTTTCCATCCAGGAATATGGTCCTGATCCTGTCTTCCAGGTACCGCCGGTCGATTCCCAATTGCTCGCACAGGAAGGACTCGACAGTGCAACCCACCTGTGCCCTCATCCCCATGCCGGATTGAAACAGACTCAAGAAGCCGGCCACGGCCTCATGGGTAAGCATCAGGGAAGGCCCCTCGGATGGGGGATGTGGCCTGCCATAAGTGGATATTGCTGGGGGATCTATCATGGTGGTCGTCAGGATACGGGGGCAGCAAAGGACTCCCCGTATCCCGCAAGGTGTTTCAGGCCCTACCAGTTGAATACCTGGTCCAGGTCCTCATCCTTTACATTGAAGACCACGTTGTGCGGTGGAAGGGCCTGGCTCTTAAAGAACTCCGGCAACCGATCGTGGCCGGCGGTAAAGCCGGCGTTCCTATTGAAATCCCGCTCCTGTTTCAGGACGGCTTTTCCAAGCTCGTTCACGTCTGTTTCGGTCAAGCTCATGCCGTAAAAGCCGTTGATCATATCGATCAGGGCCTGGAAGGTATCGGGCTGGTCCAGCATGGCAAAGGCCACAAAGACGCACATCCCCGTAGAATCCAGGGCCGCCGTGGCAATCTGGAGATTTCTCGACAGATCCACCTGCCCCTCGGGCTTCATGGGATCTACCTTCCCGCCGATCCCCAGTATGTTGGTGGCCACTGCATAGCCTGCCGTATGGTCCGCACCCATGGGGCTCGTGGCATAGGTCACCCCGATGCCCTGCACCGCACGGGGGTCATAGGCCGGCATGGCCTGGCCCTTGACAACAGGGACCCTTTCTACGCCGAAGACGCGGCCGGTTACCGCGGCCCCATTGCCCAGTATCCGCCCCAGATGGGTCCCCTTGCCCACCTCCTTCACCAGGTTTATGGCGGCCTGACCGTCTCCGAATTTGGCCAAACCCGCCTCCATGGCAACCGCAATGGTTGCACCCATCTCAATGGTATCCAGGCCGAAGTCGTCGTCCAAACGATCGATCATGGCAATGACATCCAGGTCGTTTATGCCGCAGTTCCCACCATGGGCCCAGACCGTCTCGTATTCCGGCTGTTTGGTCACATAGTTTCCATCCTTGTCCACGTATATCCCCGAACACTTGATGATACATCCCCGATGGCAGCCGTGGGTGGCCAGTCCTCCCCTGGCCTTTTCGGTCTCGGCCTGTGTCTCACCGCTTATGGCCGAGCATCCTTCGAAACGACCGAGGAGGAAATTGTTTGTGGGATAGGCGCCGGCCTCGTTGATGACATTGGTCAGCACGTTGGTGCCGTATGCGGGGAGCCCTTCCCCTGTTACAGGATGTTTGCGTAGGCCCTCAACCCATTTCTTGCCGGCCTCTTTGAAGGCCTTTGGATCCTTGGGGCTGCGCATCTTCATGCCGCTGTCATCCAGCACGATCACCTTTATGTTCTTGCTTCCCATGACAGCGCCCATTCCGCCCCTTCCGGCATGACGTGTGGGCCTCTGTTCCATGTCCGTAAAGGCGACCGAAGCGGCAGACATCTTCATCTCGCCGGCAGGCCCAATGGAGATGCACGCCACCTTGTCCCCGTATTCGTCCTTGATCTTTTCAACAAGATCATAATTGCCCAGCGTTTTGAGACTGTTATCCGCAGTTATGTTGATCCCGTCCTTGTTTATGAACACCTTGTAGAGGGTATCGTCCCGGGGTCGGCCTTCCAGGACAATCGCTGCGTAGCCGAGCCTGGCAAGGACCTGGGATGGCTGACCCCCTGAGTTGGCCTCCTTGATCCCTCCCGTAAGAGGGCTCTTGGCACCGACCGACATCCTCCCTGACATGGCAGCCGTTGTGCCGCTCAGGAGACCTGGCGCTATAACAAGCTTGTTCCCGGCGCCAAGGGGGTGAGAGAGTGGCGGCACCTCCTTTGAGACAATGGCAGAGGTCAGGGCCCTGCCACCAAGGCCGGCATATTCCCCGAGGGGGGACTCGGTGGCTCGAGGACCGCCCTCAGCTCCAACATCGATTCGCAGGATTTTTTCCATGGATGTCCTCCTTTCATGGTGAATAAGGGTTGCAGGTTTCAGTGAAACTCAGTAATGTCCGGTTAGGATTTTGCAAAGCCGAAGTGCTCCCAGGACACTTGGTTGTGGCCGCAGGGCAGGTCTTTTCCAGAGGCTCAATCAAATTTCTCCCAGGCATCATGAACGGCACCAAACATTCAACAAAAGTCGTCAGTAGCTCCAGGAGA
>JAFDHO010000196.1 GCA_019308745.1 Deltaproteobacteria bacterium
GAAGGAGGTTGGATCTCGCGTCGAGGTCTTTGTCTTTTCAAACTCCCTCACTCCCATCACCCCTATATTGAGACGATACGATATCAACAGGGCCCTTGATTTGATCTCCAGGACCGTGCTTGACTGGTCCGGGGGGACGAGGATCGGATACTCTCTCCGCCAGTTCAGCAGGGGATACGGCGAAAGGTTGCTAAACAGGCAAACGGTGGTCGTGATCTTCAGTGATGGCTGGGACCTGGGCGGGAGGAATATCCTGAAACGAGAAATGGAAAACCTCAGCCGCAAGGCCCACGCCGTGGTTTGGCTGAACCCCCTCGCAGGGGATTCCGACTACAGGCCCATTTGCATGGGCATGCAGACAGCCCTTCCCTATGTTGACTACTTTTTCCCGGCCAACAGTATGGAAAACCTCAAACGGGTGGGGAAGACCCTCTCGAACCTGATCCTTCATTGATCCCCTTCCTCGACGACCCTGATTCCAGGAGGCGCATCGAACTGAAAGAACCCCTTTTCAAAGGTCTCCCTGGATGCGGGCCGGTCCAAGATGAAACGGGTGATACCACCCATGTAGTTGTGTATTTCTATGGTCCGGATCAGGTATTCATCCCCTGCGACCGTAAGCTCTATGTGTTCCACCTGGGGCCATGGCGGTCGGGGAATTAGTTTTAGACGATAGAAGCCCTCTCCCGTACCCAGGTGCACCGAGACCTGGAAGCTCTCCCTCACGTCCTTCAGCCCCCGGAAGATACTGCTAAGGAGCCCCATCTCTTCTCCCAACCTACGGGCAGGGTATTTGTAGGCCCTGTTCTTGTCAGGGATGTACCACCAGAGGGTCCTGCCATCGGTTACCACAAGTTCGGTGGACGGAGTCTCTTGCTCCACCCTCAAGTGATGAGGTGGCTTGAAATAGATACGGCCCTTTGCGGTGTCTTTTCTTACACTGTCCCCCAAAAGGGCCATGGACTTGGTGACAATCTCCCTCTCATAGTCGACCATGAGACCGGGCATGGCACCATACCTTCCGAGAATGCCGTCCAATATCTGCGTCAGTGGCTGATCGGCATGGGATCTGTTATCGGGACCAAGGCAAAAAAGGGCGAGGATCACTGCCGCAGGAAAAACGATCTTCCCGAGGACAGGAGTGCTCCTGCGCCTACCGGTTCCACGGGCCGTCATTCCCCTCTCCTTCCGAGAACCTCTCGCGGTCTTATTCCATCAGAAGGGCCAACGATACCTTCTCTCTCCATCGCCTCGATCATCCTGGCTGCCCTGTTGTAGCCCACCCTGAGCTTTCGCTGAATCATGGAAATGGATGCCTGCCCCGTCTTGATGACCAGGTCGACGGCCTCTTCGTACTTCTCGTCAAACTCGACGTCATTCCCCTCGGTGCCTTCGTCTTGGGTGACCCGGTCTATGATGGTATTGTCGTATTCCGGTTTCATCTGGGCTCTCAAGAAATTGGTGACACGCTTAACTTCTTCCTCGGATATGAAGGCCCCATGAATTCTTGTCATCCTTCCGACCCCCGGAGGCAAGAAGAGCATGTCTCCCTCGCCCAGGAGATGCTCCGCGCCGATGGTGTCGAGTATGGTCCTGGAATCGAATTTCGAAGAGACCTGAAAGGAGATACGGGCCGGAAAGTTGGCCTTGATGATTCCGGTCAACACATCGACAGAGGGACGCTGGGTAGCAATGACCAGATGGATACCAGCCGCGCGAGCCATCTGGGCCAGGCGGGTTATGGCCTCTTCAACTTCCCTGGAAGAAGCCATCATCAGGTCGGCCAGTTCATCAATCACCAGGATGATATAGGGCAGAGGCTTATCTGTCCCCTCTGAGCCATCAGAAGGTGGACCCTTTTTCTCTTTCATGATCTTGCGGTTGTAAGTCTCGATATTTCTCACACCTCTGTCTGAAAGGAGCATGTACCGCCTCTCCATCTCTTCGACAGCCCACCCCAGGGCCCTTGTGGCCTCCTTTGGCTGGGTCATGACGGGATGAAGCAGGTGGGGTATATCCTTGTAAACGGAGAGCTCGATTCGTTTGGGGTCTATGATGAGGAGCCTGGCCATATCGGGAGACAATTTGAAGAGGAGGCTGTTTATGACGGCATTCAACAGGACGCTCTTGCCTGTTCCCGTTGCACCGGCGACGAGCAGATGGGGCATCCTGGTGAGATCTGCTATGGCAGGGGCCCCGGTGATATCCTTGCCGAGGGCAATGGTGAGCTTGAAGCTCGAATTCTTGAATTCCGGGCTAGAAAGGATCTCGTGGAGATAGACCCGCTCCCGCCTGTTGTTGGGGATCTCGATACCGATAGCCGCCTTTCCCGGAAGAGGGGCTACGATCCTGACGCTGGGCGCCCGAAGGGCCAAGGCCAGGTCGTCGGACAGACCCGCAACCTTGCTTATCTTAATGCCCGGCGCCGGCTTGAATTCGTACATGGTGATGACGGGGCCCGGCTGGATTTCAACGACCTCTCCTTCCACCCCAAAGTCGGCCAGCTTCTTCTCCAGGCGCCTCGCATTCATCTCCAGGCTTTCCCTTTGCACCCGGCTGCCTTCGGGCCTCGGGGGTTCGTCAAGGAGGTCCAGAGACGGGAGCTTGAATTCCCCGGCCACGTTCATGAAGGGGAAGCTTTCCTGGTCCATCTTCTTTAGGGGTTCCTTCTTTGGCTGGACGATGGTCATCTTCCGTTTTGGCCTGGCCTTCTCCTCTCGGAAGAGCCTTTCCCGGACCTTCTTCTTTCGTCTCCTTTCCCTTTTCTTGACAAAGAATTCTCTCAGGGCCTTGGCAAGGAGGAGAAACCACAGATACACTTTGGAAAAGAGCCAACCGAAGGAGACCCTAGTGAGAGACATGAGGGAGATGAGGAAGACTGCAGCGAGCAACACGTAGGCCCCAAAGGCATTGAGGAACCCTTTGAGGAAATCTGAGATGGCGTGGCCTGCCAGACCGCCCCCCATGATGGCGGTGCCCTTGTAGGTTATCATTCCAGGCAGATGAAGGGCCAGGAGCCCCGAGAAGGACAGGACGAGAAAAAGCCCGGTAAGGAGAATCCTGCCCGGGGACATCAGGGCGCGCCCAAGAAAGGACAGGATGGACAGGGCCAGAAAGAGCACAACCAGCCAGAGAGATGAAAAGCCAAGAAGGAGGAATATGCCGCCTGCGAGATGAGCGCCGACGGTCCCGAAGAGATTTCGGGCCTTCAGGGCATGGCTGCCTGCCTTCTGCCAGAAAAGGAGGTCCGCGGGGTGATAGGATATGAGGCTGACTCCCAGGACAATGGCCAGGAATAACAGGATGATGCCGCTAATTTCCTTCCTCATGGGCCCCTCATGGCCTTTTCCGCTTTTGCTGTTCTTGGATCTGTTCTTCTTAGACAATTCCCTTACCCCCTCTTCTCCCTCTCGTGAGCACTGCCCCCAGCCGCCTCTCAGACCGGTATGACGATGGGTAGAACAAGGGGCCTCCTCTCGATAATCTTATAGAACAGGCGTTTCAATCTCTTTTTGATTTTGGGCTCCAAATCACCCCATTCAATGGGTTTGTCAGCCACAATTTCCTCCAAGACCTCAAGCACGGCATTCTTGGCTTCATCGAGGATAAAGCCTCCCTGGTCTTCGAAGACGAATCCCCGTGAAATGATGTCGGGTCCGTAGACGATCCCTCCGGTCTGTTCGTCAAGGGCCAGGAGGGCTATGACCACACCGTCACCGGAAAGACGTCGGCGGTCCCTCAAGACGAGTTCATCAACGTCCCCGATACCCTTGCCGTCCACGAAAACCCTTCCCGTGGGGACTCTTTCTCCAATGCTGAGCACGCCGTCCTGGATCAGGATGCTGGTGCCGTTTTCAGCCAGTATGAGCCTTTCCCTTGGCATCCCCCACTCCTCAGCCAGCTGAATGTGCTTGACGAGATGCCTGTATTCACCATGCACGGGAATGAAGTACTTGGGCTTGACCATATTGAGCATCATTTTCAGTTCTTCCCTGTAAGCATGTCCTGAGGAGTGGATGTCCGAGACCTTTTCATAGACCACCTCCGCCCCCATCCTGTAGAGGTTGTTTATGATCTTTGTGATGGCCTTTTCATTACCGGGTATGAAGCGCGAGGAGAGGACAACCGTATCACCCTCCTTGATCTTCAAGCCCTTGTGCCGATTATGGGCCATCCTGGTCAAGGATGACATGGGTTCTCCCTGGCTCCCTGTAGTGATGATGACAACCTGCTCACCAGGGATGCGATCAACATCCCTTTCGTTGATTTCCAGCTCCGGCGGGATTTGGATGAATCCTTCTTCCTTTGCGATCTTGACATTCATCCGCATGCTCTTTCCGCTAAAGAGGACTCTCCTGTTGTAAGCGACCGCCAATTTGAGGACCTGCTGAATCCTGAGGATGTTGGATGCAAAGACCGCTATGATCAGCCTTCCCTGGCATGTCTTGAACAATTCATCCAAGGTCCTCCGGACCTCCCGTTCACTGAGGGTGAACCCTTCCTTTTCGGCGTTGGTCGAGTCAGAGAGGAGCAAGAGCACGTCTTTCTTCCCATAATGGGCAAACCTGCGTAAGTCAGTGGAATTGCCATCCACCGGGGTTCGATCGATTTTGAAGTCCCCGGAGTGGATGATAATGCCTTCAGGGGTGTGGATGGCAAGACCCACGCCGTCGACCGTGCTGTGATTGACCTTGATGTATTCCACAGTGAGCGGGCCGAAGCGGGTTTTCTCGCCGGCGCGCACCTTTTGTAAGGTTGTCTCACCCAGGAGGCGATGCTCCTTGAGTTTTTCCTTAAGCAGTTCGATGGTGAAGCTCGTGCCATAGACAGGAATGTTGATCTCTTGCAGGAAAAAGGGCATGGCGCCGATGTGGTCTTCGTGGCCATGGGTCAAGATAACAGATCTTACCTTGTCCCTGTTTTCCCTCAAGAACTGGAAATCAGGGATGACGATGTCTACACCCGGCATATATTCTTCGGGAAACATCAGGCCAGCGTCGATAATGAGCATATAGTCCTCGCAGGCCAACACAAGCATATTCAGGCCGATTTCTCCAACCCCGCCAAGGGGAATGATCTTGACCATAGGCATTCCTCGAGATGTGCCGGGAATCCCTGTGCCGTGTTTCGATAACAGCGGCAAAGGGCTCCCTGAAATCAATTCATTTATATTGAATTTACAATAGCTTACACCTTCGCCTCAAAGGAGTCAACAGAGAAAATGGAGTTTCGAGCGAGTGCCCTTGCAATTATCGCGCTGGGAGTGGGCTTTTTTGCCCCACTGACCCTTTTATTGCCTTGAACTGTTGAAATCGGATGTGATACCCATATAATAACGGATCACAATCACCGCATCCACCTATGGGGGAGGGATTCGAGGGGTAGCATGACCCGGGAGAGGTCCCTGCGGAGCCGTCAACTCTAACAGGAGAAAAGGAGATCGTGTCATGGCAAGCGTCAACAAAGTGATTCTGGTGGGCAACCTTGGTGCAGATCCCGAATTGAGATACACCCCCAGCGGTAAAGCAGTAGCCAATTTCTCCATTGCCACCCATGAGCAATGGACCGGAAAGAACGGAGAGAAGGGGGAACGCACCGAATGGCATCGGATTGTGGCATGGGATCGGCTGGGGGAAATATGCGGCGAGTACCTTCACAAGGGGAGCCAGGTATACATCGAAGGGAGACTGCAGACCAGGAGTTGGGAGGATCGGGAAGGAAACAAGAGGTACACAACGGAGATTGTCGCTCAGACCATGCAGATGCTGGGTTCTCCTGGGAAACAGGGCAAGGCAGAGACACTTGACGAGCGCTTTCCGCAAGAGGAGCCCATCTCTGTTCCGGACGATGACATCCCCTTCTGAGGGTTCTCACAACTTGTAAGGGACCGGAGTTGGCGGATCCTATGGCATTGTGGATGGCGTGGGTACCCTATGAATTTGCTGCCTAAGAGTCCTTTTCTCGGTCAGCATCATTCTCGTGGGGAGAAGGGATTTCTTCCGGTTTGTCCTGGGGTTCCTGGGTGGCCTTACGAAAATTCTTGATCCCTTTTCCTATTCCGCTGCCTATTTCAGGGAGCTTACCAGCCCCGAAAATGATCAGGATAATGATCAGGATTATGATGAGCTCCGGCATACCAATACCGAACATTTGCGACCTCCCTCGACTTTAGATATGGCAATCAAGTTCATCAAGGAGTAGCCTGAATTCCGGGGATTCCACAAAGGCGTTCAGGGCCTTCCTGTAATTCAACCAGGACGACCACATTTTTCCCCACTCCTTGTTGTGCCAGAAGATATCCGCGTCCTTCTTTCCCCTGGAAAGGGCAATGAAATCCTCAAATTCACCCTTGCAACTCTCGCAAAAGGCCAGTCCCAGGGGTGACTCAATCGGATGGGATTCGGACGCGATCTCTCTTATGTGAACCCCGCACATGGCGCACTTCATCTGGCAGGATGAGCACTGGATGATCTTCTGGATCGTATCTATTTTTCCACGGAATTTTTGGATTTGCTCCTTTTGCTTCTTGCCTTCAAGACGGTCTCGGATACTGACGACTTTTCGCATTGGCTTCCTGGCCTTCCGGGGAATCATGAGTTCCCCGCTGAATAGGTCCCGCCTGTGGTGCCCGTGATGGGTCTGTTAATCAACAGGTTGAAGGAAATCCCGGTGACGGCAGTACTCGGCTATTGTCTTGCAAGTAGGGCCTTCATGTCCCTCGTAGACAGGGGTAAGGGCCCGACAGGCAGAGCTACCTGCACTCGGAGTTATTCAGCAATATCCTTGCAGCGCAGTACTGGCACGCACTCGGTTTGGAGTCTAGCATCAATAATTGTGCAAGTCAAGGAAAGGGGGCCACCCTGGAATTCCGATATAAGGATTAAACGAGAAATAGTGTTGCCGAAAGAAAACCCGGGAGGCCGGATCAAGAATTTTCAGTTAGAGGCTGATCCGTGTATTTGGCATAGACC
>JAFDHO010000197.1 GCA_019308745.1 Deltaproteobacteria bacterium
CGGCCTTCTCCCCAGTTCAATGCCTTTCCTAACATAGAATGCATATCGCTTTCTAGCTTCATCAACCCTTGTTCCAAAAAAACCTAAAACATATTCAACATCTTGCCATTCCCTCTTCTTTCTTCCCATCAGCACACTATGCCCGCAGTATGGGTAGCGGGCCAGTTCCTTCAAATCAGCCACTATCTTTGCCCTCAGGGGATTCAAATGAATATACCGAACCAGTTCTTGCAAGTAGCTGTCTTCCTGACAAACAATGGACTTATACCTGTTTTGGAAAAGCGGCCCGTGACGCTTGTGCCTCTGGTTGTAGGATACCGCATACCCAGTGAGCAATCTTCTCATTAGACCCGCAATACCGCCAGGACCGCTTCTTAACAAAAAGTGCGCGTGATTTGGTAGAAATGACCATGCATAGCATTTGTTCTTGGTTTCAGGAAGGAGAACAGAGAGCCGCTCGATGAAGTTTTCCCGATCCTTATCATCATTGAATATCCTTCGGCGCTCTATTCCTCTGACCATGATATGATGCAAGAGGCCGGGGGTATCTAGTCGGGCTATCCTGGGCATGCCTGCAAAATATCCCCAAATAGACCTTAAGTCAAGTTATTTGATTATTGAAGGTCGTCCCCCTTTTCACGTCCCCCTTTTCATTATTCGTGGCGGAGGGCCACGATGGGATCCACCTCCGCGGCGCGGGCCGCAGGATAAAGACCGAAGATCACGCCTATTGCCACGCTTATGAAGAGGGGGACCATGATGCTCCACGGCGTAATGATAGTGGGCATGCCCGCTATATAGGTTATCAACCTGGGTATGACTACGCCCACTCCGATCCCGACAAATCCGCCTATGGTGGACAAGACCACGGTCTCGATAAGGAACTGGGTGATGATCTGCCTCTTCTTTGCGCCTATTGCGCGGCGGATGCCTATCTCCCTCGTCCTCTCCGTCACGGAGGCCAGCATGATGTTCATGATCCCGATACCGCCCACCAGCAGGCTTATAGCCGCAATGGAACCCAGCACAATGTTGAAGGTCCTCTTGGTCGCCTCGGCCTGCTTCAAAAGGGCCAGCGGCACGCTGACGCTGTAGTCCTTCTTGTTATGGAATTGCTTCAACATTTGCTCTATTGCCGCGGCCGTCTTCTCCACGTTTTCCGTTCGGTCTACCTCCACGATGATCTGGTGGAGTTCCACCATCTCCCTCTCGAAAGAGCCGGATGTCCTTCGGAAAGTGATATCCCCGTAGTAGACCCTGGCCACTTCGATAGGGATATAGGCGTCCACCTGCTGGTCCGGTATCTGGATGTCCGCGGCCTTGCCCCCCTCGCTCTTGACTATCCCTACCACCCTAAAGGCGTCACCCCCTATTTTGAGTATTTGACCGATGGTGTTCTCCGTAGCAAGCAACCTCCTGGCACCGTATTCCGTCAGGACCGCCACCGGGGCCTTTTTCTCCTCATCCGAGGGATGCAGGATCCTCCCGGCGATAATGTCCCGCTGCACCAGATCAAACCATATTGATGTCGTGCCCACTACCCTCAGCTCCAGCATCCTCTCCCCGAGCCGGCCTTCTTTCCGGATGAGTTTCACCGGCACGGTCCTCCTTATGGTGTCGATTGTCTCGGCCAGACGACGATGATCATCGTAGGTGAGCCCGTAGATCACCATGAAAGATCTCGTGGTATTGGCGGTTTCATCTTCCACCGCCTTGAGCGCCGTGATGATAATGTTGTTACTGCCGAGCTTTCTTATCTGATCGAGGGCCTCCTTGCTGGCTCCCTCGCCGACCGCGAGCATGGCAACGACACTGCCTACGCCAAACACGACGCCCAGCATGGTGAGGAATGATCTGAGTTTATGCAAAAGGAGATTGTCAATGCCGAGGAGGATATTTCGAACGATCTTCGCCTCTTTCATGGGCCTATTCCTCTATGCCCTCTATGATGCCATCCCTCATGTGAATCCTTCTCCTGGCATAGGCCGCAATGTGGGCCTCATGGGTGACCATGATGATGGTTTTGCCCTGGGCGTTCAACTCGGCCAGCAGCTCCATGATCTGCTCACCCGTTGCCGTGTCCAGGTTTCCCGTGGGCTCATCCGCAAAGAGGATGTGCGGGTCATTGGCAAGGGCCCTGGCTATGGCCACCCGCTGCATCTGTCCCCCTGATAGTTCCGAAGGTCGATGGTCCAGCCTTTCTTCCAGACCCACTCGCGAGGCAAGCTCCCGAGCCCTTTGGGCGCTCCGGGTGGCGTCCCAGCCCAGGTAGTAGAGGGGCAGTTCAATGTTCCTCTGCACCGTAAGCTGGGGAATGAGGTTGAAACTCTGGAAGATGAATCCCAGGTGTCTCAGTCTCAACTCGCTCAGGGAATTGTCATCAAGGGTGCTGACATCATCTCCTTCGAGATAGTATGCTCCGCTGGTCAGGCGATCCAGGCAACCCAGGATATTCATCATGGTGCTCTTCCCGGAACCACTGGGCCCCATGATGGCACTGAAGCTTCCCCTGTGAAAGGACACGCTCACCCCTGCCAGGGCCCTGACGTCCTGCCTTCCCATCTGGTAAACCTTGGTGGCCTTCTCCAACCGAACGATGTGATTGTCTGTTCCCGATGTACCAGTCATTGAGTGGGAGCCTTCCCCCTATTTGCGTCTTTCAGCTGAAGCGGACGGGGTGGAACCCGTCCCTCCAAGCCCAACAAATATCCCGGCCCGGAGGACCAGGTCTTTCAGGGCAAAATGAATTCCAGCTTCTCTTAGTGGAGCGGAAACCTTGCCAGCAGGGTTGCGGGGAGCATCATTGCGGGCCCATCCGCTCCCGTATGAACTTCCTTCTCTCTTCCCGGGACATGTTACGGAGCCGCTCCCGCTCTTCGGGCGACAGGCCCTCAAAAAACCTGCGTCTCCTCTCCCTCTCTTCCGGAGAAAGATTCTGGAGCCTCTCCATCCTCTGCTGCCCCTCTCCTGCCGGAATTCTTCCCGCCTCTGTTGACGGTCCGGGGCCAGGCATCTGAACCGCACCCCGGATCCCCTGCCTTTTGTCGCCGGGGACCTGCCCCGAGGGCTTACCGGGTGAAGGAGTTGACTCTACTTTTATCGGACCGATCTCCTTTATGATCTTTTCTCCCTCTGGTGCCTGCTCGACAGCCGCCTCGGCAAGGGGAGGTGTCAGGGAGACGACCTCGCCTGGTTCCAACCCCTTGATAATTCGCACCATTCGACTATTGTCCAGCCCTATTTCCACCTCCCTAGGCTCAAATGACCCTCCATTCATGACATAGACCGTCGGATTGCCCCGAATCCTCAGGACCGCCTGGACCGGCACATAGGTGGCCTCCTCATATTGCTCCACAATGATCTCTGCCTTGCAGCTCATCCCTGTACGAAGATCTTCACTGGACTCGTCTAAATATATGTCCGTGTCATAGACCTTGAGATCCGGATTCAAGAACGCACTCAGGGCATCCGGCAGGGGGGCGATCTTTGCCACTCTGCCGAAAAATACCTTGCCCGGAAGGGCATCAACGGTCACCTTCACCGGAAGACCGACCCGGACCTTGTCCAGGCTCGATTCATGGATGGCGACCTCCGCCTTTGCGGCCCTGCCGATAGGAAGATGGATCAACTCTTGCCTCTCCCTAACGGCCTGTCCTTCCTCTAGCGGCTCAACCCTACGCCTGAAGCCACCCTTCTGTGCGCTTGTCGCATAGATGGCCAGACCATCAGCAGGGGCGTAGATCTTCGTCTTTTCGATCTGATTCTCTATCTTTCTGAGCTTGTCTTTCTGCCGCTCGAACTCCGCCTCTTTTGCCTTCAGGTTGGCCTCGGCCTGGGCCACGTCCGCCTTGGCTTTGCGAATAGTGCGCTCAAGGGCCATCCTGGCCTGTTTGAGGTCACTTCTGAGCTGGTCAAGCCTTCTCTTGTGCGTGAAGTTCTTGAGCAGTTCCAGGTCATTTTTCGCAAGCTCCAGGTTCAAGGTATTCTTCTTTACGGTCAACTCGTCCGTCTGGAGCTCGGTTTCGGAAATGTACTTCTCCTTGAAGAGCCGCCTTGACCAGTCAAGCTTTTCCCGGGACCTGGTCAGTTCCTCCCTCGCCAGGGTGAGCTTTGCCTCTGCCTCTTTCAACTGGTTGGGATATTCTCCCTCAATGTATTTTTTCAGGTCCTCCTTGGCAAACTCGTGGGTCAATTTTGCCTTGTCCACATCGGCCTCGGCCTGATTCTTGACAACTTCGAGATTCTCCCTCGCGCTGATAAAGGCTGCCTCTGCATTCTGCACGCGGATCTGCTGGTCTATCTTCTGGTCCAGCAAGGAGCTGGCGTCGAGTTCTACGAGGAGGTCTCCCTTCTTGACCCGGGTGCCTTCAGGAATGAGATAGAGGATCGTGGTCTTGCCTTCGACTTCGTTCTTGATGATCACCTGGTCCTTGGCCTTTATGGTCCCGGATTCTATGACGCTGATCTTCAGGGGGCCGCGCCTGACAGAAAAGGTCGCACTGTCTTTCCCCTTGCCTATGTTCGCCTTGGATGACCTCAGGTTTACCAGGTAGTTCCCGAGCAGGCCCGCGGCGACGATAAGGCCAATAGCTATATAGGGTTTCCTGTTCCTGAAAGACCAGGTATTGGTTGTTCTCTTTGCCATTATGACTCCTCCAGACAATCTACGGGGTATATTCCCGCCACAGTCCCCTTTCGTCAACCCTGAGGAGGCCGGTGTCCCGCTGAAATTCCAGCTCTGCTATCCTGTAATCAATCACTGCGGAGATAAACCCGTTCTTGGCATTGATGAGCGCCTCCTGGGCCTCAAGGACATCCCGTATAGGGATGCGTCCTGCCTCAAAGAACAGTGCCGTACTCTTCACACGTTTTTCTGCCACAAGCCTGGCCCTTGCCTGAATCCTCCTGGTTTCCCGGGCCTCGTACATGGCGCGCAGCCTGTCGCGCACGGCAAGCTTGATTTCGTCTTCCAGCTCCTGCAGGTCCCTCACGGACTTCTCCAGGTCAATGTAGCTTTTCCTGTAAGCGTTCCTTTCGGCTGTTCGCTCGAAGGGGAGGTCTATGGTGAGCAGTGCCGAGTAGATGCCCTTATCCGTCCTGAGTTTCGCGTTGTCCCGGGTGGCCGTTTCTATGGATCTGGATTCACCAAGCCTTGCCTTCCCGAGCAAGGTGATCTCTGCCCGCAAGGCATCGGCCCTGACCACAACATCCCTTTGGGCGTCATAGACCTTTCCTTCCGCGACCCTCAGATCCAGTCGCTTTTTCAGGCCCAATTCTATGGCACGGGAAGGATCCATTTCCAGGGGCCCTGCACCTTCCTGTCCCGGCCTGTCTAACCGGATCGGGGCATTGGCCGGAGGGATCGGCTCACCGGCCTTGGCTGCTTCTTCCCTTTCGATCGCAGCCATGATCGCCGAGGTCTCCTGGATCAGGTTGTCCAGTGTGGCCTTATCAAGGAGGATATCGGCGTCAGGGGGCAGGCCCACCAGGAGTTTGAAAGAGTCCAAAGCGCCCTTGTAGGCCTCCTCCGCCCTTATCCACCGATTGCGGGCCCGCAACTCGTTCTGGAGCGACTGGTCGACCTCTATCTCGGATACCCGACCTGCATCGGCCATCCTTCGCGTGCGCCGGGTGGACGAAATGAGGTTGCGATAGTTTTCGGCGGCATTCTCCACTTCGCTGAGCCGACGGAGCACTTCGAGATATCTCTTTGCGACATCAACCGCAAAGGTCTTCTTGAACCTCTCAAATTCCCATATGGCGTAAAGCACATTCCGTTGCGCCTGGGTGAGGGGTTCTGTTACGATGTGCCTGCCCGATCCCCTTAGGAGGGGTATGGTTATGGACGCATCTCCCACAATACCCAGGGTCGACGAGTGGTCCTGGGTGAGGAGCTTCACCAGATCCAGAGCAAGGGCCGCCCCGAGCTGCATGCCGGTCTTGAGCTTCCTCCTAGCGTCCAGGTCACCGCTGACTTCAGTGCCGGTTACGGTCTTCCTCCCGCTTAGATCCGTCTCTAGGAATCCCTCTGCCTTTCCTCCCAGTATGCTTCGGAACTCGTTACGCTCCAGATCCAGGTCCAGGGCTGCCCGAAATATGGTCTCCTTCTTGAGCTGGTACTGAGGGCTGTTGCGCGCACCTATCTGGAGGGCCTCAACCAGGTCTATCTTCAGAGGGGCTCTTTCGGCCAGGCTAAGGATTTTGTCAGGGGAGAGATTTTTCCCGGGATATCCCTTCTCGGGCCAGTGCTCTATCTTCTTCAGTTTGTCCGTTCCCAGGGAGGCCTCGTTCGTGTAGGGCAGTCGCTGGCCAATCAACAGGCGTCGCCGGAGAATGTCGCCGGGCCGCTCTATGGTGAAAGGTGCTGATCTCCCCAGGGCCTCTTCTTGTGTAGCCTGGATAATTCTGGTTGCGACCCTGTCTGCCTCCTCCCGATGCCCCACAGGGGTCTGGCAACCCGTCAACAGGGCCAACGGAACGATCAACAAAAGGACTTGTTGGAACCATGTCTTGATAAATCCCTTGGCCCTGCCCCCGCAAAGGGCTTTGCAAACGAAGTGTATGGAAGGATATATGATTCTTCCTTGTCCCGCTACCATCACCTCTTCCTCCCTAGTCACTGGCCAAAGATGGAGGGGGTCACCCAAACACCGGTGGCATGGTCACCTCGGTCCATAAAAGAGCTGAACAACCCTCGTCTATAAGACGAGGTGTCCCAAAATCGGTTGCTTGAAATCAATTTTTCCGTTTTGGGGACGGCAAGATTTTCGACAGGCTCAATGTCTAAGGACATGGTTGCCTCACTCCAAAAACCCATAAATTGCCTAATTCGTAACAATTTAGCTTTACGAAAGACGCCAAAACTACTGGGGCTCGGGGATCTCTTGGAAGAGGTGAACTTGTTTCAGTGGTACCCTATTCGCATAGCGAAAAGGTCTGGCGGTC